>JAZSCO010000118.1:0-18769 GCA_045602965.1 Acutalibacteraceae bacterium | reverse complement strand
GAAATTTTATCTAAATCCAACTTGTTACTAAGATTATTTTCAATATAGTCAATAACTTTTTCGATATTAGCAATATTACCGTTCACTATTTATTCCCTCCTTTCATAGAAGGATTATAGCAAAACCAAAAATTCTTGTTTTAATATTTCTTGCTATTCATAATCAATTATATTTTTTATTCAGACAATATTTTGCCTTTATATTCACACCTACAAATTCTAATTTATCCATCTCTTTTTCTTCGGTAGCGGAAGCTCATTATACATAACGTTAAAATCTTTGCAAGGAAATCCCGGTCATCAACATCATCGACCAACAGCATTTCTTTTGCCCACTCATAAGGGAATTCATAAGTTGCGTTAGATATAAGAGAAACAGCTGATTTAACGGGTTTCCAAAGCAGTTTGTCGTCATATATTCCGCCGTCAATATCGCTTTGTATGATATTTAATCCAATTCGGATAACTGTTCTAAAATGAAATCCAGATATTCTTTACTTGAAGGCATAATTGTACCTCATCGGATTTTTATTTATGCAGTCAAATTTCCGTAAATGTTCTCTTAATGACATTATCCTGAAGTGCTTCATTGAGGTTTACGAAATAATCGCTGTAGCCGCCGACACGGACAATAAGATTGCGGTGGTTATCAGGATGTTCTTTTGCATCAAGCAGGTCTTTGGGAGAAACAACCGTAACGGTGTATTGCTGACCGCCATATGAAAAAAATGTTTTTGCAAGAGCAATGAAAGAAGCTTTTCCTTTCTCGCTGTTAAACATTTTCTTTTCAAACTTATTCTGAAAAACAAATCCGCTGCAAGCATCGGTGTGGTTATACCTGAGAACGGATTTGATTTGTGCCGTTGGTCCGTTTGTATCCCGACCCGGTGTTGCGGCGATACTGTCCGCAAGGAGAGGTTCACCTTTAAGTTTTCCGTTTGGAAGAGCAGCAGTCTGACATCCGTAGCCTGCGGCACGGTTAAATGTACTGCATCCGCCTGTGAACACTCCGCCTCTGTATGTATTGTTACGCTTGAGAACGGTGAAGAAACGGTTGAGTGCACGTGCAGTTATCCGGTCAACATTTTCAATGTCATTTCCGAATTTTTCACAGTTCTTAAAATCGTGGTGAAGCTGCTCGTACCCTTCAAAGTTTTTGCTGAGAGCATCAATAAGCTCTGACATTGTGTATTTCTTTTCGTCGTAAACAAGTTTTTTAACTGCATAAAGACTGTCGCCTGCATCGGCAATACCCTCTGCAAGAATCTGCCCGTGATTATAAAGCGGACCTCCGTTTCGGTAGTCACGACCTTTTTCAAGACAACCCTCAATAAGACAGGAGCGAAAAGGATGAGGTTCAAACACACCACGAAGGTGCTGATATGTGTTTGCACTGCTGCAGGAATTATATGTTACATATTCGAGCTGATCCATAAAAGCCCGTTCAAATCTCTCGTAGGTTGCAAAGGTTCTCGGGTCGCCCGTTTTAATGGAAACTTTTTCGCCGTTCATTGCATTCACGCCGTTGTGAAGTGCAAATTCAAGACACTTGGCAAAAACAACTTCACCGTCTTCAAGACCCATATGACTTTTCCCGAGAATATCTATCTGATTACAGCCGTTCATGCAGTAATCGTGGCTGTCTTCTGGTGGAATGCCTATCTTTTCAAGTGCAGCACAAACAACATCATCATTGTAGAGCGCGGGAAGTCCCGTTCCTGTCGCAAGAGTATCTGCAATGGCATTCCAGAGTTTGTCGGGTGTGTTTCTGTGAATGCGGCAAGTCAGGTTAGGCGTGTTGTAGCCTTTCTTTCTTACTATATCAAGAATATCATATGTAAGCCTATTAGATTCGTCATTCCAATTCTCGTCGCTGCCCGAAATACAGAGATTCCAGGAACGGTGGTCGTGGAAATAATCCCACAGTCTATCAAGTAAATCGCTTATCTCTTCTTTATTTTCGGTTTTTGAATATGCGGGATACATATATTGGTCAAAACGGCCAGGAGAATCACTTCCGTCAAGGGCAAAGATGAGCATAAAAGAACACATTGCGGATGTGAAGTCATAAGCGGGCTTCTTAGGTACGGTTTCAAATGCCTTTGCCACGCGAAGAAGAAATGCTTTGTCATCGGATTTTTCGCAGTTTTCAGCCTTTTCAAGAGCAGATAAACGGTATCTTTCACCGATGATATCTATTGCATCAAGGGCATAGGAACAAGAACGGTAAAACCAAGCCTCGTCAGGATATTTATCACGGTTTTCGGCGATGATTGAACGGATATGGTCTGTACCGTAATTGATTATTCTGCCGTAATCCGGGTTGGAATGGCCGCCCCAACCGCCGCCCCATTCGGCACCTGAACGGTCAAGAGTTTCGGTTGAATCGCAAAAAAGTCTTTTTGCCTTATCTTTAAAAAGCTTTAATTCACGCAGATATCTGTGAAGTGTTTCTCTGTGCTCAGGGAATTCTTCTGTAAGTTTAAGAATATTTTCATCAGAAACCCAAAGCCCTTCTGACGGAGAGTAACCTGAGCTGCCGTATTTTGATTCGAATGCTGTTTCAGGAAGCAATCGGCGTGAAAACTTAATCTCGATATTCTTTGAGGCATAAAGCAGAGCAAGACCGACTCTCTCGCCGTGTTCGAGAGTCTCATCAAGAAAATATCCGTAAAGGAAAGGATCGATTTTTACTATATCTGTCATAAAGACACCTCTTTTACGTTGATACTCTCACTTCTGTGCCGTGAGAAGCAAACAGCGAACACCAGCGGGATATATCCGCATCACTTGCACTTTCGTGAACATACGGAGAGTTGATACCGATTTTTTCGGATTTTCCTATGCCGAGAGTATGATAAGGCATAATCTCCGCATATCTGTACTGCGCTTTATTTTTATTAAGGAAATAAGCAAGCAAGGCAATATCCTCATCGCTGTCATTACAATCGGGAATCAAGGGCATCCTGATAATGATATCCGCACCTTCGTCCATAAGATAAAGAAGATTCGAAATAATATGAGCATTATCTGAGCCCGTAAGCTTGCGGTGGCGTTCGGGGTCAATACATTTTATGTCATACAGAAAAGTTGTGCCGAGAGCGACGGCTTTTTCGTAGAATTCACGTGAACCGATACCGCAGGTTTCTATGGCAATTGAAATTCCTGCATCCTTTGCAAGAGCGAGAAGCTCCAATGTGAATTCAGGCTGATATGACGGTTCACCGCCCGTAACGGTGAGTCCGCCTCCTGATGTATCATAAAATATCTTATCTTTTATAACTTCATCAAGAACTTTCGAAGCAGCCATTTCATTACCGATAACTTCATTGGCATCGTTAAGGCAGATTTCGGTACACTTGCCGCACTTCATACACTCTTCACGGTTAATCTTCAGTATGCCGTTTTCTGTTGTGCGTGCGGAACAACCTGCAAGGCATCTGCCACATGATGAGCATTTCTGTTTATTAAAGGAAAGTGTGGGTGTTTTTTCAAGGCTTTCGGGATTGTGGCACCAGATACACCTGAGGGGACAGCCCTTCAGGAAAACACAGGTGCGAATACCGTCGCCATCGTGTATGCAAAAATTCTGGATGTTAAATATTATTCCGTTCACTTTATGCTCACCAACTTTCTGAGTCTATTATACCACTTTGATAAATAAAAAGGCAACAGCAAAAATACCGTTGCCTTTGTGTGGATACTGATCGGGTTTTGTCTGATAAATTCTTATTTGTCTGATGCACTTAACCTGTGCAGTAATTACAACACTGCACCGTTTTCCGTGAGCTTTTTTTGCAATGCTTTTGTATCAACTGTATGCACATTTTTATTTGTGTTATGCGCTATGGCAACTGCCGTGCCTGCAGCTTCACCCAAGCAACAGCAAATCGGCATTATTCTGACCGATGCCTGAGCCTCGTGTGTTGCAGAAATGCAACGACCGGCAACAAGAAGATTATCATATTCTTTCGGCAAAAGCGAGCGGTAAGGAATAGTATAATATTCTCCGTCACCGAAATATCTGTGGCTTGTGCCTGTTCCCGTAGGACTGTGAATATCTATATCGTAATTTCCGAGTGCAATTGAATCCTCGAAGCGTGTGCAGTTTATGAGTTCATCGCCTGAGAGGATGTGAACGCCTTTAAGCTTTCTGCTCTCTCTGACACCGATGTTGACTGCAACGGAAATCAAAGCACTTTCATTGAATGCGGCTGAATTTTCTTTCAAAAATCCGATAAGCTCGTGAATTTGTTTTCTTGCAATAACTTCCGCCTTGCTTACATCGAACGGATTTGTCGGGTCAAGCATTACAACACGGGTTGAGTTGAAATGCAGAACATCTTCACCCACACCGAAGAAAACAAGAATGTTCTCTCTTGGATTTGTTATTTCGCCCTTTGCCTGTTTTTCTTTGTAAAGCTCTTGCAGACGGGGTCTTTCTTCGGTAAAAAGGTCAAGGTCAACTCCGCTCATTCTGAAACAGGTTGTCATCGGCTGACAAAGGCTGTCGCTTTCGCGGCCCAACTGATAACCACAACCTGCAAGATAAAACAAATCTCCGTCACCGGTTGCATCAATAAAGAAATCTGCTTCAACCGTTATTTTTTGTGCTTTTGCAGTGATTTCAACAGATGATATTTTTCTGTTATCGGTTTTTACATCATATACAACAGCGTGAAAAAGAACGTCAACACCCGCTTCGGCTGTCATATCATCAAGAACTATTTTTAAATATTCAGAATTGAATTCGTGATCTTTGCAATCATCAACATATCTGTCGTGACGCACTTTCATTTCCTTGAAAATTCCTTGAGAGAGATATTTTTTGCAGATATCGCTACCGTCTTTTTGCTTCGTCCAATAAGGCATAAAGGGGTAAACAAGGTTGTTGGAGATTGCGCCTCCGAGACAGCCTGATTTTTCAACAAGCAAAACAGTCAAACCTTCACGTGCGGCGCTGACTGCCGCCGCAACGCCGCTGAGTCCTCCGCCTGCAACAACAAGATTATATTTCATAACAATACCTCTGAATTTTAAAGTTTTTATTTATCTGAATTAAATTTATCATAACACGGGCGGATTTTACTGTCAACTTCATTCCATTCATCCAAATGAGTTTTCGCTTGTTTTATGCGGTTTTGACGCTTGAAAAGAGGACATTGCACGAGCTTGTGCAATGCCCATTCTCATTATTCCTCTGTTGTTTTGGTTACGGAAGGAATTGAAATGCAGCTTGAAACTGTTTCTACGCTTGCTGCGTTTGCCTCTTCAAATTCTTCGGCATAGATATTGAGAGTTGTTGTAATATCCTTATGACCTGCCGCTGCCGAAACTGAAACAACGTCGACATGATTTTTTATCATCAGCGAGATGTTGAAATGTCTGCAACAGTGAGTGCAAAGATATCTTATATTGTTCTTCTTGCAGAACTCTCTGTACCAATTAAGCGGAGTGCTTGTGCCCATCGGAGCACCGTTCCATTGAGTGAAAAGTCGGTCATTGTCAATCCACGCATCGCCGAGCAGTTTCTTATATTCATCCTGCTCGGCTTTGTATCTTTTCAGCAAATCAATAACGTCATCTGAAACAACAACTGTTCTTCTTGAACCGACCGTCTTGGGGGTAGATGTATATGTACCGATATCGTTTGCGTAAAGAGAAGCTCTTCTGATTTTTATTTTTCTTTCTTCAAACGAAATGTCACCCCATTCAATGCCGAGCAATTCTCCACGTCTGAACCCACAGAAAAAAGCCAAAATGTGAAATAAAAAATATTTCAGGGGCTCGTCTGCCATCAGATTGAGGATTGTCTGAACTTCTTCTACCGAGTATATCTGTCTGGGTTTGGTCTCTTTTTTGACAATTTTAATATCTTTGCAGGGATTATCAAAAACATATTCATTGTCAATGGCATACTTATAAATGTTGGATATAACTGTTTTATAGTTTTTTTGAGATTTCTCAGAAGCACCCTTATTCTTCTTGTCGCCGGTGCCTATCTTCTTGATAAATGCCTGTATATCCTTTTTTCTGAGGTCAGACAAATAGTAATGCCCTAACTCTTCAACAAGACGCGGTCTGCAGGTTTTATATCTTTTAGCAGAGGCGTGAGTAATAATATTCATTTCTTCTGCGAAGGCAATCCATTCATCGAACGCCTCTTCAAAGCGTATTTTTCTGTTGACAACCATACCCTTCTTGACCTGTTCCATAAAAAGAACACGCTGTCGGAGAAGCTCATTTTTAATTTGCTTTTCGGTCATTCCGGGTTCGGGGTGCCATGTCTTGTATCTCATTTTCTGTTTGCCATTTGAATCGTAGCCGTCAGAAACTCTGATACGGTAAGCATCGCCGCGAACATCAACATTGGGAATTTTAAAATCGGGAAGATTAGCGTTAGACTTATTCATATATTTATTTTCCTTTCGTATTCAAGAGTTTTTATGTTATGTATTTTATTTTTATGCCGCCGGAAAGTTATGCTTAAGATACGCATAAACAGCATCCATATCAACGAGATATTTTTTTCCTGCCATAACGGATGGAATAATATTCGCTACAACTACCTTGCGCAGTGCATGCTCTGTGAAGCAGGTGTTGGGGTCGGCTGCTTTTATTTCTCTGATGGCTGCCGAAATAGTTCTCATCTTGGGAATATAGTTTTCATTTCTGTTTGTTGAATTCATTTAATGACTCCTTATGTAGAAATTTTAAAAGTTAATGTATAGGGATTAATAGTTTTTGCGTGAAGGATTAATTCACACTGAAGCGTTATTTTTGATTGAAAACATCTAATTCCTGCGATGATAATCAGGCTTGTTGAACAATATAAAAAATGAATTATTTTTGCTTTGTTTGCATCCGTTTACAAGCTCTTTTTTCACTAAAAACACCTCTCTGACTTTTGGGCATAATTTACCCGTTCTGTCAGAAATGATGTAAGAGTTTTGGCTGACGCTCGATTTCCGAATGAGAAAAAGTGGTTTTTTGCACAGAAAACTGTAGTTTTTGGTGCAACATTAACAATTGTAAGAAGTTTTAATGCTGAAACTTCTACAATTCCTACAAAACATAAATTTTCTTTATTTTTCTGTTTTGAAAAAATAATGTTCGACTGAATGCAGCTCCGACGGAGTCCGAATCATCTGCATTTTTTGTTGTCTTATTGCTATTTTTTCTTCAGATTTTGATATGATTTAATTCATATAATTTGTTCAATTCAGGAGTTATGGATATATTGTATGAGCGACTAAATTAAGCATTTAAAGTAAAGTTTTATTTAGTTGTATATTGTCTTTAGGTGTTTAGTTCATATGTTAATTTGTTTTATTGTTTTGTTTGTTGTGTTCTTCTGTTGTCATCTTGTACACATAATATGATCATCTTTTTTACCGACCATTGATCATCTTGTTCACACTTTTAACATTGATTAGGCGTGTTACCTTTAATATATTATTAAATTTATTTATATAAATAAGGACTCAAATCCTTGTGTAGAAGCTTTTCTTCATTTTTGGAACAAGTTCTCTGTATACGGGATGCTTTACTCTGTATTCAGAAGAATTTTTTCTGTATACAGAAAGGTTTTTGGGTTGTTTTTCTGCCTGAATAAAATCATCCTGATTTGAAATTTCAACCGAATCAATAATGGTATAATTGTCCGGATCGTTGTCTTTGCAGATGTTTTTAAAGAAATTAATCGTACAACCAAGCAGTGAATGAACGATATTTATTGAGAGATAGTTGGTTATTTTTCTGCATCGATTGAAGTAAGAAACATTCTTTTTATGTACGGCATATGCGCCGTCTGCGTTAATTTCAGCAAACAGCGATGATAGTTTTTCTTTAGTTTTTTTCTGCATATTTGAGTTTTTTAACTGCTCATTAATGCGTTCATAATATGTTGATTCAGGAACAAAATCATACTGCATACAGTCCGTTTCGGCATATTTTTTGAACATATAATTTATGGTTGCGAGCGAAGAAAAATTACCGAAGTTTTTCTTTTCGTAATCCTTTTTACCGCAAGCAGTCATCTGTCTTTCAAACCTTAATATGTTGTCATCAACCTGCTTTCCCGATTTTTTTAATTCTTCCGATTTGTCATACAGCATACAATTGCAGCATTCATTACTGTGATAAAATGAGCCTCGATATTTATCGGGATCATATGGTTTGCCGTGAATCGTTTGAGGAATCAGACGTTTAAAATAATATTTTTTAAAGACATCTTTAAACGCATCGGCTTCGTCTCCATCGCGGCACCTGATGCAAAAACTGAAGTCAACACGCTTGATTTTGAAATCATTTATGTGCGGAATCGTGTGTCTGCCGAAAGTTTCGGCGGCAATAAATCCGTTGAGAATCTCCGAAAGTTCAGGAAGATCTTCCTTTTTTACGGCACAAATATTTGTTCCGTATAATACATTCGGAGCTGAAATTTCAATTCTGAAAAGACCGTTTAAAGGGTTGTTCAGGTTCATTCTTTGACCGGATTCGGGATAAAATGTCATACGGACATCGTGTCCGTTCGGGGCTTTTGTAAACTTCTCAAAATATAAATATGACTCTCTTTTTTGTTTCCAACCGTTCTTCATTGAAACAATAAGTGAGGTCGGCAAATCAAACCATACGGTATCAATAAAAATCAAATTACTGTGATACCAAGGGGTGTCATAGGGTTTATTTCCTTTGTCAAAAAAGATTATTCCCGGTATTGTTTTGGTGGTAATGCAACGCAAAAATCAAGACTCCTTTAAGTGTATTTTAGGTAAAAAAATATTTCTCCTATACTTAAAGAATGTAAGATGCATTTTGTTTTTTGCGGTAAAACGGTTCTAAGTGAGCAAAGTTTGTGATTTTTAAACAAAGAAAACAGTTTATTTTGTTGAGAAAAGACAAAGAAATTCCTTGTTTTTCCCTGTTGAGAAATTATGCGAAAGCAGCGGCAACAAGAGTGATTTTCAGCCGTATTGCAGCTTGATTTGAGTTCTAAAAAAATGAAAATAAGCATTCGGTTCGACTTCATTTTTTTATCAAAAAAGCGGTTTAAATACAGTGAAAAATGAAGAAAATCATTTGCAAAATTTAGACAAAAATCGGCACCTCAAAAAACCGTCGTCATAGCTTGTAATGACAACTTGTTGTCATATGACAAGTTATAAAAAAACTGAGCTCCGCAGAAAATCTCTGCGGAGCTTAAAGTCATGACCGGAAAATGAAAGGATTCCGTTTGGATTGTTATATTTATTTGTTCACGAAGGTATCAAAAGTAAAATTTGACCCGAGACGAAAACCGCTTGTGAATGCGTCAACAAGAGATAAAGATGTAAACTCAATATATCTGTCTGTGTAATTCAGAAACAATTCTTTTTCCTTTCCTGACAGCAGCCCTGCAATTTGTTTTTCGAGTTCGGTCAGATCATTAAGTTTCTTCTTCAATTTCGCACCGAATTCGGGGTTATATGCTTGAGCATCTATGTTGCCGTAGTAGAATTCTTCAATAAATGACATCTTGTTCTCCGTGTCTGTTCAAAAAGATTTCTTCGCCTTCGGTATCATCATCGTTCTCATAGTGAATATAGCTCTTAACCCTGTAAAGAGAATTGACAATTGATTTCCTCACGAATGCGGGCGTGTTTATTTCGGCATAGTCTTTGTTGGGGAAGGTTATGATTACATGGCCGTCACAGGCATCCTCCAGATAATATCCGAAAACAATACAGCCGAAAATTTTGACGGCAATCAACTCGTCTATATCGGCGACATCGCATTCTTCAAGAAGCAGCATATCATTCTTTTCGATGCCGAGAGGTTCAAGGCTTGTGTCACAAACGATGAACGGGGTTTCGTCAAGATTGTCAAAAACCTCTGCTATTCTTTTTTTGCGAAGCGGAAGAAAATCATCAACATCAGCTTCACGGCACATACATTCGGGCGATTCACCAAAGTGCGATGAAATCCTGCGGGCAATTTCGTACGGTGATTTCTTGCCGTCATCAGACAAAAAATTTCTGATGATTTCAGGCGGCAGACCTGTTGAAGAAGCAAAGGCTTCTGCTCTGTCAAGATAGTTTTCTCTTATCAGTTTAAGCATTGAGTCACTCCAAATAATTATTACAGAAGTTATTTCTCCTGCAGAATTAATTATACATGACTCAACAGTTTATGTCACGTTCTATAGCGCATGAATTTTAACGCGAATCGGGAATTATGGCCAGTGATTGCGCACAAATTATATTGCACGAAAAATATTGTAAATTAGTATATTACGATTTACTTAAATGTGATTTACTTTTAATGTCAATATCAATTCTTTGTTAATCCCTTCCGAGATGATTTTTCATTGTTTCGGAGGGGATTTTTTGTTTCTTGATTTTAATGATTTTCTAAATTTTATTTAATGTATAAAATACTTTCATTTATATTGCCTCTTATTCTTACATTCTTTCCCTGAAGAAAGACGCCTGGAGATTAATTTTTTAAGTGTCTGTCTTCAGGTTTTTCTTTCAGTATACGCAACCCAAATTTTTAATGACAGGAGGAATACAAATTTAAATCAATCGGCAAAGAAGAAAATGCCCGGAATCTTTTATACCGAAAAATCTGATTAACAGGAGGTAAACAAAATGAAAGAAGTACAGCCCCCTTAACGCAATGAAGAAATTGATGAGGCAGCCATGCAGACGGACAATGCAGGGCTGTTTCATCGCACCACACAAGAATCAAACATAAAATTGGAGGAAAATTATAATGTCAGTAGATTTTATTTTTGTTAAAGGCAAATCAAATTCATTCATCGCAGAAAAAGATTTGGTCAGCGGCGGAATCCTTATTTCTCAATTCTTTGCGGATGGCAGAAGGGAATCAATTGCCAGAATAATTGATGACGGAAGAGATTTCAGTCTGATGACTTATTCCGAAAGGACAGGAATACATATCAATTATCTGAGTACGGATAAAAAAACCATTCTTAAAGACGGCAGCGTGCCGCCGCAGGAAGTCCACGAGCAGGTTGAGATTATTACGAAACACAACAGAAAGTTGATTATTAGACCTCTTCGTGCAGAAAATAATAACGGTGTAATCATTATCTATTCAGATGAAGAGTCGGTTTTCAGGTCGCTCGCTGTATTCAGCATGGAGCCGATAACCGATTCTGTGCTTATCTCATTGCCCAAAATTTCATAACAGACACTTGAATGTGCAGCCCCCACACTCCAATCGGAATGTGGGGGTTGAGTTTACTGACACAGATTGATTTGTTGCAGAATTGCATTTTAATGCTCCGTAATCGAATTTTATCGTTAAAAGAGAAACTTTGTCGCACAAATACCGTAAAATTGATTTAAGCCGCATTTAAACGCGAAATAAAGGCGTTTTAAACTTAAAACCAAAAGCAAAAGGCTGAATCCGACGATAAAACCGTGATTCAGCCTTAAATTATTTATTCAGTTTTTCGGTGATACGGTTGTATCTGCCGACAACGATATCAACAATAACCTGCGTTCTGACCTTCATATTGAGCTTTGATAAAACCTTGCGAACATTCTGCTCATTGATTTCGGGTATATATTTTTTGTATTCGGGATATTCCTCGATAACCTCAACAAAAAGCTTTATCAGCAGGTCATTACTTGCATTGATATTTTTTGGATAGCCCCTTGCAATCAATGCCATATTGTTATCGAAATTCGGGGCAAGGGAAATGAGTTTGCCGCTTTCAACATCACGAAGCAAACCGAAATTGTTTGTGTGACGGTCAGGATTCTGCGTTACCGTATCAAGGAAAATCATTCTGATGTAATCGGGAATAGCATCAGGGCAGAGTTTTTTGAGTGCCTTGATAACATCGGGATACTCCTCGTTGTCACCCATAAATGTTGATGCAGGCTCAAAGTTTATGCTTGCGGCATTTGTGAAATCCTTTGATTTGACACAGCCTTCGCCACGCTCATAAACCGCCATATTCATTCCCAAAGCCTTACCAAGTTCGTATATAAAAAGCTCTGAAAACTGCTCGTTGTGATTTGCTTTTTTATACATCCACCATTCGCCGTCACGCAGCTTCCAGCATTTTTCAAAGCTGCCCGTGTTTGTCAGTTCGGGTGTTTTTGAATGCTTACTGTTAGCGGCACGGTTGAAGCTTTCGTAAGAGCCTTTAAGTGCAAGATTAGAGAAAAAATCACTGTCAAATCTGACATCGCCATAGCAAAGCTTGCTGTCAACAGGCTTGACCCAATAGGTGTCTGTAATCGTTGCACCGTTAACGTGTATTACCGATGAAACATCGTCTTTCTCCTGTAAACGTAAAGCTTTTTTCAGCAATCGTGAATTAGCTCTGTGTGAATCAATTGCTCTTGTAGCAAGCCAAGAATCGGCATCGCTGATTCTCTTGAGATAAAGAGGAAGAAGGGTATCGTTAAGCACGGTTAAACTGCCGTTTTTCCAAACAGCAACTGCAGTATCTTTGCTCATTATAACAAAGTCTTTTTCAGCCATATTAACGCTCCTTCCGTGATTTTTCTTTTAGTATATCACAGCATATCCGTTTTTTCAAGACGCTTTGCAAAGTACGGTTTATGGGACACAATGTGTGCGATAATTTAGTCATTGAATCCGTTAATTGCCAAAGTGAAGTTCGGATTTTTAAAACGAAATCAAAGAAAGAGGTGTCAAAAAATATATCGCTACTACAAAGTCATCAACAGCAAAAAAGGCTCTGTATATCATTGCTTAACAAATTCAAAAAAGTTTTTTAATACGATTGACAACCTTCAAATTGATGTGTCTGTGATACGAAAAGGAGAATTACAAAATGGATAATTACACAGCGATAATGAAAATGAGCAAAAGTCAACTTGAAATGTTTCTTGACGATGTTTACTGCACAGGACTTAACAACGGAATGTATGCAGCAGAACACCCCGAAAATGATGATATACTTGCAGAATTTCCATTTAATGAAAAATGGCTGTCTGCAGATGCCGAATCCGCAACACTCTGCCCCGAAGGAGAAGACGGCGACGAAAATCTCACTGAATTCTTCGTACAATCCGCTTTACGATACGCAGGAATAGATATTACAGAGTCCGTAAGTGAAACCGAGAAGACAGAAAGCATCAGCATAAAAATAAAGAAAAAAGATTGAAGGGGAAATATTTATGGAAAATATCTTTATCACAGTCACGGGTGTAAATCACTATTTCGGTATGAAGCCCTTTAAGGTCGGCAAGATTTTCAAAATCGTTAAAGACGATGACAACGACTATGACGAAGAGGCAATCCGTGCAGAATTGCCGATGATTGATACTATCGGTTATGTTGCCAACAGCACAAACACAGTATACGCAGGCACAATCAGTGCAGGCAGGCTCTATGATAAAATTGACGGTTATGCCTATGCGCAGACAATGTTCATTACGCATTCAAGCGTTATTGCCCTTGTTCTTCCGCCTGAAGCGGTCGAAGGTCCCGAAGAAGATACTCCGCCCGTAAAAGAAAAAGATTCGGGTAATAACAAGCCCAAAACTAAAGCCAAAATCGGCTTTTAAAGCCGTCAGCCCCGCAGACATCTGCGGAACGATAATGCTATTTGACTTTATTGGGATGTTTCTATATAATACTATCGTAAACACAAGATTATAAGATAGCATACACTTTGTTTAATTATATTGGTGATTATTTGTATCTTGAAAGCGAGGAAGAATAATGGCATACCAAAGTGAAGCTCAGTTGGAAGAACAGTTAATAGACCAACTTAACAGTCAAAACTATTCTTCGGTTGAAATACCGGATTATGATGCTTTGGTTGAAAATTTCAAAGTTCAGTTTGAAAAATTCAATTCTTCAAAACTTGACTCGCCTTTAACGGATAAAGAGTGGGAACGAGTTTTCAATGTTATGCTCGGTAAATCTGTCTATCAGAGTGCAAAGATTTTGAGAGATAAATTTGTGATTGAACGTGAAGATGGAACGAAGGTTTATTTATCTTTCTTTGATAGTGATCACACAAAAAATATATTTCAGGTGACATATCAGACAACTGTTGTTGGCAAGTATGTGAATCGCTATGATGTTACATTGCTCGTAAATGGTTTACCACTTATCCAAATAGAACTGAAACGACGTGGTGTTGATATTAGAGAAGCTGTTAATCAGGTTATGCGTTATAAAAAGCATTCCTATAACGGCTTATATCATTTTATTCAGCTTTTTATTGTATCAAACGGCGTTGATACCAAATATTTTGCAAACTCAGACAGAGATTTACTTTATAGTCTTGCTTTCTTCTGGACAGACACCAATAACATTCGTATAACAAACCTTAAAGAATTCTCAATATCGTTCCTTGCACGTGATCATGTAATAAAGATGCTCACAAGATTTACCATAATCAATGATACCGATAAAATTCTTATGGTTATGCGTCCCTATCAAGTTTATGCAGTAGAAGCACTTGTTCGTCAGGCAACACTCACAAACCGTAATGCTTATATTTGGCATACCACCGGTGCCGGAAAAACATTAACCTCATTTAAAACGGCACAAATTCTTGCTTCAAATCCCAACATAAAGAAAGTTATATTTCTTGTTGACAGAAAGGATTTGGATTCACAGACAACCGAAGAATTTAACAAGTTTGAAACGGGTTCTGTTGACGCAACCGACCGCACAGATATTCTTGTCAAGCAAATGCAGGATAAGAACAGACAACTTATCATTACAACAATCCAGAAAATGGCCAATGCTGTTAAGAATGCAAGATACGCTAAAGTTATGAGCTCCTACAGCAATGAAAAAGTTGTATTTATTATTGATGAGTGCCACCGTTCTCAGTTCGGCGAAATGCATAAGGATATTGTTCGCCATTTTAAAAATGCACAGTTCTTCGGCTTCACCGGTACGCCTCGTTTTGAAGTAAACGGTAAAACTGAAGGTAAAATCACTCAAACAACAGAAAAACTGTTTGGAGAATGCTTACATAGCTATCTTATCAAAGATGCAATTTTTGATAATAATGTTCTTGGTTTCCATATTGAATACAACAAAACTATTGAGGGCGATTTTGACTTCGATGACCCCACGATGGCAGACGATATTGATACAGACGAATTATATATGTCTGACGAAAGAATGTCGCTTATCGCGAATCATATAGTTCAGAATCATAAATCAAAAACAAGAGACAGACAATATACTGCCATTTTTGCTGTATCCTCAATTAATCAGCTTGTAAAGTATTATGATATTTTCAAGAAGATAAAGCACGATCTTAATATCAGCGGTATTTTCTCTTACGGACAGAACGAAGATGCCGAAGGCAAAGATGAACACAGCCGTGATTCGCTTGAACGCATTATAGCTGATTATAACGAAAAGTTTAGCACTAATTTCTCAACAGATACTTTTTCAGCTTATCACAAAGATATTTCAGACCGTGTTAAAGGTAAGAAAACAAAACCATTAGATATTCTTATTGTTGTCAACATGTTCCTTACAGGCTTTGACAGTAAAACACTTTCGGTTCTATATGTTGACAAAGAACTCAAATACCACGATTTACTTCAGGCGTATTCAAGAACTAACCGTGTTGAGAAAGAAACCAAACCTTTCGGTATTATTATCTGCTATCGCAACCTCAAAAAGAATACTGATGATGCACTTGCACTCTTTTCAAAGAATAATTCCGATGGTGTTATTGTACCCGGATATGAATTCTTTGTTGAGAAGTTCAATGAAATGGCAATTAAACTTAAAGAAATTGCCCTTTTTCCTGAAGTTGTTGATACAATGCAGGATGAAGAAGAGCAACGGAAATTTGTTGTCGCATTCCGTGAACTTACAAAGTATTTGCAGTCACTTAAAACATTTATTGAATTTAGTTTTGATAAAGATGCTCTTATTATGACAGAACAGGAGTATATGGACTATAAGAGCAAATATCTTATGCTTTATGCAAGGCAGAAGAATGCCCGTCAGGTTGTTTCTGTTCTTGATGATGTCGATTTCTGCATTGAGCTTATGGAAAGTGACCGTATCAATGTAGCTTACATTATGAACCTTCTTCGTAACATTCACTTTGATAACCCTAAACAGAAGGATTATGATATCAAACATATCGAAGAAGAACTTAAGAGAACTGACAACCCGCAGTTGCTCCGCAAGGTTGATATTTTACAGGCTTTCTTGAATCAGGTTGTTCGTGGTCTCGGCAGCGTTGATGAAGTTGATGCCGCATACAACGACTTTGAAAATGAAGAGAAGCGCAAGGAAATTGAAAGCTTTGCTTCAAACGAAGAAATTGAGCCTAAGCTCCTGACTGAATTCATTTCAGAATATGAGTTTTCAGGAACTATGGACACAGGTAACATCCGTGACAGAATTGAAAAACCGTTACCGCTTCTTAAGAAAAAGAAGTTGGTTGAAAGAATCGTTGATTTCATCTTGTCGCATGTTGAAAAATATCAGTAAGGAGTTCGAATTATGGATAACAGTATTCAGGCTCATCAGAAAGAACTTTGCAATAAACTTTGGGCAATGGCTAATGCCTTGCGTGGGAATATGGAAGCATACGAATTCAAGAATTATATCTTGGGTATGATTTTCTATTACTATCTTTCCGACAAAACCGAAAAATATATGGTTAATCTTCTGAAAGATGACGGTATTTCATACGAAGAAGCTTGGACAGATGATGAGTATCGTGAAGCTGTCGCAGAAGAATCGCTCAGAGATATGGGCTTTATTATTGAACCAAAGTATCTTTTCTGCAAAATGGTAAAAATGGTTGAAAACAGGTCTTTTGATATTGAGTTTTTACAGCAGGCGATCAACTCGCTTATGGAGTCAACAATCGGCACCGAATCTCAAGAAGATTTTGACGGTTTGTTTTCTGATATGCAACTTGATTCAACAAAGCTCGGTCATACAGTAAAAGACAGAAGTGCCGTTATGAGTAAAATTATTGCTGCACTTGATGAAATTAATTTCAGCGTTGAAGACACAAAAATTGATGTTCTCGGTAATGCTTATGAATATCTTATCGGTCAGTTCGCCGCAACCGCAGGTAAAAAAGCCGGTGAATTCTATACCCCTGCAGGTCCTGCAGAGCTTCTTTGTCGTCTTGCTTGCCTTGGGTTAACAGATGTAAAAGCAGCTGCAGACCCGACTTGCGGTTCCGGCTCGTTGCTTCTCAGACTTAAAAATTATGCACATATTTATAATTATTACGGTCAGGAGCTTACTTCAACAACTTATAACCTTGCTCGTATGAATATGATTCTCCGTGGTGTTCCTTACCGTCACTTTAATATATATAACGGAGACACGCTTGAACACGATTATTTTGGAGATACAAAATTCCGTGTACAGGTCGCAAATCCGCCGTATTCTGCAAATTGGTCTGCAGATATGAAGTTTATGGAAGACGAGCGTTTCAATGAATACGGAAAACTTGCTCCCAAGAGTAAAGCTGACTTTGCTTTTGTTCAGCATATGGTTTATCATATGGATGAAGACGGCAGAGCTGTTGTTCTGTTGCCTCACGGTGTATTGTTCCGTGGCGCAGCAGAAGAAACTATCCGTAAATATCTTATTGAAAAAATGAATGTTCTTGATGCTGTAATCGGACTTCCTGCAAATCTTTTCTTCGGCACCGGTATTCCCGTTTGTGTTCTTGTGCTTAAAAGAGAAAGAAACGGCAACAGTGATAACATTCTTTTCATTGATGCTTCAAAGGATTTTGAACCCGGTAAAAATCAGAACATTCTGCGTGAATCCGACATCGACAAGATTGTTGAAACCTATGAAAATCGTGTTGATGTGGACAAGTATGCCCATGTAGCAACAATGGCCGAAATCGCAGAAAATGGATTCAATCTCAATATTCCTCGTTATGTCGATATATTCGAGCCTGAACCTGAAATCGACCTTAATGAAGTTGCAGGTGAAATTCGTAGACTTCAGGCAGAAATTAAGCAGATTGATGCTGAATTAAAACCGTTTTTTGACGAATTGGGACTTGATTTCCCGTTTGACACGGAGGGCAAATAATTATGGCAAATGTATCCACAAGTAACGGTCAAGGGGCTAATTACCCCAGACTTCGATTTGAAGGTTTTTCGGATCCGTGGAAACTACAGCCTGCAGAAGAACTGTTTGAAAACGTCGTTGATAAAAATCATCCTGATGACACTGTATTAACAATTATACAAGGTTCAGGCACACTTCCAAGAAGTGAATCTTCAAGAAATATCAGATATGATGAAAAAGGTGTTGCAAATTATAAAAGAGTAAATACATATGATTATATAATTCATCTTCGTTCTTTTGAAGGCGGCTTGGAAATGGCTAACAGTCAAGGTATTATCAGTCCAGCATACACTGTTTTGCGTTCAAGAAAAGAATTTGCTCCACTTTTCTATGATGCGTATTTTCATACTGATGGGTTTATCAATCACATTTTAGCAAAATCAGTTGAAGGAATAAGAGACGGGCGGCAAATCAGTTATGAAGCTTTTAAGTGGTTACCCATCCCAACTTGCGATATTAAAGAGCAAGAAAAGATCGCCAACCTATTTTGTGTTTT
This sequence comes from Acutalibacteraceae bacterium, assembly GCA_045602965.1. Lineage (GTDB taxonomy): Bacteria > Bacillota > Clostridia > Oscillospirales > Acutalibacteraceae > CAG-177. Next base: position 178 of record JAZSCO010000118.1, on the reverse strand, counting down.
AAACCACAGGATAAAAAAGCAACAGCTTTTAGTAGATGCCTTGAAGAAATATAAAAGAGGAGTAATTCAAGCTGTTTTTGATGATGAAACACGGGATCTGTTTGGAGAAATTTCATCAAGAAAACAAGTGAAGTTATCTGATTTAATGGACTTTCAAAACGGGGTTAACGCAGAAGCC
>JAZSCO010000117.1:0-6948 GCA_045602965.1 Acutalibacteraceae bacterium | reverse complement strand
GATTTCCTTTGTTGCTTCAAGTACTCTGCAAACGGGGTATGTGCCTTCTGCATCCGCTCTTGAAAGCACGGTAAAGCCGCTGTAAACATCGTCGAAGCGGTTTTTGATTTCTGTTCCGGTAGCATCATCGGTCTTGATTATCTTATCTGCCTTAACAACATAATCGAAAGAATCAATATGCTCTCTGACATTTTCACCGAGGATGATTTTATAAGTACCCTTTTCAAGCACCCACGCCTCATTTACCTTGTGGTCATAGGATGCCATATCATCCTTATCAAAGCTTATTGTGAGAGTTTCACTCTTACCGGGTGCAAGAAGCTCAGTCTTCGCAAAACCGCCGAGACAGATTGCACTCTTTTCAACACCGCCTTCGGTATAAGGGGCGCTGTAATAAAGCTGAACAACCTCTTTGCCCGCTCTGTCACCTGTGTTGGTGACCTTGACTTTTACAGATATATTTTCATCATCAAAATCCGTCAAAACAACTTCCTTTTCAAAGCTTGTATATGAAAGACCGTAACCGAAAGGAAACTGCACCTTATCCTTTGCAAAGGTTTCAAAATAACGGTATCCTATATAGATACCTTCATAATATTCAACAAAATGCTCGCCGCCGATATATTTATTACTGCCGAAGCATTCACTTGATGGGTGGTCTTCGATGCTGTATGCAATAGTATCCGTAAGCTTACCCGACGGATTAACCTTGCCGTCAAGCATCTGCGGTACGGCTGTCATACCGAATTCACCGGGAATCCAGATAATTGCCGCAGCCTTAATGCTTTCGTATTCATTAATCCAGCCCATTTCCATAACGTTGCCGATGTTGAAAAGTACAACAACGTTTTCAAAAGCCGATGTCACCTTTTCAACCATCGCTTTTTCATCTTCGGAAAGGCTCAACGTTTCAACCGTATGGTCTGTACCTTCCGCACTTGTTCTGCTGATAACAATTACTGCGGTGTCGGAAAACTCAACGGCATTTTCAAGAAGCTTGTTTGTGAGATGCTTCGGGTCCATTTCTTTAAGGGTATTCTTTGCAAGAAGCACCTGAAGGAGATTATTGATAACGGTATTATCCGTTTTGGGAAGTTCATTTGAAAGGCAATGTTTCTCATAAAGAGCGCGAAGTTCGGCATTGTATTCAATACCTTCCGCCTCAAAAGCTTCATAAAGCGTTACGGGATCATCGGTTGTTATTGCACCCGAACCTGCACCGCCAAAAAAAGGACAAACCGAGCCTGCACCGAAGATATTGACCTTTTTATCTGAGAGCGGAAGAAAACTATCCTCGTTTTTGAGAAGAACAATTCCTTCGCTTTCAATCTGAATTGCAGTTTCTCTTGTTTCCGCTATAATATCGGGATCAACATCACCGCTCGTTGCAAAAGCTGCGTTACAAATCAGAAGCGACAAAACAAGTGCAAGGGATATTACTTTCAAAAGATTCTTTTTCATCGAAACACCTCTTTGCTGAATTCTTGATTCCATTATACTTTGATTTTTTTATTGTTTCAATAACGAAATATGAGCTGATGTGTTTAATTTTATTCAACAAAGCACGGTTATGTTTTTAAAGCATAAAAATAATTATTGACCGAGAAAAAATATGATGCTATATTTAGTATAAAAGAAAAAGGAGGAAAAAAATGAAAAAGATTACTTCAATTTTATTAAGCATCGCAATGATTATCTGTATGTTCACAGTTTGCGGATATGCAGAAAACAAAAAGCCGTTCTATCTTGTGCTCGGCGATTCTATAGCCTACGGCTCGGGCATTTCAAATTCAAAAGAAGCCTGCTATGGCAAGATTGTTGCAGACACTAACAACTATGATTACGCAAATCATTCTGTTCCGGGTCACACAACAACAAACCTCATAAACCGCCTTAAAGACGAAGCTGTGATTGCCGACCTTAAAAAAGCTGATATCATCAGCATTTCAATCGGCGGTAATGATTTCCTTATGAGCAATCTTATCGACCTTATGTTTGACTCAATAGTCAAGGGTGACCACTCGGAATTTGATCGCATAGCAGAAGGATTCTATGCTAACTTCTGCGAAATAATTGACATCATCAATTCACACAATGCAGATGCGGTTATTCTTATGCAGACGCTTTATAATCCGCAGTCGGGTTATCTCAGAGCTCCTTATCAGCAAGGCGCAGACAGAATAAACGCCTCAATAGAACGATATAACGCCGAAAATCCCGGTGAAATTATTATAGTAGATGTTGCAAAAGCGCTCGGTGATGATTTGGCAAACTATGCCGACGATGAAATTCATCCCAGCGCACAGGGCAATGAGATAATTGCAAAGATTATTCTCGATAAACTTTATGAACTCGAACTCGGAAGCAACGTTTCTCCCGTTATCGCAGAAAAAGGCGTGGATATCGAAATACCTGAAATATTCACAATGTCACTCCGATTAGCAGGAAACGTTTTCCATGCAATTTCGGTTATATACGTTTTCTTCGCAGGAATATTCTCATAATTAACCATCAACAAGAATTCGGTTTCCCCTATCCCCCAAATAATAAATTATACAATTTTTAAAGTGAGGAATCTTCATGAGACACTGCGGAACACAAAAATTGGAAACAGACAGACTGATTCTGAGAAGATTTGTCAGCAAAGATGCTGATGCTGTGTATAAAAATTGGGCATCTGACCCTGAAGTATCAAAATACTTAACGTGGCAACCTCATTCAAACAAAAAGGTATCCGAACAAGCAGTCAAGGCATGGCTGAAACAGTATTCCGATGAAAAATATTATCATTGGGCTATTGTTTTGAAAGAAAACGGCGATGAACCCATCGGCGGTATTGATGTTGTGCTTATCAACGAGGATGTTTCGATGATGCATATAGGATACTGTATCGGAAGAAACTGGTGGCATCAAGGCATTACTTTCGAAGCACTTAAAGCGGTTATGGATTATTTGTTTGATGTTGTAAATGTCAATCGAATTGAATCAAGACATGACACGAGAAATCCGAATTCGGGTAAAGTAATGCAAAAATGCTCAATGAAATATGAAGGCACTCTGCGCAGTGCCGATCGAAATAATCAGGGTGTTTGCGATGTTTCTTATTATGCTTTGTTAAAATCCGAACGTTAACTTCCGATTTTCGGATACCAGAAAAATAACAGGAGGTTAAACAATGGGCAATACAGCGCAAAAACCCTTATTGCAAAAAATTCTGATTATCCTTGTCGGCGGACTTCTGCTTGGCTTTTTGTGGCGTCTTCGCGGTTCACGAGGTTGGGGTTCGGAAGCGGGCGTATTCAACGTTGGTTTTGTTTATCTGCTTTTTATTACAACCGTTATGGGAGAACGCAAAAAGCTTGATTTGGGATGGCTTTCCTTAACCGCTATGTCCTTTATTCTGACCGTTCCGAGTTGGGGAACGATATTGACCCAGATAACGGGAGTTATCCGTGAAAGCGAAGTTGAAGGCGCAGAGCATATCTTCAGATATGTTTCGCCTGCATCAGGCGCATTTATTATGTGTTGCGTAGGTTTCGGTGTTGCAGGTCTGTTCGGAGTATTGCTGGGCAGAGGTTTCAGTTCTCATCAATGGAAAGTAAAAGATTTTATAGCCGTTATCGGTGTATTTCTTATTTTTGATGTTATTTCAAAAGCAAGTATTTCACATTGGATTGTGCAACTTATTCAGCCTGAAACGGTTGACCTTTTTGAGGAAGGACTTGAAACAGCAGGTATAGATGGTTCGGCATACAAGGTGTTCATGCAGCATTTCGCGAATATTTCCTGGAGCAAAAAGATTATCGGAGGCAGAAATTATTTTTCCGAAATCCAGGCAATCTCTTCCGCTATAAGAGCTTTGGGTGCAATACTTGCCGCAAGATTTATCGTTAAAGATAAGGTTGCCGCAAAAATCGGTGCTATTGTGTGCGGTGCATTCGGTTTATCTATAACAGTATCTGATTTGTTTTTCTGGTTCACTAAAGGCGGTTACCGTCAGCTTGGTACACCGTATGAAGAAGGATTCATATATGCCTGGTCTTGCTGGGAATACTTTACGGGATTTATTGCAGGTATAATAATTACCGCCGTTCTGATGTCTTTGAAAAAAAGCGAGGACATTCCCGAAATTGCATTCTCCAAAATCCCCGAAAAGCCGAAGAAAATTCTTATCTTTGCGGCAGGTTTTATAGGCACAATCGGTGTAAACCTTGTCCGACCTGTTGCAAGGCGTTTTGACAGTTCAGCAACAGTACAGATAATCGCAATATCCATAGCAGTTGTTTTATCCGCAATATTAATAGCGTTGCTTATTAAAAAAGGCGGAATCAATGCAGAGAAAACGGGTACAGAATGGCTTGCAAGAATTTTGCTTCCCGTATTCACAGCGTTTATGTTACTTTCTTATTTCTTTGTTGCTTCTGCGGAACACAGGGCAATAGTTGAAATCAACACGCTTCACAATATTCTCGTTATTATTTCGGCTTTATCGGTACTTACGTATTCTTTTGTGTTGCTGAAAAAGTCAAAAGTATAACGTCTTTCATGCTTGATTCAGATAGTATCCGCTGAACAGACGAAAACGCTGATTTATCCGCACTTGCTCCTGCGGTTGTTTTTTATCGGTACATTATCAAAAATTCATAAAAATTGCTCTGAAACAATTAAGTTTCAGAGCTTTTTCTTTTTTATAATATTATTACTTCAAACACAAGCACGGATACTTTTTATCATTATTCCCGCATTTCAAATTCTATTCTGCTGACAGTATTCACACTGTAAAAGTCAGCGTTTTCGGTTCCGAATAAAAATGATATGCACTTTCCGCAGTTACGGTAAGATCATAAGTCTTTCCAGCTTCAAGCAAATCTTTTGATACGGTGAAGCCTTGTGTATCAACGTCATCAATGATGTAGTAATCAGAAATTATGTTGTCATTATAAATATCATTTCCGTTCATGTCTTCAATCAAAATCTTATATTCGTGAACGATATATCCTTCGGGAACTTCTGCGTGTGTGAACAATATTCTGTAATCGCCGTTTTCATCAGTGTTTACAGACGCAAGTGCACCGTCACTGAAAATCGGAGCTTTGTCATGAGCTTTCATATTCTTATATGTGTAAGCATAGGAATCGGCATTATTTATGTTCTCAATATAATATTCACAGAAAAATCTGTCTGATAAAAGGTCATAACCTCTGATGCGAACGCTTCCGTCATTATCCGCTTCAACAATACAGAACTGTGCGGCATCTTCATATCTTTCGGGATGCTGACCGACAATATAATCCTTATCGAGCTCAAATCTTGCCATAGCACCAACACCGACAGAAGTATATGTTGTCTGATTTATGCTTCTCGGGTCATTGAGCGGAAAATGCGAATGCCCCGAAAAATTGATAACCTTGTTATGACCTGCAAAAACGGGATTAAGCTGCGGTGTACACCATAAAGAACTTCCGTAAACTGTTCCGAACGGATGAGGATGCTGTAAAACAAAAATCGGTTTATCCCCTGCCAAAGCTTCTGCTTTATGAATTTCGTTGCTGAGCCATTTCAGGCTTTTGGGTGAGTAAGTCCATTCTGTCAGCGAACGTTCACCCGAAAACGCTATAAAATTAAAACCGTTTATCTGTGTGACCGTATTTGTGTCATGGTTAAAATGTTTTTCAAAAATTTGTTCGTAGTTATCCGCTTTGAATTCGTGATTGCCGAGAACGTTGATACAAACCGTTTCTTCACGGATATGTTCTTTGAGGGTTTTAACGTAAGACTCATAATCAGATTCTGTGCCGACACTTGAAAAATCGCCCAGCCCGAAGAAAGCGTCCACGCCCTGATAAACACTGTCATTATCAAAAAGAGTATATGCGGTATCAACGGCATCCGCAACATTTTCATTTTCATTATGAGTGTCGGTGAAAACAACAAATCTTACTTCAGGTTTGAAATCATCGGGAGTCTGAGGTAAAGTATCTGTAATGTTGCCTTTTGAAGTCTGTATAACACCCCAACCGAGTGTTACTATGCAGCATATTGCCAGAAATGAAATAATACTTCCAAAAACGATACCGGATATTTTGGCGGTTTTCTTAATGATTTTTTTCATTTTATCACGCTTTCTTTCCTGATAATGAAATTATATATCATAATCACGGATGATTCAAGTGTTGCAAAAACAATCGCCTGAAATTATAATGAGATTGACAAATAAAAATTCATACCACAACAAATATAACCGCATAACACAGAAACGCAGAAAGTTTTTTGTCACTCACAATTGAAAAAAACGGTTACATTGTGCTATAATTATTTCAACGAATCAGAATTCAGGAGGATTTATTTTATGAAAAAACCCTTGAATGCAAAAATATCCGGAACAATTTGTCTTGTTTTGGGCATAGCTTTTGCAATTGTCGGATTGTATTACTACCATATGCAGTATCTCTGCTTTGAATATACACCGCTTCAGTTTATTCTCGGCTTTGTTGTCTGCCTTGGCGGAGCTTTGCTTTCAATACCGCTGAGCAAAAAACCAGATAAAAAGAAAACAGTATTGACTGCAGCCTTGACAGCTTTGGTCTTTGCGCTTGTCCTTATCGGACTTATGTTTTTGATAAATGCCGTAATCGGCAGCGGTGAGCTTGAGCTGGCGGCAATGGTTATCCCCGTGTATCTCACATTCATTATCACATCTGTTATGGCTTTGCTTTGTGTGTTCAGAATATTTGACAACAAGGTATTAAAAGCAATTCTTTCCGTACTTATTGTTATAGGATTTCTCTTCGGAAGTCATTCATATATCAAATCGCATATTTATGTTTTGCTTTACGAAGATTACACTGCTCCTGCACCTGTTATAACAAAAGTATCAGAAGAAAAGAATGATGATAAAATGATTATCGGCGATTTTTATGTCAGCACAAACGGCAACGATGAAAACAG
>JAZSCO010000116.1:0-2235 GCA_045602965.1 Acutalibacteraceae bacterium | reverse complement strand
AGCCATTATGTTCATTATATTGAGGTCGCCGTGTATGAGTACGGGATTTGTTTTTTCTTCGGGGAGAGAGTTAAAAAGTTCTGTTGCATCATAAAGCAACTTCAGCTTTTTCTTGCTGAACTTTCCGTTTTCGGATAATTCTTTCAAACCAGCAAGCCAAGGCTCCTGCTTTTCTTTTTTATAGTATTCAAGCCAAGTGTCATAAACGGGATCTGACAATGAACCGAATTTATCATTAGTAACACTGTGCCACTCAAGCATACCCGAAATAACATCGTCGGCAAATTTCTGTTTCTGACTTTTGCTTTTTAATAAAAATGCAGGGTTTAACACATTCTGTCCTTCAACAAAAGTCATAGCCATTATTGCCGTTTCATTATCTTCATGAGTAAAAAGTACCTTCGGCATTTTTACGCTTGTGTTTGCGGAAAGAAGATTGAGCTGCTCTGCTTCTTCATACTGCGAGCCCTGAACTCTGTATGCTTTAACGGCAATTGTTTTGCCGTCTGAAAGGACTGTTTTATAAACTCTGCCGAAGCTGCCGCCGCCGATGAATTTTATATTATCCGCTTTCTTATCAAGCTTTTCAGAAATAATCTGAGGTAAAACGGGCATTAAATATTTATCGCTGTTATCAAGAATTTTCATCGCTGTCCCTCCATAATTCTGCTTTTGACAAGGTTATATGCCGTTTTGCTTTCGGGCAAAAACGAAAACAACTGGAAACAATGGCACATACCCTCAAATTTATGAAGTTCGGCATCTGCACCGACGGATTCCAGTTTTTCATAAATTCTGTCGTTATCGCTTTCGTCAAGTTCTGCAGTTCCGCATATCAGAGTGACTTTCGGAAATTTTTCAAAACTGCCGAACAACGGCGAGATATACGGGTCGGTTCTGTCAACATTCAGAACGTACTTCGATATTCTTCTGAGCAGGTGAAGATTATCTTCAATCTTTTTATGTTTTGCAATTCCGTAAAACGGGTCTGTGTATGCGTTAGTAATTCTTGAATCACCGCTTGATGTTGCATCCGCCCAAAGAGAAAAACAGACGATGTGATTCGGCATGGGATAACCGTTATCACGAAGCCACAAAGATGACGTCATTGCAAGAGTTGCACCCGCGCTGTCGCCGATAAAAACAATATCGGAATTTTTGACACCTTCATCAAGCAGATGAAGATAAATCTTTACAACATCGTGCATCTGCGACGGGAGCTGATGTTCGGGGAATCTTCCGTAATCAACATTTATAACCGTTGCACCGCAAAACATTTTGCTGTATTTTTCGGCGAGCCTGCGGTAAAAATCATTCAGTTCGATTTTAAATCCACCGCCGTGAATCATAAGTATAACTTTTTCTGTTTTGCAATTACGGTTTATGAGCTTTTCATATTTCACATCGTCGGTTGTATGTTTTGAATGGATAAAGTTTTTTGAGGGATTGTATTTTGATTTTTTATCCTTCGTCAGCTTTGCCGCATTGTCGGACAGCTTTGAACTGTCGGACAACGGCGAATGAAAAATCAAGCGCAAGGTTGACATAAATATTTTTGAAATCAGAGATTGCATAACATCACCTTAAATCAACAAAAATCCCATTATTAAACCGCCTGCAAAACCGGAGATATGCTCCCATGCGGTGGCTTTGCCCACAAACATTCCGCCTACTGTATAAACAGCGAGGATTAAAAGAAGAAAAAGCGGCAAACCGGAAAACATAACCGTTCCGTTTTTTATCGCAAGCATAACGAACACAGCAATCAGACCGTAGATACCCGTTGACGCACCTTCACCTTCGTGAAGTTTATACACAAAAGCCATATAAAGACCGGAAATAAACGCTGAACCGACATAACAAATCAAGGTTTTCACTGCGACGAGCTGTGTCTCAACGGCATAACCTACAATAAGTGTTGCGGCTACGTTTGAGATAATATGCCATGTTCCCACATGGAGAAGCGCAGAGGAAACGAGTCTCCACACTTCTCCCTTTTTTATTTTCTTCTCAGACAAATGCAAAGCATGGTTTATGTAACCTTTGTTGTGCCCTGTCCACAGCTTTTCTTTCAGTGTTACGGTTGCTGTTTTTGGAATTAAAATAAAATTATCGAGAATGTATACTAAAATTATAACCGCACAGAACGATATAGTAAATATGGGCATTGGGTATCCCTTCTTTCAGATATTAAACAAGGCTGATTGTAACCTTTTCTCCGTTTTCGCCGTCAAC
>JAZSCO010000115.1:0-17590 GCA_045602965.1 Acutalibacteraceae bacterium | reverse complement strand
TTTCTGGGATACTGAGCGAGAGGTGTGTTTTCGGGAGAATCGATAATCATTGCGTTACCGGTCATTGAAAGAGTTGCGATGTCGCAGAAGGGGTCAATAACTGCGGTGTCGGGGTCGGGAATGAACACCATATCGCTCTTTTCAACAACGGCATAACCGTAGTTAGAGGCATCAAATCCGATACCGCTCTTCATAGTATCCTCAGAAAAATTCTCTGCAGGAATTGTAACGTGACGGTACTGACCGTTGATGTCAACCATCTTAAAGTCAACCATCTTAATATCATTTTCTTTGATAATGTTCAGGATATCCTGAATGCTCTTTGCCATTGGAATCACTCCTTGCAAAATTTTTCGCATAAATTATAACAATATTTTATTTCTTCGTCAATAGTTGACAAAAATAAAATCAAGTCATTTTTATATGTTCAACCGTTCTGTCAACCGCCTTTTCGATATCAACCGTTCCGACACCGAAAATTGAAGTGTTGATTTTGCCGTTAACGGGTTTTTTCCAGTACTCGTCAATACCGTCAATTGTGTTTCTCATGCCGAGAACCGAGCCGACGGTTGCGCCGTTGCAATCGGTATCAAAAGCCATACCGACAGCAATACAAACCGACTTTCCGAAATCACCCTCACCGTAAAGCAGTGCAGCGGCGACTATCATGGCATTGGAAATCGTATGACACCAACCGTGGTCAGTATGCTCATCATATGCGGCATGAATAACATCAAAACATTCATCAACGGTCACACCGTTTTTATATCCGTCAAATATTCTCATAACAGCTTCATAAAGTCTTGATGTTTCGGGAATCTGAGAAAGACCGCCAAGTATTATATCTTCAATACTATCGGTAACTGCGGCGCAGGAAATCATTGCGGCAGCAAACATTTCGCCGTAAATTCCGTTTTTAACATGGGATATTCTTGCATCTGTATACGCCATTTCAGCAGCATTTTCAGGCTCTCCGGGATTGATATAACCGAAGTAATCCCCTCTTATCTGCGCACCTATCCATTCACGGCAAACATTTTTATACATAGCGGATGCGGGAGGCTCAATGCAATTTATAAAATTGACATAAGCTATTCTTTCTGCGGTAAAATATGAATGAATTGACTGATATTTTATCCACGCGTTTGCAACATCCTCAGAATCAAAATCTCTGCCGTAATCATCAATGATTCTCTGCGCAAGAACAACATAATTTGTATCGTCATCAACAGGCATTCCGTCAACGGTATCGGCATAGGGTTTGTTTTTCAGATAAAATTTATAATGAGAAGCGACTTCATCGGTTATATCGGTGCTGAGAATATATCTGTGCATGGGATAGTTACCGGTTTCTTTTAAAAGCGGAACGAGTTCATCGCTTCTTATGCATTCAATCGGTTTACCAAGCAGACAGCCGACTGCTCTTCCCGTCCATGCGCCGAGAAGCTTTTTGCGAAGAGTTTCTTCATCAGGCATTACAGAATCAAAAACATGTTTTTTTCTGAGTTTTTTTATATCTTTCAAGTCGCAAGGTTCATTATATTTATAGTCTTTCTGCATTTTCGCATTAATAACCATTTCAAATATAATATCACTCATGCGTGTTTTGTGTTCACCGTTTTCAAGCTCCGAAACAGCTTCAAATAGAGGCTTGTATTCCCCGATGTCAAGACCTTCTTCCATCGACTGAACATATTCAGCCATAAGGTCCGAAGGATATCTGTTAAATCCTTCGGCATTGTTATAATCAATCTTTATTTCCTTGTTGTATATTTTTGCAAACATCAAATCACCTCACGCGATCAGTCATTAACAGCAACCATCTGATGAATATTAACTTCCGGAACAACAAACTCCGCAACGCCGTTGCCATAAACAAAATGAAGCTCCTCACCGCTCGGTACAAGCTGGATTTTCGACGGTTTCTTGTCAAACTTAACACTGCATTTTACATTATAAAGAGGAACGGTATCTTCAATAACCTCCGTCTTTTCGCCTCTGACTGTGGTATGAGCAAAGAGAAGATGAAGAACATTTCTCTTTTCCTTTTCCTGACGCATATATGTAACAACAGCTCTGTCGGGAATATCGGCAAAAACAGTCAGTTCGTCACCGATCATTTTATTCATAACGTGAGTGAAAATTTCTTTGAAGCAAAGATGTCCGTGGAGTGCATAAGCGGTAAAAATATCCCATCCGATATAAGCTACATTTCCTTTGACAGCAACCGCAGGGAAGCTTTCTTCGGGATTATTGGGTGCATGAGCATGGGAACAGAAATGCTCGAGAGTTCTGTTGAAATAGGGATTCTGCATATACGCTTCCACTTCACAGTCAACAGCTTCAAATTCATAGGAATTGCAGCGCATAAGGTACTCTGTTTTACCGTTTACGGTTTCAAAACAAGGAACAAAATAAGTAGGGCTGAATTTGTTGATACCTTTATATTTTGCGCCTATATCAAGAATAAATTCCCCGTTATTTACAAGCGCATCACCGCTTGCAATAACCTTACCGCCGTTATTGACATAGGTTCTGATTTTCTCGATTGTTTCATCCGAAACGATTGAAACATCGGGAAGAACCAACAGTTTATAGCCTGAAAAATCCATTGTTTCATCAATGAAGTTGTAAAGACAACCGTTTTCGAGAAGCATTCTGTTAGCGCCTAAATCCGCCTTTGAATCACGGTTACCTGTAATTGCTTCCGCACTAAGAACGGCTATATCCGCAACATTGAACGCTCCGTAAAGCCAGGGTTCTTTTTCTTCAACAAGAGAATATGCCTTTCCGATCAATCCGTAGGTTGCTTCATTCATTTCTCCGAGAGGATGCATCTGGTCACCGATTGAACAGCCTGCACCGTTAGCAATACTCAATGAAGTTTCATAGATAAGAGCATTGGGATGTTTGAATCCGCCGAATTCACCCCAACTATGATGGAATTTGCCCGTCATGCCGAGAAAATCCGTGTTTTTAAGAGAACGTACATAAGCTGCAGAAAGAGGAAAATGGTCATAACCCCATCCACCGGTGGGAAGGCTTTCAAGCTCAAGGTGTGTGTTAGCTTCAATGAAACCGTAGTTGCCCTTGGGAATATGGCCGCTGTTATGGAAAATGGTCGCAGTATCGCTGTGTTTTCTGACAGCAGCATTGGTTGCTTCAATATATTTATCAAGGGTCATAACAGCAAATTTCTGAAGATCCGCTTCATCATTAATGTTCATACCGAGCGCTTTCATATCGGCAACGCACTTTTCGCAGAAACAAACCTTAGGATAAACAATATCGAGAAATATTCCGCAGGGATTATATTTTATCATGACCTCTTCAATCTGCTTACAGAGGACTTCAAGATAACCTGTATTGAAGCAAAGGAGGTGAAAATGAACTTCATTTTCATACTCCATACAATCCGATTCATCCAAAGAACGGCGCCAATGCCATTCGGGATGCTTAAGATAATCCTTTTCATCAAAACCTGCAGAAATATAAACAGGAGCATTGACATTGATTTCTTTGCAAGCCTCAAGCTGTGCGCCGAGCAAATCAAAATCAAGTTCAGGATGAATTTCATTTGCCTGTGTGGGATGATATGACCATCCGTGGTGACACTTCGAGAAAACTGTTATGGAGTTAACATGACCGAGCTTCAAAGCACTCTGAAACTGCTCTTTTGAAAAATTTTTGCCAACGGGTAATGTGCCGTTTGTGTGAAAATCGAGATGAACCTGTCTTTTTCTGAACATAGTTTTCACTTCTCCTATAGAAATAATAACTGTATTATATATTAAAAACACAAAATTGTAAATCACAGAATCAACAAAAAAATAAATCCCAAACGCTGTTGCATTCGGGATTTCTGGAGGTGCCACCCAGATTTGAACTGGGGAATCGAGGTTTTGCAGACCTCTGCCTTACCACTTGGCTATGGCACCCTATATAATTAAATGGAGCGGATGACGAGGCTCGAACTCGCTACCTCCACCTTGGCAAGGTGGCGCTCTACCAGATGAGCTACATCCGCACCTGTTGGTGCCTCCGGTCGGAATTGAACCAACGACACGTGGATTTTCAGTCCACTGCTCTACCAACTGAGCTACAGAGGCATAGAAATGACCTGTAATCAAATTACAGGCCACTTTTTATGGCGACCCGGAACGGGCTCGAACCGTCGACCTCTAGCGTGACAGGCTAGCGTTCTAACCAACTGAACTACCGGGCCATATGGTGGGAACAACAGGGCTCGAACCTGTGACCCTCTGCTTGTAAGGCAGATGCTCTCCCAGCTGAGCTATGCTCCCACATCGGCGTCGCTTTGTTCAAGCGACATGACGTATAATACACTACTTTTCAGGAAATGTCAACCCTTTTTTTAAAAAAATTTCAAAAAATTTTTAAAAAGTTTTTTATGACCTAAAAGAATTATTTTTCGTCATTATTCCGAGGCGTTTTTGAGTGGGTTAATATAATTGTATATAATTAATATGTAATTTATTCCGGTTTCTCTTTTTCTGCAATTCTTGACATTCGATTTATTAAGTAATATAATATTTGAGTGTTATACAAAAATATCGGAGGAATTGCGTAATGAAAAAAGTAATATCCGTTTTATTGATTCTTGTTTTTGTTTTAAGCGGATGCAGCAGCAAGAATAATATCGCTATTGAAAATTACGATTGGAGTTTTTCACGAATCACTCAGGAAGACAACGGTGAAGTTCTTTTTGTTTCGGCCGAAAACGAAGTTAAATACACCAACACAAAAACAATCGCACTTGAATGCTCCGTCACAGCCGACGAAATAATTATCTCCGACAACGCAACCGGCGAATCATGGAATCTGAAATATGTTGCAAACGAAGATATTCAGGCAAGCGGCAACGAAGGAACAATTTATAATATTACATATTCAACCGAAAATGATGTAATCAAAGGCTATGCAACAACGGGCGCCGCAAACAGAAACAATGTTGACAGCGATTATTATCTGATTATCACCATTAAGAATTATCAGCTCTATTTTATTGACACCGCAGAATAACAAAAATGAAATCGGCAGGAAACCCTGCCGATTTTTTTATATTTCCGCTTCATGAAGCCAAATGTATTTTTCGTCCTCGTTTCGTGTTGTCTGAAGCCAGGGATCACCATCAAGATGACGAATCATCCAACAGGTATACATCTGAAAACCGGGTGCAACAGACTGCGGATGAAGAGCACCGCCTGGAATCGCAGAAAAGCTGTTATCAACGCTCTTAAAAACTTCGTCGCCGACAAAGCTTGCACCGAATCCTTCAGGTCTGTCAAACTTGAAATAATAGCACTCGGGCTGAGGATGTCTGTGAGGAAGATATCCCGACCAGTTACCTTTATCGTTAAGCACTTCGCCGAGAACCATATTGGAATAAGGCGCAATTTCCTTATCTATAATTGTGTTTACACGGCGTTTTGCAACATTGCCGAATTTACCCACGCAGGAATATCCCCAAGGGGCATCTTCGGGTTTATAGAGCTTTGCAGCAAAGATACCGTCATTTTTTGTGCACTGAACAAGAATTTCCGTATCAGCTTCAGCTTTCACGCAAATACTGCTTCCCGTGCAGGCGTGGACTGCAAAAGGCCCTTCGGTGAAAACACTTTCACGGCTGACTGTTTCGGATATTTCTTCACAGTCAAAAACTGTTTTACCCGAAAGAAGAAGAACTGCAATCTCCTCTCCTTCACGGCAGAAGGTCCTTGTTTCTCCGGATTTCATTCGGTAAACACGGACATCCATCATCATTTCGCTGTAGTCATTATCGTAGGTGCAGAGTATTTCTTCACCGTTCATATCAAACTCAGGATAACCGAATAATTTCCCCATAATATATCCCCTTCCTTATTCTGCAAGTTTTCTTATTTCTGCAGAAGTGAATCTGTATTTCTTTTCACAGAAATGACAGTCAACCTCTGTAAACGGATCTTTTTCCGCCATATCGATCAGTTCTTCCCTGCCCATGGTCAGAAGAGCCTTGGCAACTCTTTCTCTTGAGCAGTTGCATCTGTACTCAGGCGTTGCCGTGTCAAGAATTTCAAGGTCAAAAGTTTTGAGGACGCTGCGACAAATTTCTTCGGGAGTCATGCCATCGGTAAGCATCTTTGTGACCGAAGGAATGCCTTTTATACATTCTTCAACCTGATCGATTGTATCATCGAGAGCTGTCGGAAGAAGCTGGATAATGAATCCGCCTGCCGCCTGAATTGATAAATCGGGATTAACAAGAACACCAAGCGCACATACGCTCGGAAGCTGTTCGCTTATTGCAAAATAGCTTGTTATGTCTTCTGCAATTTCGCCCGAAACAATGGGAATCTGACCGATATACGGCTCTTTCATGCCGAGATCCTTCATGACCGTCAAAGTACCGTCCGTACCGACCGCACCCGCAACATCAAGCTTTCCTTTATCATTAAGGGGAATCTCTACAACGGGATTCGCAACATAACCTCTTACGTTTCCGTTGCTGTCTGAAACCGCAATAAGAGAACCGGCAGGACCGTTGCCGTTAAGGCGAAGAGTAACGCTGTTATCCTCCCCTTTGAGTACGGCGCCCATCATCGAAGCCGCAGTCAGAAGTCTGCCGAGTGCCGCGGAGGTTACGGCAGAGGTCATATGGATTTTTTCCATTTTGTTAATTATATCGGTGCTGTCCACCGCCATGACGGTAAGAGTTCCGTCATTTGAAATCATTCTTACAAGTTCGCTCATAATATCACTTCTTCTTTGCTAAAAATACTGCCTTTTCACTGTCAGGCTTCACATATTCCGTTGTCATATCATCATAAATTGCGACAACCTCAAATCCCGATTCTTCAAGCCACAGCTTTATTTCATCAAGTTCATATGCTTTTTCCGTAAAGCTTTCGGACGAACGGTAATACACTCCATCCTCTTCCTCAAAGAAATCAAGAGAAATTTCAACGCTGTTATCTTCGGGATTATAATTATTCTGCCAAGTGCAGAAAACTCCGTCGGGTTCAAAAACAAAACAGTTATCCGCAAGGATATTTTTATGCTTATGGATTGTGTTAACATCAAAAGCAAAAGTTCCGCCTTCGTTCATAAAAAGAGAAACTTTTTCAAATGTTTTTCTGACTTCCTCTCCGCCGTCAAGATGGTTTATTCCGTCAAGCACACAGATTGCACAGTCAACCGTACCGTAAAGGTCAATTTCCTGCATTTTCTGGTTGAGCAGAAGAATACGTTTTCCGCTCTCAAACATTTTTTGCTGAGCCGCGTTCAGCATTCCTATACTGCTGTCAACACCAATGACATCGAAACCTCTGTCCGCCATTTCAAAAGACATACTTCCCGTACCGCAACCAAGGTCAAGGAGTATCCCGCCATTTGTTCCGCACATGGAAAGAAGCCTGCAAAAATAATCTGCACGCTTCTTATACTCAACATTATCGGTCAGCAAGTCATAATAACGTGAAAAATCATCGTATGACATTACTTTTCCATCCTTTTAAATACAACCTCATATCCGTTACAACCGTACTGAAGCGAACGGTTAACTCTACTGATAGTCGCAGTGCTTGCGCCGGTTTCGGATACAATTTCATTATACACTTTTTTATCACGAAGCATCTTTGCAACAACTATTCTCTGCGAAATGGATTTAATTTCCGTTACCGTGCAAAGGTCTTCAAAGAAATCGTAGCATTCTTCAAGAGTTTCAAGATTCAGAATTGCCTCAAAAAGAAAATCCACATTTGAATCCTTAAATTTTGCGCTCATTACAGAACCGCCTTTCGTACACTTTTATGCTTTAATATTTTAACACACGAAAAGCGAAAAGTAAATACTAAATGATAAAAAAATTTAAAGAAAGAATAATTATTATAATACTCTGCACAATCATAAACGGATATACAGTTATAAACGATGTTTTAAATAGCACATCGGATATCGGTTTCCCGTTTCTAGCTGATTTCCATATCACGCAGATAAGCTCGGTTATCAGATAAGGGAGCGTACCTATTATAATAATATTGAAAGGTGAACAGTATTCGGGATAAAAACATCCCGCAAGAGCAACCGAACAAACAGCAGTCAGAATAACCGCAGCAAGCGGTAACAGCTTTGATTCGGGGAAACGGTCAAATACACATTTGACTGCAAGAACAAAAACAAGCATGAAGAAGGTGGAATACTTTGCTGCAAACTGTGAGCCGATAAGAACCAATATCATTGGAACAACGTTATAAAGCGGTCTTTCGATAAGATCACAAACAAACGAATTTATCTGCTTCCCCTTTTTCTCACTCATAAGAGCATAGAAATTAATCATGACTATTCCGAGTGCCAACGCAACGCACAAAAACGGTACAGATCTTTCAGCCGTTCCGGGAAGCGAACGTATACCGTTAAGAGCAATTAAATTATTATATTTCTCAACGAATTCAAATCTCACGCAATAGGTAACGGCAAGACCGAAGCCGCCGATTGCACCGAGGGTAAACTCCATGATTTTCCATCCGTCAACAAGATGTTTTTCACTGAGTTTCCCGAGAATATATTTTCCGCTTTTCATGGGAAACGCCGATAACTCATAGAATTTCATCGCAACAAACCAGCCGACTGCACCAAAGATAAATCCTCCTGCAATCATGGCGAGGGTAAAGTCATCACCTTTAATAACCGCCAATGAAATCATCGCAATAAGCAAAGCAAAGTTACTTCCCCATTCTTCTCGGCGGGTAACGGAATAAAAAATTCTGGGATAAATCCCTTTTTCTTTATCATACGGTTTATTAAAAATACTGTACCCAACCATTTGAACTACAGGGACAAGAAGCATGAATACCACCAAATCAACGGTTGAATACACGCTGTTACTCATCGATGCAAGAGAAATTGCAATAAACCCTCCGCAAATTGAAAACCATAGCGAACCCTTGAATGCAAGTCCGAAATAACCCTTTATCGGATTGTAGTCAGGTCTGCCTCTGTGAAGAACCATTCCGATTGTTTCGCCGTAAGGTTCAGTACCGCCAAAGGTCATACCCATAAGACCTGCCGCTGCCGGTATCCAGAAATTCCCCCTGATTGCACCGTCAGAAAACCATGCGAGAATAATTCCGATAAATGCACCCGGCAACATCGCGCCCTTTTCTCCGCCGATAACCGTACCTCTCATTCCCCATGCATAGCTCGCGGCAAATGTTGTAAAGAGTATACATATAATCATATCGGAAATACTCATTCAATCAACCTCCATATTGCTCTTTTACCAATAATATCACAGTTTAAATCAAATTTGTATAGTTTGTTAACAATATTTTTATTTTCTACTTGCACAGTTGCGACGAAAAGTATATAATAGAGATAATATTCTATCGAAAGTGCGGTTTTTTTATGATTGATTCAAGCATAAAAGCATTAATTTCGTATGCCGTAAAAAACGGTCTTATCCTAGAAAGCGACAAAGTTTACTGCACAAACGCAGTTATGTTTTTACTAAGAAAAGATGAATATGACGACACCTGCGAACAAGCAAATGGTGAAATAAACAATATTCTTGATTCTCTTTGTGATTATGCGGTTGAAAAAGGCATAATTGAAGATTCTATTGTATTCCGTGATCTTTTCGACACAGCAATCATGGGTGTGCTCACCCCCAGACCTTCTCAGGTTATCGAAAAATTCGGTAAGCTTTATTCGGAGTCACCCGAAAAAGCAACCGACTATTATTATAAGCTCAGCGGCGACACAAATTATATCCGCAGAGACAGAATTGCAAAAATCCTCAAATGGCAGCACAACGGCGATTACGGCACAATCGACATAACCGTTAATCTTTCAAAACCCGAAAAAGATCCGAAAGCAATTGCAGCCGAAAGGAATGCACCTCAGGTAGGCTATCCGAAATGTCAGCTCTGCCGTGAATGCGAAGGCTATGCAGGAAGAGTCAATTTCCCTGCAAGACAGAATCACAGAATCATACCAATTACCATAGATAATTCGGGTTGGTTCATGCAGTACTCACCTTATGTTTATTACAACGAACATTGCATTGTTTTTAACGGCAAGCATACTCCAATGAAAATTGACAAAGCGGCATTTTCCAAGCTTCTCGAATTTGTCGGATTATTCCCTCATTATTTTGTTGGTTCAAATGCCGATTTACCCATTGTCGGCGGTTCAATTTTAAGCCACGAGCATTTCCAGGGCGGCAGATATGAGTTCGCAATGGAAAGAGCTCCGATTGAGAAAAAGGTTGAATTCAAAGGCTTTGAGGATGTTGAGGCAGGCATTGTAAAATGGCCGATGTCAACAATCCGTCTGCTTTCCGAATCGCCCGAAAAGCTTGTTGAACTTGCAGACAGAATTCTTACGGCATGGCGAGGATACACCGACGAAAGCGCGTTCGTTTATGCATTTTCAGGTGAAACACCTCACAATACCATAACCCCCATTGCCAGACGCAGAGGCAATAAATATGAACTTGACCTTGTTCTTCGCAACAACATAACAACCGACGAGCATCCCATGGGTGTTTATCATCCGCACGCAGAGCTTCATCACATTAAAAAAGAAAATATCGGTCTGATTGAAGTTATGGGTCTTGCAGTTCTTCCTCCAAGACTCAAGGATGAACTTGAAGCGCTTGCCGATGCAATAGTTAACGGTAAGGATTTGCGCGCAAGCGAGCTTACAGTCGGTCATGCCGACTGGGCAGAAGAATTTATCCCCGAATATTCGGAAATCAACTCTGAAAACGTTACGGATATCATTCATGCAGAGGTCGGAAAAGTATTCGCAACCGTTCTCGAACACGCAGGAGTTTTCAAGCGTGACGAAACAGGCTTTGCGGCATTCTTGAGATTCATCGATGCCGTCTGATAATTTGGAACAAGCACCGAAAGGTGTTAAATATGAAAGGAGTATTCCCATGAAAAAAATTCTCGCACTTCTCCTCGCCGCTGCACTTCTTTTCAGCTTCGCAGCATGCGGTAAGGAAGACACAACAACAGACACCACAACCACTACAGCAGCAGAAGAAATCGACACAACAGCAGCCCCCATCGAAGAAGACACAACAGTCGCTCCCGTTGAAGACGGAACAACCGCAGCTATCGCTGAAGAAGACACAACAGTTGCTTCCGAAGAAACAACAGTTGCAGGAACAACTCTTCCCGCTGTTGCAGCTGCACCCGCTACAACAGAAGAAATCATCGCTCTCTACAATAAGACAATCAACGATGCTTATGCAGCAAAGGTTGGCTTCAACAAAGAACGCTATACTGACAATGAAACTCTTAATGCTGGTTTCCTTCTTAAAACATTCGGTGACCTTATTTACAGTTTCATGGGTATCGGTGCTGAAAACAAATACACAATGGACGTAACAAAGGGTCAGTGGGAAAGCGACGTTCCTCACCACTATCTCCGCAAGAGCACACTTTCCGCTGCTGATGTTACAGCTGCAAAATGCACAGAAAGCAACGGCAAGTACACAATCACTCTCAATGTTAAGCCCGGTAACAGCAAGGCTTCCAAAGACGAAAAATACAATAACTCCCCCATCGACAAGTGCGGTATCTGCGTTGGCGATGCAGACAAGAGCTACTTCGACCATAAGACTGCTCCCGTTATCTACAGCGCAATCGGCGAAGTTCTCAGCAGTGCAGTTATCGAGGAAAGCTACTCAAACGCAAAGGTTGTAGCCGTTATCGATGCTGCAACAGGTCACCTTGTAAGCCTTAGCGTTGAATTCGATATCGACGTTATTATCGATGCAGCAGGCGGCGGCAACGCAACAGGCACAACTCATGTTTTCTATAAGAACTTCAAGTATTAATCAAATATATAAATTGCAGTCGGAGACATGTTCTCCGGCTGCTTTTTCTTTCTCTGTTTTTTACAAATAAGCATGTTTTTTGTTGTGCAAAATCCACATACAAATTCCTTTTAAAAAAATTAAAGTTGTTGCAGTCTACGATTTTATCTTTCATTGTTTTTAACCTTTCAAATCACTGTTGACTTTGCAAATGCTTTTATATATAATATAAAGAACTTATAGTGCATAAGTATGTTTATCAGCAAAAACTGTATATTCCGTCAAGGAATGCTGTTCAAAAAGGAGAGATTAACATGAAAAAAATCACAATCACGGACGCAACACTCAGAGAGTGCGCACGCAAGGGTGATATCGCCCTGAGCTTTAAAGAAAAGCTCGAAATTGCAAAGCTGCTCGACAAACTCAACATTGACGTTATCGAAGCCGCTCCCATTACCGATGAAAAAATCGATACACTCGTTTTGCGCACTATAAGTCCCCTCCTAAAGAACAGCATTCTATCCTGCCCCGTCGGCAGCACGGTCGAAGAAGCAGACAGAGCAATGAAGTCCATTTCAGGAACAAAAAACCCCAGGCTCGTCGTTTCTCTTCCGGTGTCGGCAGTTCAGATGGAATATTTCTATCATAAGAAACCTGCCCAGATGCTCGAGCTTATCGGCACTCTGACCGCTCACTGTTCATCAATCTGCGGCGATGTTGAATTCTCCGCCGTCGATGCAACAAGAACAGAAAAAGAATATCTTTTTGAAGCAGTCAAAGTTGCAATTGAAAACGGAGCAAAAACCGTTACTCTTTGCGATACCGCAGGAGCTTTCCTTCCCCGTGAATTCGTTTCACTTATCAACGAACTTTACGAAGCTGTTCCCGCTGCCAAAGACATCTCTCTCGGTGTTGAATGCAGCAACGCTCTCGATATGGCAAACGCTTGCGTTTTTGCCTGCATCGGTGTCGGAGCAACTCATATTAAAACCTGCGTTGGCGGCGAAACAATGGCAGATCTTGAAAAAGTCATGAAGGCTCTTCAGGTCAAAGGCCACACTCTCGATGTAAGCTATTCGGTTAATTCAATGGCAATCAACCATTCAGCAGGTCAGATTCTCCGTATGACAAGCGAAACTCACAAGAATCTTGCTGCATCCGAAGGTATCGGCGAATACGGAAGCACTGTTCTTCTTGACGACACCGCCGATATCTCAAAGGTCAGCAACGCAATTGTTTCTCTCGGCTACGAGCTTTCTGAGGACGACACCTCAAAGGTTTTCGAAGCATTCAAGAATGTTTCGGTTAAAAAGCAGGTCGGTGCCAAAGAACTTGATGCAATCATTGCAAACGTTGCTCATCAGGTGCCTCCCACATACAGACTTCAGAGCTATGTTATTAACGCAGGAAACGTTATTTCCTCAACAGCCAACATCATCCTTGAAAAAGGAAACAGAACTCTTAAAGCAGTCTGCATGGGCGACGGTCCGATTGACGCCGCATTCCATACAATTGAGCAGATTATAGGTCATCACTATGAGCTTGACGATTTCCAGATTCAGTCAGTCACCGAAGGCCGTGAGGCTATGGGTGAAGCTCTTGTTAAGCTCCGTTCAAACGGTAAGCTTTATTCGGGCAAGGGCGTTTCAACAGATATTATCGGCGCAAGCATAGTTGCTTATATCAACGCTCTCAATAAAATTGTCTACGAGGAGAAAGCTATATGAAACTGTCATTTTCCACAAACGGATGGCAGGAGCTTTCATGGTCTGAATTTGTAAGCACTGCCAACGAGCTCGGATTTTCAGGTATCGAAATCCACAATATAACGGACGACAGGTTCACCGGAAACGATGCACCTTTCAATAAACAGAATTCATCCGCAACAGTCCACAAACTCCGCGAAAACTCGCTCACGGTTTCCTGCCTTGACACATTCCGCAACATCGCAGATTCCGACGCTGCGGAAGAAAGCTATGAAGAAATCGCAACAGCAATAGAAATTGCATCCAGAATCAGATGCCCTTACGTCAGAATCCATGCATATACAACAGGTAAAGACAAAAGCGCCGAAGATTCAACCGTTATCTCGCTTATCGGCAGAGTAATCGAAAAAGCTGAGCAGGATAACGTTGCACTTCTTATCGAAACAGTCGGTATTTATGCTGACACTTCAAGACTTCGCGACCTTCTCAATATTTTCGCCTGCGACCATCTTGCTGCGCTCTGGGATATCAACCATCCCTACAGAGATTTCAGCGAAGAACCCGACACAACAATCACAAATCTCGGTGCATATATCAAGCACGTTCACGTCAAAGACTCGGTTGTTGAAAACGGCGAATTGAAATACCGTCTCATCGGTGAAGGTTCACTTCCGATTCAGACAATGCTGAATGCACTCGAATCGGTCAACTATGACGGCTTCCTTTCATATGAATGTCAGCCCGAAACAATGGAAGACTTCGGCATTGCAGATATCGTCTTCCCCCATTTCGTCAATTCAATCACAAACTACGATAAAAAGAAGAAAAGCGAAGAGCTTTTATATTCAAACAGAAGCGGTACAGGCAAGTTCGTCTGGGAAAAGTACAAGCTCATTAACAAAACCTTCTCCGAAGTGCTTGATGTTATGGTTGAAAAATTCCCTGACCAGATTGCTTATAAGTACACAACTCTCGACTACACGAGAACATATTCACAGTTCCGTGACGATGTGGATAACTGCGCGAGAGCACTTATTGCTCTCGGTGTTAAGCCCGGCGACAAAGTAGCCGTATGGCTTACAAATCTTCCCCAGTGGTTCATAACATTCTGGGCTACAACAAAAATCGGTGCTGTTCTTGTTACCGTAAATACAGCTTATAAAATTCACGAGATTGAGTATCTTCTCAGACAGTCAGATACTCACACTCTCATTACGATTGAATCTTGTCTTGATTCGAATTATGCACAGTCCATCGCTGAACTTTGCCCTGAACTTGAGGTTGCAGTACCCGGTAAACCTCTTCACTGCCGCAAGCTCCCCTTCCTTCGCAATATCATTACCGTAGGCTACCGTCAGAAAGGCTGCCTCACATGGGAAGAAGCAATGGATATGGCTGTCAGAGTTCCCGTTGAGGAAGTTTACCGAAGAGCCGCCGCAGTTGATTGCCACGACGTTGCAAACATGCAGTACACTTCCGGCACAACAGGTTTCCCCAAAGGCGTTATGCTTACGCACTACAACATTGTCAACAACGGTAAAACTATCGGCGACAGAATGGATATGTCAACAGCCGACAGAATGATGATTCAGGTTCCGATGTTCCACTGCTTCGGCATGGTTCTTTCCATGACATCAATGATGACTCACGGCGGAACTCTTTGCCCGCTCCCCTATTTCTCGGCAAAATCATCGCTTGCCTGCGTTCATCAGGAACATATCACCTGCTTTAACGGTGTTCCGACAATGTTCATTGCAATGTTCCAGCACGAAGATTTCGCAAAAACCGATTTCTCATATATGAGAACAGGTATCATGGCAGGTGCAAACTGTCCCCCTGATCTCATGAAGCGTGCGGCTGCCGAAATGAATATGACCGAAATTCTTTCCGTTTACGGTGAAACCGAAGCTTCGCCCGGCTGCACAATGGGTGAGGTTAATGAATCACTTGAAGACAGAACCGAAACCGTCGGCAGCGCGTTCCCGAATGTTGAATGCAAAATCATCGACCCGGAAACAGGCGAAGATCTTCCTGACGGTGAAAACGGCGAATTCGTTGCAAGAGGCTATAACATTATGAAAGGTTATTATAAAATGCCTAAGGCAACGGAAGCTGCTATCGATAAAGACGGTTGGCTTCACAGCGGCGATATTGCCTGCAGAAGACCTGACGGATATTATCTCATCACCGGCAGACTTAAAGATATGATTATCCGCGGCGGTGAAAATATTTATCCCCGTGAAATCGAGGAATTCATATTCACCCACGAATATGTTCAGGACGTTCAGGTTATCGGCGTTCCCGATAAGCGTTACGGCGAAGAAATCATGGCATGCGTAATTCTCAAGGAAGGCTACAGCATGACCGAAGAAGAAATGAAGGATTATATCAAATCACATATGGCAAGACATAAAGTTCCCCGCTATATTGAATTTGTTGATGATTTCCCGAAAAATGCAGCAGGAAAAATTCTCAAGTATAAGATGAGAGAAGAGTTTGCTGCCAAACTCGGACTTTCAAAATAATTAAAATTACCGAAAGGGTGTTATAAAAATGTTAAATATTAATATTGAGAGAACAACCGCTCCCAAGCAGAAGCCCGACGAAAGCAATCTCGGCTTCGGAAAAATTTTCACCGACCACATGTTTATCATGAATTATACCGAAGGTCAGGGTTGGCACGATCCCCGTATAGTTCCTTATGGAAATCTTACCCTTTCCCCCGCTTGCATGGTTTTCCACTATGGCCAGGAAATGTTTGAAGGACTTAAGGCTTACAAGGGCGCCGACGGCGAAGTTCGTCTTTTCAGACCTGAAATGAACGCAAAGAGAACAAACGACACAAACAAGCGTCTTTGCATCCCTGAACTCCCTGTTGAGGATTTCGTTCAGGCTGTAAGCGCAGTTGTTGACGTTGACAGAGATTGGATTCCCTCCGCTCCCGGCACTTCTCTTTATATCCGTCCCTTCATCATTGCAACAAACGATTTCCTCGGTGTTGCTCCTTCAAAGACATATCTCTTTATCGTTATTCTCTCCCCCTCAGGCGCTTACTACTCAAGCGGTCTTGCTCCCGTAGGTATCTGGATTGAAGATGACTATGTAAGAGCAGTCAAGGGCGGTATGGGCTTTGCAAAGACAGGCGGTAACTACGCAGCAAGCCTTGCAGCTCAAGTTAAGGCACACGACGACGGCTACTCACAGGTTCTCTGGCTTGACGGCGTTGAAAGAAAATATATCGAAGAAGTAGGCGCAATGAACATCTTCTTCAAGATTAACGGAACAATTGTTACTCCCATGCTCAACGGCAGCATTCTTCCCGGTATTACAAGAAACTCAGTAATCGAGCTTTGCAAGAGCTGGGGTCTTCCCGTTGAAGAAAGAAAGATTTCCGTTGACGAACTTATCGAAGCTCAGAAGAGCGGTGCTCTTGAAGAATGCTTCGGCACAGGCACAGCAGCTGTTATCTCACCCGTAGGCAAGCTTCGCTATAAAGACGACGTTATGACCATCAACGGCGGCGAAATCGGTGAAATCAGCCAGAAGCTTTACGATACAGTAACAGGTATCCAGGGCGGAACTGTTGAAGATAAGTTCGGCTGGGTTAAAGTTCTTTAATATGGAAAGCAAAAGAATAACAATCTTTGCAGGTCATTACGGCAGCGGCAAAACAAACATTGCGGTAAACTACGCTCTGCGTCTTCGTGAAGAATTTGATAAGGTAAGCATTGCCGACCTGGACATTGTTAACCCCTATTTCAGAACGAAAGACAGTGAAAAGCAGCTTGAATCAAGAGGAATTCATCTCATTTCCTCGGAATTTGCAAATTCAAACGTTGACGTTCCCGCAATGCCCGCCGAGGCTTATTCGATAATTGATGATTTGTCGGTAAGAGCAGTCATAGATGTCGGCGGTGACGACAGAGGCGCACTTGCCCTCGGAAGATACACACCGTCAATAATCGAACAAAATGACTATGAAATGCTGCTTGTTATCAATAAATACAGACCTCTTACTCCAGACTGCACTTCAACAATCGGGGTAATGAGAGAAATC
>JAZSCO010000114.1:0-13621 GCA_045602965.1 Acutalibacteraceae bacterium | reverse complement strand
CTCAAGGATGTTATCGCAAAGGCTAAGGCAAACAATGTGCCCAACGATAACATTGAAAGAATCATCAAGAAGGCTGCAGGCGAAACAGGCGGCGCAGACTACGAAGAAATCGTTTACGAGGGCTACGGTCCTTCAGGCGTTGCTGTTATCGTTGAAGCTCTTACAGATAACCGTAACCGTACAGCAGGCGATGTCCGTCATTATTTCGACAAATACGGCGGAAACATGGGTCAGAGCGGCTGCGTTTCATTTATGTTCTCAAAGCAGGGCGTACTTGTTGTTGAGGCTGAAGGCGTTGACGAAGACAAACTCATGGAAGATGCTCTTGAAGCAGGCGCAAGCGACTTCATCACCGATGAAGAAGGTGTTTTCGAAATCAGAACAGAACCCAATGACTGCGGCGCAGTAAGAGAAGACCTTGAAGCAAAGGGCTACACATTTGTTTCCGCAGAAGTTGAATATGTTCCTTCAACATACACAGCTCTCACCAACCCCGACGATATCAAGAACATGGCAAAAATGCTTGAAATGTTTGAAGATAACGATGACGTTCAGGCTGTATGGCACAACTGGGAAAACGCTGACGACGCTGAATAATCACAAAAACAAAACGGCAGGAATAAAATCCTGCCGTTATTTTTATCGTCCCATTCTGTGAGTTTCTTTCAGTACAACTCCTTGACCGTCAACAACGCCAAATGTTATCGCATAGGTTTCAAGAACATCATTCGTTCTGTTCCTGTATTGAAAAAATGTTGAATAAGTTGAACCTTCTTCGTCGGGAAGAATAACAAATTTATAAGTTTTTACTCCGTCAACCTCAATTGTTTCAACATAATGTTCATTTTCAGATATATCAGCTTCCCACTCTGCGCCTTCAACCGTTGTTTTTTCTTTTGGAGTGTATTCAACAAAATAATACTCGCCGGGTGCATACATTATAACTTCACCGTATATATCCACAAAAGAATCATAGTCGTTTCGGGTATAGTATAAAAGCTTTTCGCCGTTTTCTGCAACAAAATAAACCGATGCACCGTTGACTTTCTCTGTTGATATTTCAGCCAACATCTCCGTCGGATGCTTCCCTCTGAAAGTAAACACTTGCTTATCCTTCTCAACTTCGGTGTCAATCAGAATGAGATATTCGTCGCCCTCACATTCAAACTCCCAGACATACCCTTTTTCGGGATTATAAGGGAGTTCAACCTCCGTTGTTTCCGGACCTATGGCTGTACCTATCAACGTAGTAAAAAACAAGCCTATAAGCATAAACGGTGCAAAAAACACCGAAATGGCAGCGCCCATATAATCACTCCTTTTCATATATCGGTTTTATTATACCCAAAACTCGTTTTTGTGTCAACGCATTAAAAGACCTCGGTGAAACACCGAGGTCTTTGCTTTTTATCTGCTGTTTGCGGTATTTACCATACCAAAATAGAATTCTTCGAATCCTTCGGGATAGTCCTTCGTTCCGCAGAAATCAAAGTGATCCATTCCCGTCATTGTTTCAAAATAATACCATCTGCCGGGTTTTATTTTGTTACCCTTTTCAATTTCAGATTCATAGCTCATTGCCGTTTCGGCATCACACGAAGGATATCTTGCCGATGCAAGAGGTACGATTCCGTCATTTTTTGCCCAATCATCTTCAATTTTTATTCCGTCAACAGTCTTGCCCTTTGTTGAAGCAAGCATCATTGACGAAATATAGAAAATGATACTCAATCCCTTGTCGGGAAGCTCAAATTCCGAGATATCCCATGTGTTTTCGGTTGTGTATGAATAGTAATATGTATTCGGTGAAAGCTTGATTTTTTCATTAAGCTCCGCAGCACCTCTGAGAGTCATATCATATCCGCAGTTATCGTTACTGTCGCAATAGCTTTTTATTCCGGCAGGGCTGAACCATGCACGGAATTCATCCTGCTTCGGAGTGAGTCCCATATGACCGAGCTGGAATGAAAAAACAAGGAAATCATTACCGAAAACCATTCCTATCATATTCAATACTGTTGCCATAAGTGTCATTGTTATTTGCGGGTCAACAAGCTGATTGGCAACCTGAGAGCCGTTATGGGGAGCAGAAAGAGTTATGCACGAATGGATACAATCATGTCCGCCTTTGAAAAGAGGACTTGTATCCTTACCCGTTGCGGCAATTTCGTCTGCGTCACCGAACGTGATAAGAGAAGTGAAAAGTCTGACGGTTGCACCGCCGAAAGAGTGACCGACAAGATTGATTTTATCTTTTAAATTCCACGGCTCACCCATCGTTGCCATGCCTTCGTAGCTGAAGCCGTATCTGTCGTGACCGTGAGCTTCGGAATGAGCTGCACCATAGTCAACAACAGTACCCGTAAGCTGAGCATAAAGCTCGCAAGCTCTGTCCCAAGCACTGCTTAAAGGACCTATAGAAGGAGCATACGCTTCAATGCCGTTTTCATTGAGAATCTTCACAATATCCGTATCAGAGCCGGGCATAAGTCCGCCACCCCAATAGGGTGAAAGCGAATAATACGGAACATCGCTGCCCCATCCGCCCATGCCGTGAACGAAAATATAGGGATAGTTTGTTTTACCGTTTTTGATTTCCGCTGCGCTTGCAGGAATTGCGGCAACACCCAAAATCATTGCCATGGCAAGTATAATTGCAATTATCTTTTTCATAAAAAACTCCTTTGTGCCTGATACGGCAAACCTGTACATATTTATTTTAACTCATTTATTTTTGTGTGTCAATTAAACAGATTATTTATTTTGTTGATAATTTTATATAATTAATTCATTTAATAGACTTGCATTATCATGAAAAAGTGTTAAAATTAATGTGATTAGGTTAAAAATCAGTTAGGAGGCAAAATCATGGCAAAATTTTTATTTTCAGCATTTGCAGACGAAGCATCGCCCGACATTCTTGTGCAGATAGCTGCCTGTAAAGCAAATAACATTGAATACATCGAGCTTCGCAATGTCAACGGCAAAAACATTTCAAATTTCACCGTTGAAGAAGCAGAAAATCTCAAAAAACTTCTCGATGAACACGGAATTAAAGTTTCTTCAATCGGCTCTCACTACGGTAAAATTGAAATTGACGATGACTTTGAACCGCATTTCGAAGCTTTCAAGCAGACCGTTGAGGTTGCAAAAGTTCTCGGCACAAAATATATAAGAATGTTCAGCTTCTTCTTTACAAAAGGTCAGAGCATCGAAGAATATAAAGACGAAGTTTACAGAAGACTCACTGCAATGGTTGACTATGCGTGTGAACACGATGTTCTTTGCTGCCATGAAAATGAAAAAGGCATTTACGGCGATATACACGAAAGATGCCTTGAGCTTGCAGAGCATTTCGGCGATAAGCTCGGCTGCATTTTTGACCCCTCAAACTATATCCAGTGCGGCTGCAATACCGCTGAAGGTTTCAAGCTTCTCAAAGACTACATTACATATATGCATATAAAAGACTGCATCGCCGAAATCGATACTGTTGTTCCCGCCGGCGAAGGCGACGGTCATCTTGAAGAAATTCTCAAAGCACTCGACCGGGAAGAGAAGGTTTATTTCCTTTCCGTTGAACCTCATCTGAGAGTCTTTGAAGGTCTTGACAACCTTGAACCCGACGATTCAACCGCATCAAAGATGAACAGCAAATTTGTTTATCCTGACAACAAAACTTCATTCGCCGCTGCATGTTCGGCAATTCACAACATCATAGAAACAAAGGTTCAACCTGTAAGATTCGGCATTATCGGCGTAGGTAACATGGGCCGTTCACATATCAATATGCATCTTAAGGGCGCTCACAAAGAGCTCCGCATCACAGCCTGCGCTGATATCGACCCCAAGAGACTTGAAGGCGCAAAGGAACTCATGCCCTCAATCAAAACATACAATTCCGCAGAAGAACTTATCGACAGCGGTGAAATCGATGTTGCACTTATTGCAACTCCTCACTATGACCACTCCCCCATCGCACAGTACGCATTCTCAAAGGGAGTTCACGTTCTCACCGAAAAGCCTGCAGGCGTTTATACAAAGCAGGTAAGAGAAATGAACGATGCTGCCGCAAAAACAGACCTTGTTTTCGGCATCATGTATAACCAGCGCACAAACTGTGTTTACAGAAAAATGCGCGAACTCGTGCAGAGCGGAGAACTCGGCGAAATCAAGAGAGTAAGCTGGATTATCACTGACTGGTACCGCACTCAGGCTTATTATAATTCAGGCGGATGGCGTGCAACATGGGCAGGCGAAGGCGGCGGTGTTCTCCTCAACCAGTGCCCCCACAATCTCGACCTCTGGCAGTGGATTTGCGGTCTTCCCGTTAAGGTAAAAGCTTTTGTTCACGAAGGCAAGTGGCACAACATCGAGGTTGAAGACGATGTTACAATCTATGCCGAATACGCAAACGGCGCAACAGGTACATTCATCACAACAACCGGTGACTGCCCGGGTACAAACCGTTTTGAAATCACACTCGACGGCGGTAAGCTTGTCTGCGAAAACGATAAACTCATGCTCTACAAGCTCAAGAGCCTTACTTCGGAACACTGCGCAACTTCAGAAGAAGGATTCGGCTGGATTGAAGGCGAGTGGATTGAAGTTGAAACAGACGGCAGAAACAAACAGCATTCAGAAGTCTGCAATAAATTTGCAGCTGCAATTCTTCGCGGTGAAGAACTTGTTGCAAAGGGTGAAGAAGGTATCAGAGGTCTTTCAATCTCCAACGCAGCTCATCTTTCCGCATGGCTCGGCAAAGAAATCGAGCTTCCCGTTGATGAAGACGTTTACTATGCTGAACTTCAGAAGAAGATTGCAGCAGGCAAAGCAGAAAAAGACGTTGTTGTTGAAGCAATTCAGGGCGATATGTCCTCTACTTTCTGATTGAAAGGAAGCATACTATGAAAGTTGCAGTTATCGGTTGCGGCGGAATTTCTTCAATGCATTTAAGAGCACTGAATGATAACCCCGACACGGATATCGTTGCTGTTGCCGATATTAAACCCGAAAGAGCAAATTCCGCCGCAGAGGAATACGGTGCAAAAGCATACTGCGATATTGATGAGCTTTTAAAAAACGAAAAGCTTGACGCAATTCACATCTGCACCCCTCATTATCTCCACACGGATATGGCGATAAAAGCGCTCAAAGCGGGTATAAATGTTTTAACGGAAAAGCCCTGCTCTGTTTCATCCGACGAGGTTGAGGCTCTTCGCAACGCACAGAAAGAAAGCGGAAAACAGTTGGGAGTTTGTTTCCAAAACAGATATAACAACTGCGTTCAGCGTGCAAAAGAAATAATTGCATCCGACACTCTCGGCAAAATGCTTTCAGCGCGTGCTTTTGTTACATGGAGCAGAGGCAAGGATTATTATTCCGACGACTGGCACGGTACTCTCGAAAAAGAGTGCGGCGGCGTACTTATAAATCAGTCAATTCACACTCTTGACCTCATTGAGCATCTTTGCGGCAAATGCAAAAAGGTTACCGCACACGTTTCGAACGATCACCTGAAAGGCATAATTGAGGTGGAAGATAATGCGAGCGTACTCATGGAGCTTGAAAGCGGCATTACAGCAATGATGTATGCCACAACGGCTTATGCGGAAAATTCAGATGTTTTTATTGAAATAGCATTCGAAAAAGGCAAGCTCCGTTTTGAAGGAGACAGACTTTATTCCGTTGATAATAACGGTAATATTTCCGAAGCTTGCGAAAAACCCGAAGCTGTCTACCACGGACAAAGCTACTGGGGCGTCGGTCATTCAATTCTTATTAACGATTATTACAGCTGCCTGAAATCGGGCAAAAAATTTGATATTGATGCTTTTGAAGGCGGAAATGCAGCAAAGCTTGTTTTTGCTTGTTATGAATCCTCCCGAAAAGGCGAAAGCGTTGAAATTCTTTGATTTATAAAAGGAGAAAACAATATGTTTCACGAAAATTTAAAGGGCAGAGTAGCCGTTATTACGGGCGGCGGCGGTGTTCTTTGCAGCGGTTTTGCCAAGGATCTTGCAAAGCTCGGTCTTAAGGTTGCCGTTCTCGATTTAAGAGAAGATGCGGCACAGAAAGTTGTTGACGAAATCACTGCGGAAGGCGGCACGGCTCTTGCAGTCGGTTGCAACGTTCTCGAAGCTGAAAGCCTTGAAAAAGCAAAAGCAAAGATTATTTCAGAACTCGGCATCTGCGATATTCTTATCAACGGTGCAGGCGGAAACTCCCCTCTCGGCACAACAACAAAAGATACACTTGAGCTTAAGGATATGGCAGAAAAAGCAGAGGGCGTTAAAACTTTCTTTGACCTTGACGCAAAGGGAATCGAATTTGTTTTCAATCTCAATTTCCTCGGCACACTTCTTACAACGCAGTGCTTTGCAAAGGAAATGGTCGGCAGAGAAAACGCAACAATCCTTAACGTTTCCTCAATGAACTCCTTCAAACCTCTCACAAGAATTCCCGCTTACTCTGCAGCAAAAGCTGCCATTTCAAACTTTACACAGTGGATGGCTGTTCACTTTGCAGAGGTCGGAATAAGAGTTAATGCAATTGCGCCCGGATTCTTCTCAACAATCCAGAACGCAAAGCTTCTCTATAACGAAGACGGCTCACTCACTGAGCGTTCAAACAAGATTATCACCCACACTCCCATGCGTCGTTTCGGCGTTCCTGAGGATTTGACAGGTGCGCTTGTTTTCCTCTGTGACGAGCAGTATTCAGGTTTTGTTACAGGCGTCGTTCTTCCCGTCGACGGCGGTTTCTCCGCTTATTCGGGCGTATAATTCAAAACAGGCATAAAATTAACCGGCAGGCTTAAAAGTCTGCCGGTTTTTCATCTTTACTTGTTGATATTCTTCTTTGCTTTTCGCTTCTTGATAATCTTTTTAATAACAACTATCGCAACTATGATAAACGCAACAGTCGGAATAATCACGGGTATCCCGCCGATTATCGCAACGGCAAAATCTTCAATGCTTTCCTTGAGATTGTCAATGTTATCAAGGAATTCATTTTTGATTCTCTGCCAGAGAGTAGGTTCGGATTCGCTAACTCTTTCAACCTCACTGATATGGAGAGTTACCGTGCTGTAGCTGACTCTGTTTTCAAGCACTCGAAGCTGTGCGGTGAAGTTTTCAATCTGATAATTGACCTCAGAAAGTCTTTCCTGAATTGCAAGAACATTTTCAAGAGAAGCTGCTTTCTCAAGAAGATTTGTAAGGGTTGCCTTTTCTGTTTTGTATGCTGAAATTCTGCTTTCAATGTCAACATATTCAAGTGTCACATTCTGCTGCATTTCGGTTTTGGAAGTTATTTTTCCGTTTTCCTCTGCCGAAACCATAAAAGCATCAAGCTTATCTGCAGGAATTCTCAGAACATAAGTTGAGTTGCGGTTAGAGTCATAGTATCCGCCCATGTTCGCATCGGATTTTTCAATGTAACCGCCGTTTGCCGAAACGCTTGATATGAGTGATTCGATATATTTATCGTATTCCTTTGTCTGAACATACGCTTCAACGGTTTTGATAATTTTCTCGTTGTTTTTTTGAGGCATCTCACCTTTTTCATCAGGCGCGGCATCGGATTGAAACTCGACCTTGCCGTTCAGAGATTCAGAGGAGTTATAAAACATTCCGCCTGCACTGTCTGCCGAGGAATAATATTCCATCTCCTCAACTGCCGTATCGTTTGACATTTTTGAACCGCACGCCGCAAAGGAAACCACCATGATAATGCACAGTAAAATCGCAAAAAGTTTTTTCATTTCAATCACCTTTCTTTTTCTGTTTAGATATTGAATAATTGTAAAATTTCTTCAAAACCATTGACATTTTTAATTGAATGTGTCAATATTTTAATATAAGTATACTATGGGAGGAATTTAGATGAAGAAAATAATCGCCTTGATTGCTGTTATGGCGACTATAGTTTGTCTTTCAGCCTGCAAACCCAAAGAGTTGACACCCGAAGAAAAAATGTCGAAATATGCTGCAGAAGAATCAGAAAGAGTTGCCGCTTCGCTTCAGGCTGAAAATGATTACATAGACGGTGTTCACAGATATTCCGAAGAAACAATCGGTAAAACAATCAAAAAAGAAAAACTTGTTATCAAGGATTTCTTCTCTCTCGGCTATGAATACAGAGTTTATGAATTCAATAAAAAGGGCGAAATTACCAAGCACTATTTATATAAATTCTATGACGATGTAAACAACTATGAAGTTCAGCTCGAAATTGAGCCCTTCAGCGATCAAAAGATTGTTGACAAAGATCCCAAAGCCAGAATGATCGTTTACGAATTCAAGAACAATGCACCCCAAACTTTCGATGAACTCTACGAAGCATATTCTGACCCCGTACTCGTTGAACGCGGCTACAGTATTATTGAATAACAGAGAAACAAAACCGTCCGTAAGGGCGGTTTTCTTTTATTCCGCCAGATAATATGAATCAATTGTTTCTCTGTCGAAGCTGTAAATTATTTCTGCGTTAAAAATCTCGCAGCTTTCTTCGGCTTTATTTGAGGGTTTGTTTTTGAGTGCAGTTTTGCCGAGACTGTTGATATAGGCTTCATAGCTTTTGTTTGCAGAATCAAAATCTTCTCTGGTTATTCCGAAATGCTCAACAAACTGAAGCATCGCCATTCCGTTTGTTGAATCGACTGTGTTTTTCCATATTTTATAATCTTCAAAATCAACCAGCCATACAAACTGCGAAGGAATAACAGAATAAATCTCTCTGTAATTTCCGCTGTCAAACAGCACGTTTATTTCGACTGCTGTTGACTGATTTTGCACGGAATAAACCTCATTCGGAAGATAGTCTTCGACGGAAACATATATCTCTTCATCGTTAATTTCACCGCCATAAGAATCAGCCAGATATCCGAATCCTTTTCCATTCTCAGCCTCTGCCATGCTGTCCGCTGACTTGCTTGCGCTGAAAATGAACCCCGGAGAAAAGATAACTACGGTAAACACTGCCGCTGCCGCAACGGGAATCCAGAGCTTATAATTGAATTTTCTGCGTTTTTGTTTTTCACAATTCTCAATGATTCTCTGCTGCTGAATTTCGCTGAGCTGAATTTCTTCAACTGCGGGCTTTATTTTTTCAAAATCCATGTTATCTCGCCTCCTTTTCGTAAATTTCTCTGAGTGCTTCCCTGCCCCGCTGCAGACGTTTCTTTACCGCCGCTTCGGATATTCCGAGCATGGATGCAATTTCCCGAGCCTTATATCCCTCAACATAATGAAGATGAATAACAATTCTGTATTTCTCTTCAAGCGAAATCAGCGTTTCGAGGATTTGCGCATTATCCTCGCAGACTCCGAGATTCCGTATTTCGTCAAGGCTTACAAAGCTCTGATGTTTTCTTTTCCTTAAAATATCTTTACATATGTTTGATGCAACTCTTATCAGCCATGCCTTTTCATGCTCACCGTCATTGAAATTCGGAGCTTTCTCAACATATTTAAGAAAGCATTCCTGCACCGCATCGTCGGCATCTTCCCCCTTACCCGTCATAACGGGGCAAAGCCGGTAAAGGCTGTTGCCGTATTCCCTTACAGCTCTTTGAGCATCGGGAATCAATTTTTCATTCCTCATGGGCAAATCACCGCCCCCTTTTCACTATATAAACGAAATAAAACCTTAAAAAGTGACAAAAAAATTAGGGCATTCCCATAAAACATGAGAATGCCGCTTTTTTATTTTGAATAAACCTTCAGAATTTCGCCGATATACATTTTGTGATAGTCCTTTTTGGCATAGTTACCCTCTATTGATTCATCGATAAATCCTGCAGGGTCAAGAAACTGCGCCGCTATTTTGCGGCAGACAAGTGTATATTCAGCCTGTGCGAAAGTTACACCTCCGTCAACAAAAACGGGAGTGAAACCGCATTCCTTTACTTTATCGATATCTCTGCCGCTTTTTGAGCCGCAGATACGAAGAGCGTCTTTATATTCGGGCGCATAGAACGAGATGGTAAATATATCTTCCTTTTCAGTGAATTCATAAGTATAACGCTGAGGACGGATAAAAATAAACGCTACATCCTTGCCCCATATTTCACCGATTGCACCCCAACTGACGGTCATTGTATTGAATTTATCTTCGTTTCCTGCGGTAACAAGTCCCCATCCGTCGGAAATAAGCTCGGGCGCACTGATTTTTATATCTCTGATGTTTATTTCTTTCATGGCTGCCTCCTGAATACATTCGAAATAATCGGATTATATAATTAATTATATCATAAAACATCCGCTCTGTACAATATTTATGGCATAATTTTTTATTTATACCGTAATATTCAAGTCGGTAATCTGTTTCACTGAATTTTTTGTGAATTTTTTAAAATAACATTTGAACATTGCTTTAATAAGTGCTATAATAAAAATCTATACAATATAAAGGAGGTTACCTGTATGTCTGAGGAAAACATAAACGGTATACCCGAAGAAGAAGAAAATAACGACCTTCCGAACGAAGAAGACGTTCAGTCAACAGAAGAAACCGCCGCGGAATCAACCGAAGTAACGGACGAAACCGCTGAAGAAGAAACTTCCGAAACCGATTCGGCAGAAAATGTTAAAGAGGAATCAGAAGAAGATCTTTGCCTTTGCTGTGAAGAAAACAAAAAATCCGAAGACAGCGATTATTGCTCTGAATGCGAAGCTGTAATGCTTTCAAGAAAAATCCCCTTCCTTGCATGGATAGGCGGTCTTACCGCTGTTGTTTTCAGCGTTTTTGCCGTTGCACTTGTTTTTCTGCTTACCGCACCGACTGTTCAGATTGCAAAAGCTGATAAATACGCAAGAAACAACTGCTGGTATTCGGCATATACAGCTTATTCGGAAGTGCCAGCAGTAGTTAACGAAATCACAACCATTCTCGGCGGTGAATCTCCTTTCGTTAAAACAGGTTCCGGTATCAGCGTTAAGAAATTCAACGCTCTCGCTCACTACACTTCCCCCCTTGAAGCATTCTATTACGAAGGCACAAGCATTGAACATCTTGAGGGAAAGTCCAGTCCCACAATGAAGGATTACTATGCGCTCTACGATGAATACATGTCTTCATACGATATCGTACTCAATACTCTTGAATCAAAATTCGGTCAGAGCGAACCTTCTGCCGAGGAACTGCACGCTGAGGTCGAAAAACTCCGCGGTACTGAAGGCATGAGCGATATCTGGGTTGATTATTATCATTACACTTTCGCACTCAATTCCAACGAATCCGATGACGTTCTCCTCGGATATCTCAAGGCAATTGATGAACACGCAAAAAAATCAAAACTCGATTATTCATGGCTCTATTACACCGAAATCGCCGGAGCTCTTTATAAAGAAGGCGATTACGACGGTTCACTTGAATATCTTGATAAACTTATCAAAAAAGACAAAACCAATTTCGGCGCATACGAACACAAAATGCGCATTCTTTTGAAAACTAACGGTCTTGAAGACGCAAAAAAACTCCTTGACGAGTTCGCTGAATATAACGAAGGTATTGATACTTATTATGTTCTCAACATAATGTATCGGCGCTGTGCTAAAGAATACGATAAAGCTCTTGAACTCTGCAACGAAGCTCTTGAACAGTACGGTTCCGCACCTGAGCTTTACCGTCAGCTTGCTCTTATTCAGCTTCTTAAAGGCGACTACGATAACGCATACGAATCTGCATACAACGCTTTTAACACTGCAAACTACATCGCACAGTATTATCAGGACCAGAGTTCACTGACCACTCAGCTTTACAACACTCTTTATCTTTGCGCTTATTTCGAATCCCAAAACGGAAGCATGAGCACAGACAACGCTTCTCAGGTCAGCGAAATCATCAATGACCTCAAGGAATTCGTTACTGCCGAATCCGTTCTCAGCGTTATTGACGGCACAAAGACAATTGAGCAAGTTCTTACGGAAGGAGAGTTTGATTTAGTATGAGAATGATTTATATTATCACCCGAATCCTTACCTTCCCGGGCGCATATCTCAGAGGTTTCTGGGAACACCTTACCTGCAAAATTCTTGCTCTCCCCGTTGAAATTCCCGGCTATCTCCGTATAGACGAAGCTTGCAGCCATGTTGAACATTCACTTGCAAAAAAAGGATTTTCCGCATATCTCATGGCAACAGGCGCAGGATTTATGAATCTCATGACCGGACTTCCCATATTCTTTGCCGGCTTTATGAATCTGCGTTATATGGGCATAACCCCCTACGATTCACTTGGATTTTTCATTTTCTATGTTGTGATAACATACATCGGATTTTCCATGCTCTGCAACATCTTCCCTCTTGTTGAGGACGCAATGAATCTTTTTGAAGTTGCATACAAACAGAAGAAACTGAATATTATAGGAAGAATCTTTTTCGCAATCCCATCTGCAATTGCTTATATAGGTGCGATACTCGAAAAATACTGCATAACTTTCATCGCTCTTGCAGCAGCAGTCATTCTTTCATTTGTTTTATAATCAAAATCAGATGCCGTCTTCATGTCGGCATCTTTTTATTTTCGTAATATCCGCGACATATAATTGTAAAAAATCGGATGTAAAATTATAATAACAAAAGAAAGGCGGTGCTCACATGAAAAATAAGAATCTGTTCAAAACAGCTGAATTTTATTGTTTCCTGATTGCCGTTGCAGAGTTTATTCTGTTTCTTATATGGGGACTTAATATGCAGGCGGGCGACGAAATGGGCTTTGCACTAATAACCATCTATGCAGCAATTCCTGCAACAGCACTTATACTTACTTCAATCCTTGCATCTAAAAATTTAAAATCCGCATTAATCCTCGCAATTCTCATGGTGCTGATTGAAGTTTTCTTTCCGTTCATCATTTTCGGAACATTTGAAATCGCACTGAGCCTCTGTCTCAGCGCCGTTCCGTGTGCAATCGGTCTTGGAATTGGATACCTCTTAAGAAAAAGAAAATAATATAATAAAACGGCTTGCATATGTTACAAGCCGTTTGTTTTTTGGTATAAAAAGCAAAAACGGAGAAAATCTCTTTCGAAATTTCTCCGTTTAAAGCTAACTTTGACTTATGCTTCCTTAACTACTACCTGCTTGCCGTTATAATAACCGCACTCGGGGCAAAGTCTGTGAGTTCTTTTGTACTCACCGCAGTTTGAGCACTTCTCAAGCTGGGGAGCGGACATCTTCCAAACGTTGGAGCGTCTCTTGTCTCTTCTTGCCTTTGAAACTCTTCTCTTGGGTACTGCCATGCCTAAGCACCTCCTTAATTTTGTGCCTTATTAAACCCTCGGGTTTTATTAATTATCTAAAAGCTGCTTAAGCGCCGCAAGACGCGGGTCAACCTCTTTTTCGCAGCTGCACGGGCCCGCATTCAGATCTGCACCGCACTTTGAACACATACCCTTGCAATCCTCATCGCAAAGAATCTTTGACGGAAGATCAAGGAAAATATCCTCTGTTACGAGTGAATCAAGATCGAAGCGAAGCTCATTGACGAGCAAAAGCTCATCGTTTGTTTCGTCATTAAGACTTGTAACGAGCGTGTGGAAAATTTTGGTTGCGAGCGGAAGCGAAATCGGTTTTGCGCAACGGTCGCAAGCGGTTTCAAGAGTGAAATCCGCCGT
>JAZSCO010000113.1:0-8701 GCA_045602965.1 Acutalibacteraceae bacterium | reverse complement strand
GTCGGTGACAGATATGTTCTTGAAAGAATGCTTGATGGCAGCTTCTCTATTGGTGGCGAACAATCGGGTCACGTTATTTTTCTTGATTATGCAACTACTGGTGACGGTCAGCTTACAGCCATACAGCTTCTTCGGATAATTAAAGAAAGCGGCAAAAAATTAAGCGAATTGGCTGCTGAAATAGAAATGTATCCGCAAGTGATGATCAACGTGCGGGTATCCAATATAGGTAAAGTGCGATATAACAATGATGCGGAAATCAAAAAAGCTGTTGCCAATGCTGAAAAAGAGCTTTTCGGTACGGGCAGAGTGCTTGTCAGAGTTTCCGGTACCGAGCCTTTGATCAGAATTATGGTTGAGGGTAAGGATGAAAATAAAATCAGACAGATTGCCGAAGAGTTGGCAACTGTCATCAAGGAACGTTTAATTTAACAGTTTCAGAGGAATTATTATGAGAATTTCAAACAATTGGAAAGACTATGAACTGCTCGACTGTACTGACGGTGAGCGTCTTGAACGTTGGGGCGATATTATTCTTATTCGTCCCGACCCTCAGGTTATCTGGAAAACTCCCAAGGAAAATCCGCTTTGGTATAATCCCCATGCGATATATAACCGTTCAAATACGGGCGGCGGAAGCTGGAGAATATGCAAAAAAATGCCTGATGTGTGGCAGATAGGTCTTGATGACCTTAGGTTTAATATTAAAACAATGGGCTTCAAGCATACTGGTCTTTTCCCTGAGCAGGCAGTCAACTGGAAAATGACTGCTGACATAATAAAAAATGCCGGCAGACCCGTCAAGGTGCTCAATCTTTTTGCTTATACGGGCGGTGCAACCGTTGCGGCTCTGAGTGCGGGTGCAAGCGTTACCCATGTTGATGCTTCAAAGGGCATGACTTTGTGGGCAAAGGAAAATGCGGCAGCTTGCAAACTTTCAGATGCTCCCGTGCGCTGGCTTGTTGATGACTGCATAAAATTTGTTCAGCGTGAAATCCGCAGAGGAAATAAATATGACATAATAATCATGGATCCCCCGTCATACGGCAGAGGACCGGGCGGCGAGGTGTGGAAGCTCGAAAATGAGGTTTACGGCTTTGTTGAGCTTTGCTCCGAGCTTCTGACCGAGGATTCACTCATGGTGCTGATTAATTCTTATACAACGGGACTTTCGCCCAGCGTTATGGAATATATTCTTGGCGAAACCGTACAGAAGCAGTTCGGCGGCTTAACAACGAGCGATGAAATCGGCATTCCCGTTTCATCAAAACCCGGCAGAGTGCTTCCTTGCGGCGCAAGCGCAATATGGCTCGGAAAGGGAGTAAAATAATTCTCAGAGAGGGGATTTGAATCATGATTTTCATGGCACTTGCATTTGCAATTTTCGGTATTTTATTCGGATTGTTCGGAATGATGACAAAACAACTGATTGTTACCGGATTCGGAATAGTTTTCGTGCTCGGTGCAGTGTTCCTTGTTTATCAGATTGCGAAAGAAAAAAGACTTCGCAAGCTTTATGAAGAAAACCCCGAAAAATATGAAGCGATGCTTGAGGAAGAAGAAAAAGAATGGGAAGAAAAAAATCCCGAAGCTGTTGAATATGAGAAAGAAATGGAAGAAATCAGCGAGTTCGACAACGACAGCGGAAAGGGATATTGTCCGCATTGCGGAAATTACGGTGTGAATGCTGATAAAATCTGTGAATCCTGCGGCGAAAAAGTTAATGAATAATTCAGGTAAATAATTATGAGCGAAAAAATTATTGAATTTGAAAATGTAACTTACATTTACGAAACCGAGGATGAGGATGCTCCGGTTGCGGGTTTTCCTGCTCTTACGGACGTAAATCTTACAATAAATAAGGGCGAATTCGTTGCTGTGCTCGGTCACAACGGCTCGGGCAAAAGCACTCTTGCAAAGCTCTGCAACGCCATTCTTGAACCCACAAAGGGTAAAGTGATGGTCAAAGGAATCGTTCCCGATACCGAGGAGAAGGCAGACGAAGTGCGCAGAGTTGTCGGTATGGTTTTCCAGAATCCCGATAATCAGATTGTTGCAACGATAGTTGAGGATGATGTTGCCTTCGGACCCGAAAATCTCGGAATTGAGCCTTCTGAAATCCGCAGAAGAGTTGACGATGCTCTCAAATGTGTGAATATGTATGAATTCCGTCACAGAGAGCCCCATAAACTTTCGGGCGGTCAGAAGCAGAGAGTTGCGATTGCAGGTGTTATCGCCATGCAGACCGAATGTATCGTTCTCGATGAGCCTACCGCCATGCTTGACCCCAAGGGCAGAGAAGAGGTTATGAATACCGTCAAGCGTCTTAACAAAGAAATGGGCATAACCGTTGTTACCGCTACTCACTTTATGGATGAAGCAGTGCAGGCGGACAGAGTTGTTATTATGGACGGCGGCAGAGTTGTAATGCAGGGAACGCCGAAAGAGGTTTTCTCAAATGTTGAGAAGCTTCGTTCTTACGGTCTTGATGTTCCGCAGTCAACAGAGCTTTGTCATCTTCTCGGAATAAAAGAAGGTGTTCTTGACGTTGATGAATGCGTTGAAGAAATTGCCCGTGCAGTGGGAGGTGCCTTATGAGTTTTGCGATTGAAACCGTAGGCCTTACCCATTATTATTCCAAAGGAACGATTTCACAGGTTGCTGCGATAAATGATGTTAATATTCAGATTAACAAAGGCGAGCTTGTGGGAATTATCGGTCATACGGGATCAGGTAAAAGCACGCTTATTTCTCATTTCAACGGACTCTTGAAGCCTGACAGCGGAAAGGTGATTGTTGACGGAGTTGATATATGGAAGGATAAGGAAACTCTTAAAAACTCACGTTTTAAAGTCGGACTTTGTTTCCAGTATCCCGAATATCAGCTTTTCGAGGAAACGGTTTATAAAGATATTGCTTTCGGACCGAAAAATATGAAGCTTTCCGAAGAAGAAATCAAAGAGAGAGTTCTTCGTGCGGCTGAATTTACGGGCGTTAAACCCGAACATCTGGGTAAATCACCCTTTGACCTTTCGGGCGGTGAAAAGAGAAGAGTGGCAATTGCGGGCGTTATGTCCATGCAACCCGAAGTTCTTATTTTTGATGAGCCTGCCGCAGGCCTTGACCCCAGAGGCAGAGCAGACCTCATAAATCTTATCAAAAACTACAGAAATCAGACGGGCAGCACCGTTATTATAGTTTCCCACAGTATGGAAGATATTGCTGAAATGGCAGACAGGGTTATTGTAATGAATAAGTCAACCGTTGCCATGCAGGGAAGCGTTGACGAGGTTTATTCAAGAGGGGATGAGCTTCGTGAAATGGGTCTTAACGTGCCCGAAATAACGGAAATTTTTGCAAAGCTCCGTTCAAAAGGAATTGATGTGCCTGCCAATGTTTATACTGTTGAGCAGGGTGCAGATATACTCCGGAATCTCATTGAGAGGAGGAGCGCAAAATGATAAGAGATGTAACCATCGGTCAGTATTATCCCGGCAAATCCGTGCTTCATAATCTCGACCCGAGAATAAAGCTTATCACAACATTCTGGCTTATCGTTGTAATCTTCCTTTGCAAAAGCTTCTTTTCTCTCGGCTTGATTACTCTTACTGCGGTTGTTGCTGCGGCGCTTTCAAGAGTGCCCGCAAAGATGATTCTCAAGAGCTTAAAGCCGATTG
Organism: Acutalibacteraceae bacterium; assembly: GCA_045602965.1. Classification (GTDB taxonomy): domain Bacteria; phylum Bacillota; class Clostridia; order Oscillospirales; family Acutalibacteraceae; genus CAG-177. The sequence goes on along the minus strand of JAZSCO010000113.1, from coordinate 5,024 downwards.
TAATTATTCTTGTTTTCACTGCCATACTCAATGTTTTCTATACGGAAGGCGGCAAAACCTATTTTGAATGGTGGCAGATAAAGATAACCGAAAAGGGAGTCAACACGGCGATTTTCACAATGGTGAGAATAGTCAGCCTTGTTGTCATCAGTTCTCTTTTAACCTATACCACAACACCCACTATGCTTACCGATGCGCTTGAAAGAATTCTTTCTCCGCTGAAAGTTTTTAAAATCAAGGTTCATACCCTTGCAATGATGATGACTCTTGCCCTTCGGTTTATCCCGACTCTTATTGAAGAAATCGACAGAATCATGAATGCGCAGAAGGCAAGAGGCGCAGATCTTGAAACAGGAAGCCTTATTCAGCGTGCAAAGGCGCTTGTTCCCATATTTATACCGCTCATGGTTTCTTCGTTCAGAAGAGCGTATGAGCTTGCGTTTGCGATGACCTGCCGCTGTTATACGGGCGGTGATGGCAGAACACGCATGAAGCAGATGAAAATTGCTGCGAGAGATATCGTTGCAATTGCTGTCTGCGTTGCCGTAACGGCAGGAGTTATAGCTCTCAATATATTTTTTGATGCGGTGATTTAATGCAAAGAAATTTACTTCTGACAATTTCATTTGACGGCACGGCTTATCACGGTTGGCAGGTTCAGGAAAATGCCGTAACAGTTCAGCAGACTTTGCAGGATGCGCTCGAGCATATCTGCTCAAAACGAGATAACGTTGTCGGATGTTCAAGAACGGACTCGGGCGTTCATGCGAATATGTACTGTTGCAACATCAGAACGGAAAATGCGATTGACTGCCAAAAGCTTGTCGGAGCACTCAACGCTGTTTTGCCCCGAGATATTGCCGCACTGGATTGCCGTGAAGTTGACTATGATTTTCACGCAAGATATGACTGTAAATCCAAGGAATATATTTATAAAATCTGGAATTCACCGAATAAGAATCCGTTTTTATACAATTATTCTCTCCATTATAAATATCCGCTTGACGAAAAATTTCTTTCCGATCAGGCGAAAGCGTATATCGGAACTCATAAGTTTGATTCGTTCTGTGCGGCGGGAAGCAGTGTTTGCGATACCGAAAGAACGGTTGTAAATGCAGCCGTTGAGCGTGAAGGAGATATGGTTATTTTCAGAGTAGAGGCGAACGGATTTTTATATAATATGGTTCGCATAATGACGGGAACTCTTATTGACATTTCAAGGGGGAAAATCCCGTCAGATTCAATAGAAAATATCATTCTGGCAGAAAACCGTTTTGCCGCAGGTCATACCGCACCGGCTCACGGTCTCTACCTTAACAAAATTTATTATTAATTCGGATTACCCTGTTCATTTTAAAGGAGGGGGATATATGGCAGAGAAAAAAATAATAAATCTTAACAAAGAAAGGTCCGTAAAAAGGTTCAAAAAATTATTTAAGTGGATTCGTATACCGCTGATTGTTCTCATTGTGGCGGCAGCGCTTTTCTTGAGCGCAAGACTCATGGGAAATGTTGCGGTTTCAAATATAACGGACAGTATCAGACAGATGAAAACAGTTTTCACTAACAGCGTGGGTTATCCTTATCCGCTTGAAACTCTCAATTTTAAAGGTGTGGTTTCAATGGGCGGAGGACCTCTTATCATCTATGATGACAAAACTCTCACGATGAATGCAACTGCTGATGAGGTTTTCTCCATGCCGATTGGATATGCAGATTCAAAAGCTGTCACCCGTAACGGCAGAGCTCTTATTTTCAGCCCTTCGTCAAACGAGGTTGTTCTTCAGAGCAAAACCGAAAAACTCGGCAGTATAACGGAGCAGAATTCCGTGACGGTGGTTGCTCTTGCGGATAACGGAGGCTTTGCAACATCTCATGCAGCAAATGAAAATCAGAGTGTTCTCTCTGTTTATAACAACAGATTCAAAAAGATTTTTCAATGGAACTGTTCGCAGGAGTTTATAACGGATATCTCGCTTTCGTCCAACGGTAAAAAGGTTGCGGTTGCGGCTTCAGGTGTTGAAAATGCAGAGATTTATACCCGTATACTTATCTTTGACGTTGATTCCGATAAGCCGCTGGCAGATATAAAATATACAGGAACGATGTTCCTCAGAGTTATTTTTACCGCCTCAAACAAGGTTATCGCCGTCGGTGACAACAAAACCGTAGTGCATAACAAAAAGGGCGAAGCGGTTGAAGAACTCGTTTATCCGGAAGACAGTCTGATTGCCGTTTGTGCCGATGATAACGGAAACACTACTGTTTGTTATGAAGAATTCGGCGGTTCAAAAACAGGCATTGTCAGATATTCTGACAGCGGAAAAAAGACTTGCTCAATTGTTATTGACGAGATTCCCGATTGCGTTGCGGCTTATGCAGGCAGAATTGCCGTTGCTTCGGGTAACACGATAACGGTTTATTCATCAAACGGGAAAGAGTCCAAAGTGATTGATACCGATGCCCCCGTTGCGCGTATGTTTATCTGCTCCGGAACGGTTTATACCGTTGAAGGCGGAGCGATAAATAAATATTAAAGGAGAGGTGATTATGAGCATAGAAATGGGTTCTTTTATAATTGATGCCGTGTTGATTCTCATCGTTGTTTTTATGTTCTTCAGCGGCAGAAAAAAAGGTTTTTTCAAAATGTTTTTCTCGCTTGTTGCTACTGCGGTGGCAGTCCTGATTGCGCGTGAGTATTGTGCACCGGTTGCTGAATGGGCAAACGAAACTTTTATCAGAAGTGCAGCAATCAACACTTTTACTGAAGCGATAAATTTCCATTTGAGTAACGGTACTCAGGCGATAATTGATGCGATTCCCGATTACATAGCAAAAGCTGCACAGGCAGGAGGAATTGTCGTTTCTGATATTATCTCAAACATCGGTTCTTCAATTGATGCGTCTCAGGCTGCAGAGCAGATTTACGGCGGAATTTATTCTGTTATCGTTTCGCCTCTTTTGTCTGTTATAGCGTTTGTGCTTATCTATTTTATTGCAAATGCACTTCTTTCATTTGTAATATCTTTTATCAACAAAATCTTCAAGCTTCCCGTACTCAGAAAGCTTAACGAGTCTCTCGGAGGATTGGCTGGTGTGCTCAAGGGAATTGCGATTGTTATTGTTATAAGCACGGTTCTTGTGTCGTTATCACCGTTTTTGCCGGAAGAAATATCGTTGATAATTGACTCATCAAAATTTGCAATCTTTTTATCTAATTTATTATAATAAACCGTTTGTTAGGAGGATATTATGAAAGCTTTATTAAAAGAATATTTTACAGGATGCCTTACCGTTCCCAATCTTCTCTCACTTATCAGAATAGCGCTTATCCCTGTTTTTGCCGTGCTTTTCAATGACGGCAACTATGTATGGGCAATTATTGTTCTTGCGATTTCGGGTCTTACCGATTTCTTTGACGGTAAGATCGCACGCAAATTCAATCAGATAAGCGCTCTCGGCAAGCTTCTTGATCCCATTGCCGATAAACTCAGTCAGATAACAATTGCAATTGTTTTCTATCTTGCTTTCAGAAACAGCAGCGATGAAACAGTTAAGACTTTCAGCTGGATTTTCCTTATCTTCCTCATCAAGGAAGCTGTTATGGTTATCGGCGGAGCAATAATGATTATGTTCGGTCTCAAACCCGTTGCAGCTGAAATGCCCGGAAAGATTGCAACATTTGCATTCTATTTCATCATGTGCATCATCATGGCTTTCGGTCCCGATATCGGTATTTTTGGCAGTGTATTTACTCTCCCCGCAACAGTAATGCTCGTTCTTGTAGGCATCAGCGTAGTGCTGACGGTTATTGCATTCCTGAGCTATGTTCCCGGAGTTATTAATCAGATTAAGGAAAAGAAAAACGCAAAATAAATAAAAAGGATTTAATCTATGAAACAGGTTTTATGTGTAAAATGCAAAAAGCGCCCTGCAATGTTTTTCGTAACAAAAGTTGAGGGCGATAAAACAACACAGGAAGGACTGTGCATCAAGTGCGCCATGGAAATGAATATCGGTCCTGTCAAGCAGATTATGCAGAGCATGGGAATTTCCGAGGATGAGCTTGAGGATGTAAGCGAGCAGTTTGAAGCTATGTTCGGTGAAGACGGCGGCTTCGAACCCGGCGGCGCAGGCACAATGCCTTTCCTTCAGAATTTCGGAGCGATGGGTAACGGTCAGAATGCCGAAGAAAATACCGCATCCGAAACAACAAGCGGCGAGGAAAAGAAAAAAAGATGGGGAAAGAATAAGAACGCTAAGCAGGAAGAAAAGAAGCGTAAGTATCTTTCTCAGTTTTGTACCGACCTTACCGCAAAGGCGAAGTCGGGCAATATTGACCGTATTATCGGAAGAGAAAATGAGATTTACAGAGCTATTCAGATTCTTTGCAGAAGAACAAAGAATAACCCCTGCTTTATAGGTGAACCCGGTGTAGGTAAAACCGCAATTGCAGAGGGACTTGCTCTTAAAATATCTGCAGGCGATGTTCCTGCAAAGCTCCGTGACAAAGAAATTCATATGCTCGATCTTGCTGCACTTGTGGCGGGCACACAGTTCAGAGGCCAGTTTGAAAGCAGAATAAAAGGTCTTGTTGAGGAAGTGCGTTCTGAGGGCAACATCATTCTCTTTATCGACGAAGTTCATTCTCTTGTCGGTACGGGCGATGCTGAAGGTTCTATGAATGCCGCCAATATTCTTAAACCGTCTCTTTCAAGAGGCGAAATTCAGATTATCGGTGCAACAACCTTCACTGAATACCGAAAATATATCGAAAAAGATGCCGCTCTTGTACGCAGACTTCAGCCCATTAAGGTTGAAGAGCCTTCAATTGAGCAGACAACAGAAATGCTTATCGGTGTTAAGGATTATTATGAAGATTATCACCGTGTAAGAGTTACGGATACTCTCATCGAAAAGGCGGTAAACCTTTCCGAAAGATATATTACCGACAGATTTTTGCCTGATAAGGCAATTGACCTTCTTGACGAAGCTTGCACCTGCGCAAATCTTCGCAACAAGCA
>JAZSCO010000112.1:0-5606 GCA_045602965.1 Acutalibacteraceae bacterium | reverse complement strand
TATAACCCATCTGGCTTGCAGCAACTCTGTCACGAACTGTGGGTGAACCGCCTCTCTGAACATGACCGGGAATTACAGCTCTGGACTCAACACCGCATTCTTTTTCGGTCTTTCTGGCAAGTTCTTCAACACCGCCGATACCCTCAGCAACCATAACAATGAAATGCTTCTTATCGGTCTTCTGTGTTCTTCTGATTCTTTCAATAACGTGTTTTTCTATATCAGACTGAATTTCAGGAATAACAATTGCAGTTGCACCAACAGCAATGCCTGCATTAAGAGTAAGGTCGCCGCATCTGTTACCCATTACTTCTACAACTACGCAACGGCTGTGAGATTCAACTGTATCTCTGACTCTGTCAACCATCTGCATAACAGTATTAAGGCAAGTATCATAGCCGATAGTATAATCGGATGAAACAATGTCATTATCAATAGTGCCGGGAACACCGATACAAGGAATGCCTCTGAGTGAAAGGTCGCGTGCGCCTCTGAATGAGCCGTCACCGCCAATAACAACAATGCCTTCGATACCAAGTTTCTTGCAAGTATCGATTGCTTGCTGCATACCTGCTTCTTCTCTGAAAGCTTTGCATCTTGCGGAATAAAGCATCGTTCCGCCTCTATGGATAATATCAGAAACACTTCTGATGTTAAGTTCTCGAACATCGCCTTCGATAAGACCCTGATATCCTCTGTTGATTCCGTATACTTTAATACCGTTTTCACATGCGGTTCTGACAACTGCACGAACAGCAGCATTCATTCCGGGGGCATCGCCGCCGCTTGTTAAAACGCCGATAGTCTTCATAATAATTACTCTCCTTGAAAAATGTTCGAATAATATAATACACTCTTTATTACATAATGTCAATGAAATAAACATTTTTTGCTAAAAATATTAATAAAAATGATTTATTCATTAAAAATTACATTTGAATCGCCGAGTATTTTGCGAAGCTCTCTCAGAAGAACATTATTGACGTCAATTCCTTGCATTATAGGGTTTTTTTTATATTCTTTTTTATCGTTGAAATAAAAATATAAAGGAGTGTTTCCGTCAAAAATCGTAAGAAGTTTCACACAATATGAAATCTGAGGAGAATCAGATGTATCAAATCGAAGAAAGAGACCTTTCGCTTTCTTTTTGGGGGTATTTACGGATTGTGTTTTGACTGATAAAGATTCTTCTGAGGGACATGATTCAACAGCTTCACAAACAAGTTTGGTATCTTCATCTTCACGCATACTGACTCTGGCGTGGAAAAGCAGAATATTTCCTTCAAAAAACACAGAAGGCTTTTCCATAAGTGTTTTCGGAAATACAATCGACTCTATTGCGCCAGTCGTGTCTTCTATGGTAACAAATGCCATTGTAGAATCATTTTTAGTTATTTTTTTCTTGACAGAACTTACAAGACCAAGAATAATAACTCTGTCATTATCTTTGTATTTTGATGTTTCTGTATCAAGAATATCGGAGATTCTTGCGCATTTTAAACTTTCGGATATATTCTTATATTTTGTCATGGGATGACCCGATAAATACATACCCGAAACTTCTTTTTCATATCTGAGCAGCTGTTCAGGCGTAAACTCATCAGATTCAGGATAAGAGAATGAAACCGGGGTGATATAATCTTGCTGATCAAAACCGGAAGTAAGATCGCCAAATCCGATCTGACCGTCAACATTTCTTTTTTTTGATGTTTCAAGATCCTCAAGAATCGAATCAATCGAATTCATCATCTGTCTGCGATTTGCGCCGAGATTATCAAATGCACCGCATTTTATCAGATTTTCAAGAGTTCTTCTGTTAAAATCTTTACCGTGCATTCTTCGGCAGAAATCATATAAATCCAGAAAACTTCCGTTTGAATTTCTTTCATCAATCATTCGCTTGATAAATCCTCTGCCGAGACCTTTAATGGCTAGAAGACTGAAGTGAATATTATTGTTCGATACAGCAAATTCATCGGAACTTTCATTTATATGCGGAGGTAAGATTTTAATCCCGAGTTTGGAGCATTCATTAATATATTGAACAACCTTGCCTGTGTTATCAAGAAAGCTTGTCAATAATGATGCAAAAAACTCGCAAGGATAATGACATTTTAACCACGCTGTCTGATACGCAACATAAGCATAAGCTGCAGCGTGCGCTTTATTGAAGGCATAAGATGCAAATGAAATCATTTCATCAAAAATTTCATTAGCGGCTTTTGAATCAATCCCCTTGTTAATTGCTCCCGAAACAAAAGAATCTCTTTCCTTCAGCATAACATCATGCTTCTTTTTTGCCATTGCTCGACGAACAATATCAGCTCTGCCGTATGAATATCCGGCAAGCTCGCGGGAAATTTGCATAACCTGCTCCTGGTATACCATGCAGCCGTAAGTAACATCCAGAATATTTTTGAGCTCAGGAGTTTTATAAGTTATTTTATGAGGATTATGTCTGTTTTCAATATAAGTCGGAATTGAATCCATCGGACCGGGTCGGTAAAGTGAAATAACCGCAATTAAATCTTCGAGACTTTCTGGTTTAAGTTGTGACAGAACGCTTCTCATACCCGCAGATTCAAATTGAAAAACACCTTCTGTCTGTGCAGAACACATCATATCATAAACGGATCTGTCATCAACGCTTACAGAATCAATGCTAAAATCGGGTAATGAATTTTTTATCATTTTTTCGGCAGATTTAATTACAGTAAGTGTTCTGAGTCCAAGGAAATCCATTTTAAGAAGACCAAGTTCTTCGAGAGTTGTCATCGGGAATTGAGTGACTATTGCTTCGTCGTTTCTGGCGAGAGGAACATATGATACAACAGGATCATGAGTAATAACAACTCCTGCCGCATGTGTCGAAGCATGGCGAGGCATTCCTTCAACTTTTCGAGCCATATCAATAAGCTCCTTCGCTTCATCATCCGAATCATAAACAGCTTTGAATTCTGCAGAGCGTTTCAATGCTCTGTCAAGAGTAATATTGAGTTCATTAGGGACCAGTTTTGCTATGTTATCAACCGTTGAGTAAGACATACCAAGAGCTCGTCCGACATCTCTGATGGCTGCTTTTGCAGCAAGAGTCCCGAATGTTACAATTTGAGCGACATGATCTGAGCCGTATTTCTCAATTACATAATCAATTACCTCTCCCCTTCTTTCGAAGCAGAAATCAATATCGAAGTCAGGCATACTGACTCTTTCGGGGTTGAGAAAACGCTCAAAAAGAAGATTATATTTCATCGGATCGATGCCTGTTATACCGATACAGTAAGCACAAATGCTAGCCGCACCGGAACCTCTGCCGGGTCCGACAGGAATATCCATATCTTTTGCATGTTTAATAAAGTCATGTACTATCAGATAATAGTCAACATAACCCATTTCATTAATTACATTAAGTTCATAATTTAATCTGTCGATATATTCTTTCGGAGGATTTTTCCCGTATCTTTCAATTAAACCTTTATTGCAAAGAAGCGAAAACCATTCGAAATGATCATATCCGTCAGGCACATCAAAATGAGGAAGTTTTGTATTACCGAATTCAAATGTAACATTGCATTTTTCAGCAATTTTTGCAGTATTATAAACAGCTTCGGGACAGTCGGAAAAAGCTTCAAGCATATCTTCTTCGGACTTAAGATAGAATTCTTCGGTACCGAATTCAAGGCCTGTATCTTCACCAACGGTATGATTTGTTTGAATGCATATAAGTACTTGCTGCATTTTTGCATCTTTTTTCTCAACATAGTGTGCATCGTTTGTTGCAACAAGAGGAATGTTCAATTCCTTTGAGAGTTTAATCAGGTCAGGGTTAATTGCGAGTTGTTCATTAAGCCCGTGATTCTGAATTTCAAGAAAATAATTATCTTTGCCAAATATGTTTTTATACCATATAGCAACAGATTTTGCTTCATCGTAATCATTTCTTTGTAAGGCTCTTGAAACCTCGCCTGCAAGGCATCCTGAAAGCGCAATAAGTCCTTCATGATATTTTTCGAGAATGTCTTTATCAATTCTCGGCTTTGTATAAAAACCGTTAACCCAGCCTTCGGAAACTAGCTTAATAAGATTTTTATACCCTTCATTATTTTTACAAAGCAAAACAAGGTGATATCTTTCGTTATCAATACCGTGCACTTTATCAAATCTTGATCTTGGTGCAACATAAACCTCGCATCCGATAACAGGTTTAATATCTCTTTTAATCGCCGCTTTATAAAAATCAATAACACCATACATAACACCGTGATCTGTTATAGCAACAGAAGTCTGACCCATGCTTTTGATTTTATCAAGCATAGGCTCAATTCTGCAAGCTCCGTCAAGCAGACTGTATTCACTGTGTACATGTAAATGTGTAAAAGACATTAATTATTCTCCGTTTTAATTTTTTGAGCAATTTTTATAATTCTGCTCAGTCTATGGTTAATTCCCGAACGGGTAATAGGTTCATCAAGCATTTTTTCAAGCTCGCTGAGACTTGCTTCAGGGTTTTCAAGTCGAAGGTGTGCAAGCTCCTGAAGGTTATCAGGTAAAGATGAAATGCCCATATGTTCTTCGATTAACTCAATCGCTTCAACCTGCAGATTTGCAGCGTTAACAGTTTTATTAATATTTGAAATTTCAAAATTAAGTCGACGGTTAACAGTATTCTTAACATCTTTTTCAATTTTAATTCCCATAACATGAAGCGATGCGGATTGTGCACCGATTATTGCAAGAATGTCTTCGATACTTTCACTGTCTTTGAAGTAAACAATATGATTACCTTTACGTACAATATATTTAGGATTAAGTGAAAGCTCGTCCAGAAATTTCATAAAATCCATGCACAAACGTTTATAAGGAACAACAAATTCCAGATGATATCCTCTTTCAGGATCGGTTACGGTACCGCATGCAAGAAATACACCACGCAAAAAAGCACTAAGACAACATTCATCGGAAATATTTGCACGATTGATTCTGAGAGAAGTTTCCGAAAATGAATGTCCGAATTTTTCAAAAACAAGTGATTTATCATTATCACTTTTTAAATATGCAGTCAACTTTTTAGTCCCGTTATTGCTTATTGTAGGCTCAACGTTGCAATAATTTTTTATGTATGATAAATAAAGGTCGAATACATCGGAGTTTTCTGTGGTGATGGATAGATTATATTTTGAAAAATGAGCAAAAAGCACAAGCCCGTAGACTTGTGCGTGATAGCAACAGGAGGATATATTTTCAATTTTCGTTATTTCGGTTTTTACTTCAGAAGAAAATGACAATTCAAACCCTCCTACATAATAATTTTTACTTCAGGTTCAATATGAACGCCTTTTTTGAGCATAACGGTTTTCTGACAATGATCAATAAGCTCCAGTACATCCTCTGCAGAAGCGTTGCCTTTGTTAATAATAAACCCGGCATGCTTTTCACTGACCTGAGCATCTCCGACTGAATAACCTTTAAGTCCGCATCCATCGAGAAGTGCTGCGGCAAAATACCCCTCAGGACGTTTGAATGTGCTTCCTGCACTCGGATATTCAAGAGGCTGTTTATCCTTGCGTTTTGCCATAAGTTCATCCATACGGGCTTTAATTACATCA
>JAZSCO010000111.1:0-15432 GCA_045602965.1 Acutalibacteraceae bacterium | reverse complement strand
GCTTCCCGGCCCTCCCTATGAGATGGCGCCGATGTATCACGAAAGCGTTGTTGATTATCTGCGCGAATATGCCGACGGTGCAATCGTTTCTCACACGGTCAGGACAATGGGAATCGGTGAGAGCGCAATGGCGGAAACCGTTGCGGATTTGCTCGATAACGAAAATCCCACCGTTGCTCCGTATGCAAAAAAGGGCGAAGCTCTTCTGCGTGTTACCGCAAAGGCCGAAAACGAAGAAGAAGCCGAAAAGCTCTGCGGACCCGTTATTGATGAGGTCTGCAAAAGACTCGGCAGCTATGTTTACGGCATCGACAGCGAAAGCATTGAGCAGAGAGTTGTTGAGCTTCTCAAAGAAAATAATCTCACTCTCGCAACGGCTGAAAGCTGCACCGCAGGCTATATTCCCAAAAGAATAACGGATATCGCAGGCGCAAGCGCAGTTTTTGAATTCGGTGCGATTACCTATTCAAACGAAATGAAAAATAAATTCCTCGGCGTCAAAAACGAAACCCTTGCGGCTTACGGTGCCGTAAGTGAGCAAACGGCAAAAGAAATGGCATCGGGAATACGCCGTGTTTCAGGTGCGGATATCGGAATTTCCGTTACGGGAATTGCAGGTCCGGGAAGCGACGGAACGGATAAACCCGTCGGTCTTTGCTTCATTGCACTCGATGCGGAAAATTATAATATTTGCGAAAAAATCGAAACAGGCAAGAATGACAGGGAATATAACCGCTATGTAACAGCTTCCCGTGCACTCAATCTTGCGCGAGTTTATATAGAGGAAAGGGAGAAAAAAACAAATGAATTCTAAAACGGTTTGTTCAATTCTTTGCGCCGTATTTGCAGCTGTAACGGCAATTTTCGTTGCTCTTTCGGTGATGAATTTCATGAAAAAACCCGATGCGCAGACAGAGCTTGAAACTGCTGCTGCGGAATATATTCTCAGCGGCGGAGAAAAAATCGATTTGCTCGCAGAAAATCTTTCGGGCGTTGTTTCAAACAACATGAAAAAACAGACAAGCTTCCCCGAAGGCATTCTCGAAGAGCTCAAGCAGCCTTATTCCGTCAACAACAACCTCGCCGGCTGGCTTTCAATCCCCGGCACGGAGCTTGACACCGCCGTTTTGCAGAGCGGCGACAACAGCAAATACCTCAAAAAGGACTTCTACGAAAGATATACCTCCTCCACCACTTCGACAAACTACGGTAATCTTTATCTCGACTACCGCTGCGAAAAAAATACTATCAACAAAAACATGGTTCTTCACGGTCATACAACAAGCAGAATGGGTGCCGATGTCCCCCGACAGGTATTCCGCTCGCTTTACGACTATAAGGACAAGCAGAATTTCATCAAAAACCCGATTATAAAATACAGCACCCTCAGCGGTGAATATACTTATAAAATCTGCGCCGTTTTCCTTTCGACAACCCAGCCTTCTCACGATAACGGCTATTTCTTCAACTATATTTATCCCGACATGAGCGACAGCAACATGGCAGGATATATAGAGCAGGTAAAACAGAGAGCGCTTTATGAAACAGGCGTTTCCCTTGAACCTTCAGATAAAATCATCACCCTTTCAACCTGCATTTACGACTACGGCAAAAATATTGACACAAGACTTGTCGTTGTCGGCAGACTTCTCCATGAGGGCGAGAGCGAGGAAATTGACGCTTCGCTCGTAAAGGACAACCCCGATTATCGCAGACCGCAGGTCTGGTATAACAGCAAAGGCAAGGAAAATCCCTATAAAAATACGGCAAAATGGCAGCCCAGCGCCAACTAATTTGCGGAGGACAAAAAGATGTCAAAAGATAATAATATGAACGAAAGCAAAAAAGTTTCGTCAATCCCCGACGGACTCAGCTCCATCGCCGACGATGAAGCAATAACCGAAATCGATCTCGGAGATTTCCTTCTCGAAAATTCAAGCTCCACTTCCCTTTTTGACGGTTTCCGCGACGATATCGAAAGTACGGAAAGAAGTCTGGAATCGGATTTGCAGAATCTCTATGACGATATTATGGGCAGCGGTCCCGAAACAATCGTGCCCAAGCCCATTTCCATGCTCACCGAAAGCGACGCAGAGCCCAAAAAAGTTGTGCTTTCAGACCCCGAGCCTCTTCCCGAGGACGAAAACAGCACTCTTGAAGATCTCTGGATGAATCCCGACGATTATTTCGATGCGGATATTCCCGTTGTTTCGCTTGACGGTGAATCGGATGCTCAGGAAATTGAAATTTTCGACCCCGCACCCGAAAATCCCGTTGATATTCCCGACGACGGTGACGAAGCCAAAAACAGCATTTTCAGCATGATTGATATGCTCAAAAAAGAACCAGACTCCGAAACAGGTTTCGCTGATATTCTTTCGGAAATCGAGTCAAATTCAGGAATCGCTCCTGTCGGCACCGATCTTTCCGATGCTGCTCAGCTTGTTACAAACAATCCCGCCGAAGAAACATATGAGCAGGAACCTGCCGAGGAATTCGGAGAAGAGCTCGAATTCAGCGACGATGATTTTGATTGGGACGATATGCCCACAGACGAAGAAATTCCCGCAGTTTCAGCGGAAATCCCCGAAGTTGAGGATGTAATTTCCGAATCCGAAATCATTCCCGAAGCTGAAAATGTTTCTGACGATGTTTTTGATACCGACTCCGAAGAGTTTCAGTCAACTCTTGCCGAGCTTCTCGGCGATGAAATCCCCGAAAATCCGCAGGAACAGCCCGAATTCGTGGAGCTCGGCTCTGCAGATGACGGCAATTTGCCGCCTGAAAATGTTCCCGAAGAGCCTTCAACTGACGGCGGTGAGCCCGAATTTGTTGAGCTTGTCACATTTGAAAGCAGTCCCGAAGAAGAAAAACCCAAGGGATTTGTAATCAACGTGCCCGATGACGGCAACGATTACGAAAAAGCCGCTGCAACACCCGAAAAACTCTATGAGTCTGCACCCATGGGCACGGCAACCCTTGACGATGACCCCGACCTTCCCGACAATGACTCCAAAAAGAGCAAAAAGAAGAAAAAATCCAAAGAATCAGACGGGTCTGAAGGAAAACGCAAGGCTTCTGCCGGCGACGTTGTAAGAAAGATTATTCTCACAATCTCAATCATCACCATTGTTGTCTGCATCGGTATGCTCGCAAATGTCTATGTCATCGAGCCCTACCGCTTCAAGACGGATGCAGACAAAATCGCATCCGAAATGAGCGAAAACATCAATACACACAGCGACGCAACGGTGAATGATGTTCCCGATAACAACACTCCCGACGTTGATTATCCCGAGGGAATGCTCGCAAAATATGCCAGCCTTTATGCCGCAAACCCCGACCTGAGAGGCTGGATTTCAATCCCGGGTTTTGATATCAACCTCCCCATTGCACAGGGCAGAGATAACAACTTCTATCTCAAGAAGGATATTTACGGAAAATATACCCGTTACGGTGTCCCCTTCTTCGACTACAGAATGGACAACTTCACAACGCTTCACAGAAACACAGTTATTTACGGTCACAATATGCGCCATGACGACCTGATTTTCGGTATGCTCGAAAACTACCGCAATATCAGCGGCTTCCGTCAGGCACCCGTCATCGAATGCAACACCATTTACGGCGACCACACATGGTTTGTTTATGCCGTATTCATCTCAAATGCTGAAAAAGAAGACGATAACGGCTATGTTTTCCCCTATAACTTCATTGATGTCGGCGACGGAAAATTCGAAGATTACATTGAAGAAATCGACCGCAGAAAACTTTATACAACAGGCGTTGACATTGCCGTAACCGATAAGATTCTCACTCTTTCAACCTGCGCTTATGACTTCGATAACGCAAGACTCGTTGTTGTTGCAAGAGAGAGAAGAGAAGGCGAAAGCATTGCAGTTGACACCTCAAAGGCATTCAAGAATAACGACCCCAAATTCCCGCAGGCATACTATGATGCATACGGAAAAGAAAATACCCACGCAAACGAACCCACATGGTAAAATTCATACGGAATTCATAATCCGCAGTCATACAAATTTTTAAGGAACGGTGATTATTATGGAAAGAAAGGTGAGCTGCTTCACGCTTTGTGCCGACAGGGCGCAGGGTGCGGCAGACTGTCTCAGACAACGGTTAAGTTGTGATATCAAGGACTACACAGAGCCCTCCGCTTTTGCGGCTGAGGCTGTGGCTTATGCTGCCCAAGGCGGCTTTGCAGTCGTTTCTGCACCCGTTGAAATTTTCCTTAATGCAAAATACCGTTTGCTTAAATCACTTTCCTTAAAAATTATCAGAAGCAACCAGATTGCCTGCGCCATTGGCGAAAATGCCCCCGAAAACGCAAAAGAGCGCGACCTTCAGTGCGCCGTTGCCGAAAAATCAAGAGTTTATCCCACAGCAGACGGCTTGTTCTCCGCTTTTTCCGTCAATATCGGTGAGGGAACTCTTGTTTTTGCTCCCCTTGATACAGAAAGACTTGATCAGGTTTTCGCATCGGGTCTCGCTTCTCTCGTTGCATCAATCCCCGCCCCGAAAAAAACAGGAACTCAGGAGCTTCGTGAGCGCATAAACGGAGTTGTTGCAAGCGGAAAAACCGTTGCGGTTTCTCCCTGCGGATGCGGAAAAATGCTCGTTTCCGCAATCTCCTCTGTGCCCGACAGCGATAAAGCTTTCTTCGCCGATTCTTCGATGAGAGATATGGCGGAAAACGAATCTCAGGCGGATTATATCGCTCAGTGCGCAAAGCTTTCGAAGGAAAATTCGGGTGCAGACCTCGGTATCGCAATTTCGCAGATTGAAAACGACGGCTCGGGCGATGCCGTTGTTGTGTGCGTTGCGGATTCCGAAAGAGCCAAGGCGGCAAAGGTCTATGCAAAGCCGGGCGAAGACAAAAAGCAACTCATGGTTGCCGCAATAATCAATCTCTGCCGAATGCTCGACGAGCTTGCCGCAATGCCCGCTCTCGTAAATCCCGATGCTCCCGTTGCAAAACCCAAGAAATGGGCGAAAAACTCCAAAACGCCTCTGATTATAGCCATTATCGGCATAGCGCTTGCGATTGCTGTCTGCGTTATTCTTGCACTTGTTTCCTCCTCAAAGGACAACGCAAATTCGCCGACCTATGCTGCAGGCGACCACTTCCAACAGGAAGGATTTTATGAAGACGTATATAATAATAATGATTATATATATGAAGACCACGGCGGTCTTTTCATTGAAGATGCCGACGGAGATGCGGTTGCGCTTGTGCCCGAAAGCACATATTCTTACGTAACATCCGCACCCATGGGATTATTTTTCACAACCGACGCTTCGACAACACTCAGTCAGACCGTGACAAAAATCACCACCACAATCAAAAACACAACGAAGGCGGCAATAACTTCAACAACCAAGGCGATAACAACGCTCACAACCGCCAAAGCAACCACTACCGCAAAACCCACAACAGCTGCCACAACAACCACAACAAAGATAACCACAACAAAACCGACAACAACTTCGACCACGGCGGTCAAAACAACCGCACAGTCGGGCGAAGGCGTCACAACCGCCGCAACCTCATCCGAAATAAAGGGTACTTTCGTATTCAAAGTGTACGGCTACGGTCACGGCGTCGGAATGAGTCAGCACGGTGCTATGGCAATGGATGAAAGCGGCAGCACATATGAAGATATTCTGCTTCATTATTATCCCGGAACAACCGTCAAAACGGAATCTTCAACCCCCGCAACGATAAACTACGGCGGCAAAGATATCCCGATTGTCGAATACCTCTGCAAAACAACAAAGCAGGAAATGGGCTACAGCAGCGCAGGAAAAGAAGCGCTCAAAGCTCAGATGGCAACGATTTATACATACGCAAAACACAACGGCTTCAAGGTAAAGAGCAGTCAGCACGCTTATAAAGAAACCTTCGAATATGCAGGCACAAAAATCCACGAAGCCTGCCTTGAATATCTCGGAATGTCATCGGATACGGATACTCCCGTTGCAAAATATGTTGACTACAACGGAGAAGCGGCAAACACCGTTTATTTCGCATCGGCGGCAGGCAAAACCGCATCGGCACAGAGCGTATGGGGCGCGGATAAATATCCCTATCTCCGAGGCGGCGTATCAAGTCCCGAAAAAATTGATGCAACAACGGTTGAAATCAGCGCGGCAGAAATAAAGAAATATATCATGTCCTACGCAAAGGATAACGGAAAATCAATCACCCTTTCCGATAATCCTGCGGATTGGCTCGAAATACTTTCGCACGACGGCGCTTATAACTCAACCACGGGATACGTTACCGAAATCAGAATCGGTGACCATGCAGTCAAGGGCAATGCTTTCCGCTGCTACGTGCTCGATTTCAAACTCCGCTCCCACTGTTTCTCATTTGAATACAGACCATAATGAAAAAAATCGGTTTGCGCGAAAGTGCAAGCCGATTTTTGTTTGCTTTTTTATACAAATTATGTAATAAAATTATAAATACCACTTGTATTTTAAAATTAAAATTATTATAATAATAGAGTATAATAGGGTAATAGTGTATAGTTATGTCTTTTTTACACTTTTGTCACAATTTCTTAACTAATTTGTGTACCCATTCAAATATAATCAAATTGATGCCATGCATCTGAAAATCAGGAGGAAAAAATGGGCAAGAAATATGTTATTTCCTACGACATAGGAACAACAGGCGTTAAGACCTGTCTTTTTGAAATCGACAAAGAAATAACCCTTATCAGCGCAGCTATGGAAGGCTATAAACTCTACATCATGCCTGAGGGCGGTGCAGAGCAGGAGCCCGATGAATGGTGGGCAGCGATTTGCTCAACCACCAAAACCATTTTTGAAAACTGCGATATCAAACCCGAGCTTGTCGAGGGCATTTCCTTCTGCTCACAGATGCAGGGACTCGTGCTTGTTGACAAAGACGGTAAACCCGTACACAGAGCCTTCAGCTACATGGACCAGCGTGCAAGAAAGCAGATTAAGGAAGGAATTGCAAACGGAATTCAGATTGCGGGCGCAAACATCTTCAAGCTTCTTCCCTCTCTCATGATAACAGGCGCTGTTGCGGCGAGCGTTAAAGACCCCGTCTGGAAATATAACTGGGTCAAGGAAAACGAGCCCGAAAACTTCAAGCGCGTTTATAAGTGGCTCGACGTTAAGGAATACATAATCTGCCGCATGACAGATAAATTCGTCATGACTCCCGACTCCGCTTTCGGTACTCTTCTTTACGATATCCGCAAGGGCAAGGAAGGCTTCAGCAAAAAAATCTGCAGCATCCTCGGAGTTAATCCCGACCATATGCCCGACCTCATCAAAGCTACCGAAAAGGCAGGCGGTCTGACCGCAAAAGCAGCCAAAGAGCTCGGACTCAAAGAGGGGACTGCCGTATTCGGCGGCGGCGGCGACGCTTCACTCATCGGCGTTGGCGCAGGCAGCGTTGAGCTTGGCGAAACACATATTTATAACGGCACATCAGGTTGGGTTTCAACCGTTGTCGACAAGAGCGTTGTTGACGCTTCGGCAATGATTGCCGCCATAGTCGGCGCTCAGAAAGACCGCTTCAACTATTTTGCAGAGCTTGAAACCGCAGGCAAATGCCTCGAATGGGTAAAGGATCACCTTGCACTCGACGAAATCGGCATTTTCCTCAACAAAACCGACGTTGCGGAATCCGACGAAACGATCTACACAAGCCTTTACGATTACCTTTCAAAGGTTGTCAACGAAATCCCCGCAGGCAGTCAGGGCGTTATCTTCACTCCTTGGCTCCACGGCAACCGCTGTCCGTTTGAAGACCCCAACTCAAGAGGTATGTTCTTCAATATCAGCCTCGACGTTGGTAAAACAGAGCTTATCCGCTCCGTTATCGAAGGCGTCTGCATGCACATGAGATGGTTCCTCGACACTCAGGACAAGAAAATCAAAACTTCTCAGACCGTTCGCTTTGTCGGCGGCGGCGCACTCAGCGACGTTACCTGCCAGATTCTTGCAGATATCACGGGCAGAACCGTTGAAACCGTTGATTCTCCCCAGAATGTCGGCGCAGTCGGTGCGGCTGTTGTTATGGCAGTCGGTCTCGGAGTGCTCGACGATATTTCCCAGGCAAAGAAACTCATCCCCGCAAAGAAAACTTTCAAACCCAATCCTGCAAACAAAGAGGTTTATGACCGCAACTACGAAGTCTATAAAACTCTTTACAAGAATAATAAAGAAGCTTTCAAGGCTCTCAACGGCTGAGAAAATTTCGCACGAAAGGATTTACTGTCATGAAAAAATATTTTGCTCTCATTATTTCACTTATCGTAATTCTCACTTGCTTCACAGCCTGCAAACCTAAAATCAAAAACGGCGCTGTTGTTGAAAACGGTGCAGGCGAACAGGTCGCTATCATAACTTCACCCGACGGCGGCATCGTAAGAGACGACGCAGGCAACCTCATCGTTCTTGTTACCGATTCAGACGGCAGAAACGTTAAGGACGAAAACGGCGAATACAAAACAAACGCTGTTGCAATGGATCACGCAATCGTTATCGGCAGACGCGTTGAAACAGAAAACTATTCCGTTGAAATTCCCAACGGCTGGTCAAATGCAAAAACTCTCAACGACCTTGCCATCACAAAGGACGGTACAGACGAATCTCTTGTTATCTCCGCTAAAACCGGCTCTGTTTCCAAGGCAATGGCAGCCGTTACTCCCGTTGTTGATAACGCAAGAAGAATGTACGAAAACGCCTCCGGCGAAAACAAAAACATCCAGATAAACGACAGCATTACCGCAAACTTCATCTCGGTTTACATTCCTCACCAGCAAACCGATGAAAACGGCAATCCCGTTCCCGCTTATCTCGGCTTCTATTTCTTTGAAAACGAAGGCGTAACTTATTCATGCAAAATTGAAGGACGCCGCGATCTCGGCGAAACCCTCGATGAATTCACAAATATTCTCGCATCCATTGACTTCCACTGATAATTCTTTTTGAAGGAGATTAACACCATGCTTTTTACTCAGGATATCGGTATAGATTTAGGTACCGCCAACACCCTTGTTTTCGTTAAGGGCAAGGGCATAGTTATTCGTGAACCCTCCGTTGTTGCCGTTGACCAGAAAAGCAACCCCCCCAGAGTTGTTGCAGTTGGTATGGAAGCAAAGGAAATGATAGGCAGAACTCCCGGTTCAATTACGGCTGTTCGTCCTCTTAAGGACGGCGTTATTGCCGATTTCGAAATTACCGCAGAGATGATTGCCGCTTTTATTAAGAAAACAGCAAAAAGATCGCCTTTCACCAAAATCAGAGTTCTTATCTGCATTCCTTCGGGCGTTACCGAAGTTGAAAGAAAAGCTGTTTATGACGCTGCAAAAAGCGCAGGCGCAAAATATGTAAGCCTTATCGAAGAACCCATGGCAGCAGCTATCGGTGCAGGTCTTCCCGTCAGCGAAGCAACAGGCAGCATGGTTGTTGACATCGGCGGCGGTACATCCGAAGTTGCCGTTATCTCGCTGGGTGACGTTGTTACCGCTAACTCCGCAAGAGTTGCAGGCGATAACTTCGATGAAGCAATCATTTCCTACATCAAGAAAAAATATAACCTTCTTATCGGCGAAAGAACCGCAGAAGATATCAAAATCAAAATCGGTTCGGCTTACCCCTATGAAGGCGAAGGCACAATCAACATCAAGGGCAGAAATCTCATGGACGGTCTTCCCAAGAATGTTGACATCACAAGCGAGGAAATCCGTGAGGCTATGTCCGACACCGTTTCCCAGATTGTTGACGCCGTTAAATCGACTCTCGAAAAGACTCCCCCCGAACTTGCAGCTGACATCATTGACCACGGCATTATGCTCACAGGCGGCGGTGCTCTTCTCAGAGGTCTTGATAAGCTCATCGCTACAGAAACAAAAATCCCCGTTCTTATCGCAACCAATCCTCTCGACTGCGTTGCAGACGGCACAGGCATCTGCCTTGAGAACAACACTCTCAACATCACAGGCAACAAAAAATATATCTGATTTTTAATTTCGAAGGAGTAAAACGATGATCCGCTTTTTGAAAAGCTCTGCTTTTAAAATATTTGCAGTCGTAGCCGCAGCCCTGCTTGCAGGCTCGGTGTTTGCGCTTGCAACAAGAAGCGGTTCTTCGCCGCTCACAAGCATTACGGGAGTGGTTTTCGGACCCGTTTCCCGCGCCGCATCATATCTTGCTTCTGAGTTTGCGAATCTTCCGATTTCGTTCCGTTCATCCTCTTCACTCGCAAAGGAAATTGATGAACTCGAAAAAGAGATTGACAGACTCACCCGTCAGCTTGTTGACTATGAGCAGGCAAAAAGCAAAAACGCCTTCTATCAGGAATTTCTTGAAATCAAAGAAAAACATACCGACTATGTTTTCGCAGAGGCGGCAATTATCGGCAGGGACTCCGCAAACCATCTCAGCTCGTTCACCCTGAATATCGGTTCAACAAGTGATATCAGCGTTAATGACCCCGTTATCTACGGCAACTATCTTGTGGGCATCGTCTCCTCCGTTACTCCTACACGCTGCACTGTCAGCACAATACTTAACCCCGATGTCAACGTCAGCGCATACGAAGTGCGCACCCGTGACCTCGGCTATGTAACCTCAAGCGTTGCGCTTGCTCAGGAAGGTCATTGCCATATGCCGGGTCTGTCCACTTCAACTGCCGTAACGGCAGGCGGAATTGTCTGCACCTCGGGCGTTGGCGGAATTTATCCCCGCGACCTTATTATCGGTACGGTTGTCGATATCGTTGACGGCACGGTTGATATATCTGCAAGCGCAGTTATCGAGCCCGGCGTTGACCTCGACGAAATCACCGATGTTTTCATCATCACATCTTTTGACGGACAGAATCAATAATGACTTTGGAATCACAGAAGAAAAACATCATATTCCGCAGACTCAGTCTTGCTCTGATACTGCTGCTGTTATCCGTTTTGCAAAACACAGACGGATTCTTTCCGCAGATTTTCGGCATCAGGGCTTTACTTCTTATACCTGCGGTTGTTTGCATGGCAATGTATGAGCGTGATATCTGGGGCATGATGCTCGGACTTTTCGCAGGCGCATTATGGGATGTCTATTCCTCGGGCGCAAGCTTCAACGCTCTCTTTCTTCTGACGGCAGGCTTCATCTGCGGCACGCTCATCAACACAATAATGCGTAACAATATTGTCACCGCTTCGATTCTGACCTTTATATTTTCATCTGTTTACAGTGTTTTCTATTGGCTTTTCAATTTTGTTTTCACAAAACTCGACTCGGCATTCTTCATGCTCTGGAGATACTATCTGCCGAGCATAGTATATACAACGGCATTGATTCCGATAATATTTATAACCGTTCGTGCCGTTGAAAAGAAATTCACGGAAGAATAATTTATTTCACAGGGAGGTAAGAATATGCACGTTAAGATTACGGCTACAAGGCGAGTTGTTTCTGTTTGCGTACTTCTTGCCTTTTTTGCGTTCTTTATTTTTGACCTTGTAAAAATTCAGATTATCGACGGACCCGAATACGCTGCCGCAAGCAACGCCGTTTCCGAAAGAACAGCTGTTATTTCCGCCGCAAGGGGAGAGATTGTTGACGCAAACGGTCAGCCGCTTGTTTTCAACGAGCAGGGTTATTCGATAATTTTCAATCACGCTTATTTCCCCTCGGAGCAGAGTGAAAGAAACGCCGTCATTTCAATGCTGATTGACCTTTTCGAAACAAATTCCATCGAGTGGATTGATAATCTTCCGCTTGTTTTTGACGAAAACGGCGCAATTGCATATAAGGAAGAAAGCGATTCTCTCATTAAAGAAATGAAGAGCGAGGATATGCTCAACCTCAACGAATACGCAACCGCTCAGAATTGTTATGATGCTCTCATTTCAAGATATAAGCTCGAAAAATATCCTGCCGAAAAGCAAAGAAAAATCGCTTCCGTATGCTATGAAATGAAGCGTCTTTTCTTCAGCATCGGCAATCCCTATACATTCGCTTCCGATGTTCCCGAATCAATCGTTTCATATATCAAAGAAAACAGCGGAAAATATCAGGGCGTTGACGTTCAGGTTGTGCCCGTCAGACAGTATGCCGACGGCACTCTTGCGCCCCATGTTCTGGGCAGAATCGGTGCAATCGACGCCGACGAATACAAAAAACTCAAAGACAGCGGCTATAAAATCACCGATTTCATCGGAAAAAGCGGCATAGAATCCGCCATGGAGGAATATCTCAAGGGAACTGACGGCGAAGAAACCATCTACTGGGACGGCGACGGCAATAAGTCCAGCGAAGTGACCGTTCAGCCCGTTCACGGCAACACGGTTGTTCTGACAATTGATTCGGGACTCCAGAGAGTTGCTCAGGATTCACTGAGAAATACACTTCTCGATTTCGCAGGAAGCGAAGGCGGTAACATGGTTGACGACGCAGGTGCGGTTGTAGTTATCAACTGCAAAACAGGTGCAATTCTTGCCTGCGCTTCCTATCCGACCTACGATATCTCCAATTACAGCGAAAACGCAAAAGCTCTCAACGAAGACCCTGCCGCTCCGCTTTGGAACAGAGCGCTTCTTTCAACCTATGCTACGGGTTCAACCATGAAACCCTCCGTTGCGGTTGCGGCTCTTGAAGAAGGACTTGTCGTTGAATCCGACACCGTCTATTGCTCGGGAATGTATACCTATCTCGGTCAGGACTTCAAGTGCGAACAGTCCCATAAAAACCGTTTCGTCAATGTCATCAGCGGACTTGAAGAATCCTGCAACACCTATTTCTATGAGGTCGGCAAAAATCTCGGCATCGGAAAGATGAACGAATACAGAACTCTTTTCGGTCTCGGCTCAAAAACAGGATGTGAACTCGGCGAAGCAACGGGTGTACTCGACAGCCCCGAATACCGTTCATCGCTCGGTCAGACATGGCTTCCCGGTTTCACCATTCAGTCAGCTATCGGTCAGGCAGGTAATCTTTTCACGCCCATTCAGCTTGCAAACTACTGCGCCGTTATCGCAAACGGCGGCACAAGATATAAAACCCATTTCGTAAAAAGCATCAAGAGCTATGACTATTCTCAGACAATAGTCGAAACAAAGCCCGAAATCCTCTCTCAGATGCATCTTTCCGAAACAACACTCGATACGGTGCAGAGAGGTATGCTTGCCGTTGGTGTCAAATCATCCTATTTCAAGGATTGCCCCATTCAGATTGCCGCAAAAACAGGTACTTCTCAGGAAATCCGCCAGTTGAACGGCCATTCGGTTAAGATAAACAACGGTTTCCTCATTGCTTTTGCTCCCTATGACAGTCCCGAAATCGCTATTGCGGTTGTCGGCGAAGGCTTCAGAGCCGGTTCAAAGCTTTCTCCCGTTGTTGCCGAAATAGTCAAATATTACTTCGGTCAGAGCGACACCATGCAGGCAAATCAGCAAGAGAATATTTTGCTTCCTTAATAATTATCACTTCAAGGAGTGACAGCCATGGCTGAAATTATAGTTATTGCTTCGGGCAAAGGCGGCTCGGGCAAGTCATCTTTCACGGCAGGCGTCGGCAGAGCGCTTGCAAAACTTGATAAAAAAGTTCTTGCGATTGATTGCGACATCGGTCTGCGCTCGCTCGACCTTCTTTTCGGTGTTACCGAAAACGTTGTTTTCGACTGGGGCGACCTCATCTGTGAACGTTGCACCTTTGAGCAGGCGCTTATCAAATCCGAAATCGATCTTCTTGCCGCACCCCGTAATTTCAGCGACGAATTTACTCCCGAAGCTTCAGCAAAGCTTTTCAAATCCTTCTCGAAGGATTATGATTACATACTTCTTGATTCTCCCGCGGGAATCGACAGGGGATTCCAGCTTGCCGCAAGCGGCGCTGACAGAGCGGTTGTTATCACAACGCCCGATAATGTCTGCGTAAGAAGCTGCGCAAGAGCATTTGATGAGCTTCGCAGACTCGGCATTGAAGACGCTCGGCTTGTCATAAATATGTTTGAAGTGAAACCCGTTTGCAAGAAAAAACTTCTCAATATCGACCAATGCATCGATGAAACGGGCGTTCAGCTTCTCGGAATTGTTCCCAGAGATATCAACGTCGGATATTCATCCGTTATCGGCGAAACTCCCGGCGAATTCTCTTCCTCAACCCTTGCATATAAACGAATTGCAAAGCGTATAACGGGTCAGCGTGTACCCCTTGTTTGTGAGTGATATTATGGAAAACCGTACCATTGCCGCCATTGCAACTCCGAATGCTCCCGGCGGTATCGGAATTGTCAGAATTTCGGGGGATAATGCCCTTGAAATTGCTTCAAAAATATTCAGACCCGTCAGTGGAAAAGCTCTTACGGAAAGTAAGGGCTACCGTGCTTATTTTGGGGATGTTTATGATAATAACGAAAAAATCGACGAGGCTGTTTGCCTCGTTTTTCGTGCTCCCGGAAGTTATACGGGTGAAGACACCGCCGAGATTTCGTGCCACGGCGGTCTTTATATAACAAAACGTGTTTTGCGTGCTGCACTCGATGCAGGCGCAATTCCTGCCGAAGCAGGGGAGTTTACAAAAAAAGCTTTTCTCAACGGTAAACTCGACCTTGCCGCCGCAGAAAGCGTTATGTCGCTTATCGGTGCATCGGGAAAACAGGCGGCAACTGCCGCACTCAATACTCTTGACGGCAATCTCAGCCGTGAAATCAGAAAGTGCGCCGATGAAATAATCGGAATCTGCGCTTCCCTTGCCGCATGGGTCGACTATCCCGATGAGGATATCGAAGATACGGGCGCAGGGGATATGCTTCCTGTTTTTGAAAAAACAAAATCAGCACTCTCCGACATCATCCGCCGCTACGACTGCGGACGTGCCGTAACAGACGGAATTGATGCTGTTATCGTCGGCAAACCCAATGTAGGAAAATCCACTCTCATGAATATGCTTACGGGTTTTGAGCGTTCAATCGTAACCGATATCGCAGGCACAACCCGTGATGTTGTTGAAGAAAAAATCGTTCTCGGTGAAATTATCATGAGAGTTGCCGATACTGCAGGAATCCGTGAAACCGAAAACATTGTTGAAAATATCGGTGTCAATCTTGCAAAACGCAGGCTTGAACGTGCGGAATTGGTTCTTGCCGTTTTTGACGGCAGCGAGCCGCTGACTGCGGATGACCTTGATATCATAAACCAAAGCAAAGCAAAAAGAGCGATTGCTCTGCTCAATAAATCCGACCTGCCTCTCTCGGCGGACAGAAAAATTATTGCCGATTCATTCACCCATGTTGTTGAACTTTCGGCATCGACGGGCGAGGGCAGAGATGAACTTGAAAAGGCGGTTGCCGAAATCTGCTCAACCAACGAATTCAACAAGTCGGATCGTAGCCATGTCGTTCTGTGTGCCAAGGAGTTGACTGCCTTATTT
>JAZSCO010000110.1:0-12781 GCA_045602965.1 Acutalibacteraceae bacterium | reverse complement strand
TGGAGCCGTAGAAATGGTTTATTACTATTTATACGGTGATCTGCATGCGTGTGTTCTATTTCACAATGATGTATCACAGCGTATGGAGATATGCCGGATTCTCGGAACTTGCAAGAACGGCAGTCGGAAGTGCGATTGCATCGGTACTGCATATTGTTCTTATAACTGTTTTCTTCCAGAGAATGCCGATTTCGTATTATCTCTGGGGTGCGTGTTTCCAGTTTATCGCTCTTGTTGCCGCAAGATTTTCTTATCGCTTTATTCGCATTGAATTTGAAAAGCGCAGAAATTCTCAAAAAGCTGACAGAGTTATGATTATCGGTGCAGGCACAGCGGGACAGATGCTTCTTAAAAGTGTTATCAAAACCGATAAGTTTTCTGATAAGGTTTACTGCATGATTGACGATGACTCAAACAAATGGGGCAGATATATCGATAACGTACCTATTGTCGGCGGCAGAGATAGCATCCTCCAGAGCGTTGAAAAATACGGAATAGAAAAGATTTATATTGCAATTCCCAGCGCTCCGAAGTCCGAGATAAGAGATATTATCAATGTGTGCAGCGCAACAAACTGCGAATTGAAGCTTCTTCCGGATTTTTATCAGTATGTCAATGAGAATATCAGCATCAGCTCGATGAAGGATGTATCGCCCGAGGATCTTCTCGGAAGAGAACCCATCAAAACCGAGATGAAGGAAGTCTATGATCTTATCGAAGGCAAGACGATTCTTGTAACCGGTGGCGGTGGCTCAATAGGCAGCGAGCTTTGCAGACAGATTGCTGCGCATAAACCGAAGCTTCTGATTATTTTTGATATTTATGAAAATAACGCTTATGAAATTCAACAAGAGCTTAAGATGAAATTTCCTGAGCTTAATTTTGAAACTCTTATCGGTTCGGTCAGAGACTCAAGGCGTCTTAATCATGTTTTCAGTCATTATAAACCCGATATTGTTTATCATGCAGCTGCTCATAAGCATGTACCTCTTATGGAAGCAAGTCCTTGCGAGGCAATAAAGAATAACGTTATCGGGACATATAAAACTGCATATGCGGCAATGATCAATAATTGCGAAAGATTTGTTCTTATCAGTACCGACAAGGCAGTTAATCCCACAAATATCATGGGAGCAAGTAAACGTCTTTGTGAAATGGTTATTCAGTTCTTTGATAAGAAAATCAAAGAGGGGACATACGAGGAAATTCATACCTTGTTTACGCATTTCGAAGATGATAAGAATTTCAAACCCGAATGCTGCACAGAAAAGGTCAGAACGGAATATGTTGCCGTTCGTTTCGGTAATGTTCTGGGCTCAAACGGCTCGGTTATTCCTCTTTTTAAGCAGCAGATTAAAAACGGCGGTCCCGTCAGGGTAACTCACCCTGATATAATCAGATATTTCATGACAATTCCCGAAGCAGTGTCGCTTGTGCTTCTTGCGGGTGCATATGCAGGAGGAGGAGAGATATTTGTTCTTGATATGGGTTCGCCCGTAAATATTGATACTCTTGCGAGAAATCTGATAAGACTTTCGGGCTTTACTCCGGATGTTGATATCCGCATTGAATATACGGGTCTTCGACCCGGCGAAAAGCTTTATGAAGAAAAGCTTATGCAGGAGGAAGGTCTTAAAACAACTCCGAATAAGCTTATTCATATCGGAAATCCTGTTCCTTTTGATACGGAGATTTTCCAGAACGATTTGTCGGAGCTTATGCTTGCGGCGTATGAAAATACCGACCGTATTGCAGATATGGTTGAAAAAATGGTTCCTACATACAAGAAAAACGAAGCCAACTAAGGTGGTTTGAAAATGGATTTCAGAAATATTCCGTTCAGTCCTCCCGATATCGGAGAGGCAGAGATTGAAGCGGTTGCAAAAGTTCTTCGTTCGGGCTGGATAACAACCGGCCCCGAAACAAAACGCTTCGAAAAAATGATTGCAGAATACTGCGGAACAGAAAGAGCTGTCTGTCTCAATTCTGCAACAGCGTCTCTCGAACTCAACCTTCGTATTCTCGGAATTGAAGAGGGCGACGAAGTTATCGTTCCCGCTTACACTTACACGGCTTCAGTTTCCGCTGCCGTTCACACAGGAGCAAAGATTGTTTTTATTGATTCACAGCCTGACGTCTTTGAAATGGATTACGGTAAGATGGAAAAAGCGATAACGGAGAAAACCAAAGCAATTATCGCTGTTGACCTTGGCGGTATTGTTTGCGATTATGACAGAATCTACCGTGCCGTTGAAAACAAAAGGCATCTGTTTGTTCCGTCAGGAAAAGTTCAGCAGGCTCTCGGCAGAGTTGCTGTTATTGCAGACGGTGCACATTCTCTCGGCGCTGAAAGAAACGGAAAAAAAGCCGGTGCAATAGCCGATTTTACATCGTTTTCTTTCCATGCCGTAAAGAATCTGACAACCGCAGAGGGCGGTGCCGCAACATGGAGAAACATCGGCGGAATTGATAATGAGGAACTTTATAAAAGCTATCAGCTTTACAGCCTTCACGGTCAGTCAAAGGACGCTCTTGCAAAAACGAAAGCGGGAGCATGGGAATATGATGTTATCGGTCCGTGGTATAAATGCAATATGACGGATATCATGGCGGCGATAGGAACAACCCAGCTTGAAAGATATGACGGACTTCTGAAAAGACGAAAAGAAATTATTTTGAAATATAATGCAGCGCTTGATGAAATCGGTGCTTGTTATCTTGACCATTACGGTGAGAATCATTCTTCATCGGGTCATCTTTATATAACAAGAATTCCGGGAATATCAAGTGACCGGAGAAATGAAATCATAACCGAAATGGCTCAGAGAGGTATTTCATGCAATGTTCATTATAAGCCTCTGCCGATGATGACGGCTTATAAGAATATGGGATTTGATATTGCGGATTATCCCAATGCTTATGATTTCTTTGCAAACGAAATCACACTTCCGCTTCATACAAAGCTTACAGATGAAGATGTTGATTATATTATCGAAAACTACAGGGAAATTCTGAGGAAATATTTATAATGGGGTGTAATCCATGCTTCGAAAATGGGAAGACCTGCCGAAGGAAATGCAGTTGCCCGAGGTAAGACCGTACTATGATATGTTGCAAAAGAAAAAAGCGGCAATCTTTTTTAAGAGAGTTTTTGACATTGTCGTGTCAGGAATTTTGCTCATAGTCCTTTCACCCGTGTTTCTGATAACTGCGGTTGCAATCAAGGCAGATTCCAAGGGTCCTGTTTTTTACAGACAGGTAAGAGTAACAAGATACGGCGAGAAGTTCAGAATCTTTAAATTCCGTTCAATGGTAAGCGGTGCAGACAAAGGCTCGCAGTTAACGGTAAAAGGAGATTCCAGGGTTACAAAAACCGGTGCATTCATCAGAAAATTCAAGATTGACGAATTAAGTCAGCTTCTTGATGTTTTCAGAGGAAAAATGACTTTTGTCGGTACTCGTCCCGAAGTGCCGAAATATGTTGAAAAGTATACCCCTGAAATGATGGCAACTCTTCTTCTTCCTGCAGGAATAACTTCTGAAGCAAGCGTTTACTACAAAGATGAAAGCAAACTCCTTGATGCATCAACCGATACCGAGAAAACCTATCTCGAAGTTGTTCTTCCCGATAAGATGAAATATAATCTTCGGGCAATTGAAAGGTTTGGTATGGTTCAGGATATCAAGGTGATGATAATGACCGTTCTTGCCGTTGTCGGCAAGGAATTTACAGACGAAGAAAAGGTGAAGTAATGAAAAAAGAAAAAAAGCTTATTGCGCTTCTCACCAATAATGATGATGATATCTATTGCTTCCGTAAGGAGCTTATAGAAGCGATGATAGATACGGGATATGAAGTTCTGATTTCTTGTCCTTACGGAGAAAAGTTCGAGCTGATGAATCATATCGAATACAGATACGATGACCCCTTTATTGACAGAAGAGGAACGAATATCATTGCGGATTCGAAACTGTTTTTTCGTTATTTATCGCTTTTTTCAAAGAACAGACCAGATGTTGCTCTGACTTATACCGCAAAACCGAATGTCTATGCCGGTGTTGCTGCGTATCTTCTGGGAATACCGGTTATCAGTAATGTAACGGGTTTCGGAAGTGTGCTGAATGAAAGCGGCTTTGTGCAGAAGCTTGTAATGTCGCTGTTCAAGTTTTCATTTCGCCGTTCAGCTTGCGTTATGTTTCAGAATTCAACCAATAAAAAACTTGCGGAAGATAACGGAATGGTCAAAGGTGAAAGAATGCTTATTCCCGGTTCGGGAGTAAACACCGAAAGATATCCGTTGCTTCCTTATCCCGATGGCGGAAACGGAATTGACGGCGAGCCCGTTGTTTTTAACTATATCGGAAGAATTCTTCATGACAAAGGCGTTGACGACTATATCGAAGCGGCAAAGCGAATCAAGAAGAAATATCCGAATACTCAGTTTAATATGCTTGGTTTCATCGAGCCGACGGAAATTCACTACGAGAAGCTTCTCAGTGACCTTGAAAAGGACGATATTGTCAGATATCACGGCAGTCAGAAGGATGTGAAACCGTTTATCGGAAAAGCTCATGCAACCATTCATCCGTCAACCTACGGAGAGGGAATGAGCAATGTTCTTCTTGAAAGTGCATCATGCGGCAGACCCCTTATTTCAACCGATAATCCCGGATGCATGGAAACTTTTGAAGACAATATAACAGGATTCATGTATCACGGCGGCGATGTTGATGAGCTTTGCGAAAAAATCGAAAAGTTTCTTTCTATGCCCAATTCCGAAAGAGAAAAAATGGGTAAGAAGGGCAGAGAATATATCGGCAAAAACTTCTCCCGCGAAATTGTAATTGAATCCTACCTTAAAATGATTGAAAAAATTACAGATAAAAAGTGAGTGTGCAGAAATGAAAACGGAAATTAAATTCTCAGATCTTTACGAAAAAATACTTGCAAAAGAAGAAAAGATTTCACTTGTCGGTCTCGGCTATGTAGGAATGCCGATTGCTGTTGCTTTTGCAAAGAAGGTTGATGTCATCGGCTATGACCTCAACGAAAAGAAAATTGAGCTTTACAAAAGCGGTATAGACCCCACAAATGAAGTCGGTGACGAAGCAATAAAGAATACTTCTGTTGAATTCACCTCAGACGAAACAAAGCTTCGAGAGGCAAAATTTCATATTGTTGCCGTGCCCACTCCCGTTAATGATGACCACACTCCTGACCTCACTCCCGTTGAGGGTGCAAGCCGTATTCTCGGAAGAAACCTGACCGAAGGCTCTGTTGTTGTTTTTGAATCAACGGTTTATCCCGGAGTTACAGAGGATGTATGCATTCCCATTCTCGAAAGGGAATCGGGTCTCAAGTGCGGTGTTGATTTCAAAATCGGATATTCACCCGAAAGAATCAATCCCGGCGATAAGGTGCATCGCCTTGAAACAATAACAAAGATTGTTTCGGGAATGGATGAAGAAACTCTGGATGTTGTTGCCAAGGTGTATGAACTTGTTGTTGAAGCCGGTGTTCACCGTGCGGAGAGCATCAAGGTTGCAGAGGCTGCAAAAGTTATCGAAAACAGCCAGCGTGATATCAATATTGCCTTCATGAATGAACTTTCGATAATTTTCAATAAGATGGGAATTGATACTCAGTCCGTACTTAAGGCTGCAGGTACAAAATGGAACTTCCTCAAATTCTATCCCGGTCTTGTAGGCGGTCATTGCATCGGCGTTGACCCTTATTATCTTACATACAAAGCCGAAATGCTCGGATATCACAGTCAGGTTATACTTGCGGGCAGACGCATAAATGATGACATGGGCAAGTATGTTGCTGAAAATGTTGTCAAGAATCTTATCAATGCCGACAAGGGTGTTAAAGATGCAAAGGTTGCGATTCTCGGCTTTACTTTTAAAGAGGATTGCCCCGATACCCGTAACACAAGGGTAATTGATATTGTCAACGAGCTTAACGAATACGGAATTAATCCTGTTATCGTTGACCCCGAAGCTGATTCAGACGAAGCTGAAAGAATTTACGGCATCGCTCTTGCGGATATGTCCGAAGTCAAGGATATGGATGCAGTTGTGCTTGCGGTTGCTCATGAATGCTTCAAAAAGCTTGAAATGGCAGATGTTGATAAGTATTTCGGTGAGGGCAAGAAAGTTCTTCTTGATATCAAGGGAATTCTTGACCGTGAAGAATATGAAAAAGCAGGTTATTCATACTGGAGGCTTTGATTATGGGATATTCAGATATTAAATTCCCCGAAAAATCACTATTTCTTGTAACAGGCGGTGCAGGATTTATAGGTTCAAATCTTTGCGAAGCCATTCTTAATCTCGGTTGCAGAGTCCGTTGCCTTGACGACCTGTCTACAGGCAAGCAAAAAAACGTTGATATGTTTTCGGACAACCCTGATTATGAATTCATGAAAGGTGATATCAAGGATTTCGAAACTTGCATGAAGGCTTGCGAGGGCGTTGATTATGTCCTCAATCAGGCTGCGTGGGGAAGTGTTCCCAGAAGCATTGAAATGCCTCTTTTTTACTGTGCAAACAATATTCAGGGAACGCTCAATATGCTTGAAGCCGCACGCAGAAACAATGTCAAGAAGTTTGTTTATGCATCTTCTTCATCTGTTTACGGTGATGAGCCTAATCTTCCGAAAAAAGAAGGCAGAGAAGGAAATCTTCTTTCTCCCTATGCACTCACCAAAATGTGCGATGAAGAATGGGCGAAGCAGTATACAAGACACTACGGACTTGACACCTACGGAATGCGTTATTTCAATGTTTTCGGAAGACGTCAGGACCCCGACGGTGCATATGCAGCAGTTATTCCCAAATTCATAAAGTTGCTTTTAAACGGCGAAACTCCCACCATCAACGGTGACGGAAAGCAGAGCCGTGACTTCACATATATCGAAAATGTTATCGAAGCGAATCTCAAGGCATGCCTTGCTCCTCATGAGGCTGCGGGCGAAGCTTTCAATATTGCTTACGGCGGCAGAGAATATCTCATTGATATTTATTACGGTTTAACAGAAGCTCTCGGAGTTGATACAGAGCCGAATTTCGGACCTGACAGAGCAGGTGATATCAAACACAGTAATGCCGATATTTCGAAGGCAAAGGAGCTTCTCGGATATGATCCCGACTGGAGTTTTGAAAGAGGAATAAAAGCCGCAATTGAGTGGTATAAAGAAAATTTATGAAAAATAAAACGATAATTTATACCGGCGGATTTGTATTGCCTGATAAAAATGCCGCAGCAAACAGAGTTGTATCAAACGGCAAGATTTTTGATAAGCTCGGTTTCAAAACTGTTTTTCTCGGTCTTTCCGATTCAGAGGAAAACTTTGACGGAATAAGAGAAATCGGTGGCCGTGATAATATGCTTGAGCAGGCGAGACCTGCATCTGTCGGACAGTGGGTCAGACGGATGTTTGATGTCGGAGAGATAGAGTCTCTTGTTCAAAAGCATGACGCAGGCATGATTATTCTCTATAATCTTCCGTTTTTCACTCTTTGGAGAGCAAAGAAAGTTTTCTCGAAGAAGAATATTCAAGTTGCCTATGACTGTACTGAATGGACGAAAGATACCGATGGGTCAATTATCAAAAAAGTATTCAAGGTGTTTGATGAATTCCTTGTTCGCAATTTTGCGCATCTGATTGCTGACAGAATAATTGTGATAAGCAGCATGATGAAGAATAAGTATTGCAAAAACAAGAAGCTTTTGGTGTTGCCGCCTCTTGTAGATATCAATGACCCGATATGGCATCAGAAACCTCAGAAGGATAATGAAATATTTGAATTCTGTTTTGCGGGTGTGCCTGACGGCAATAAGGAGAGTCTTGACAAAATTGTTGAGGCTTTTTCAGGTCTTGATGAAATGAATGTAAGATTCAGAATCGTCGGTATAACTCAGGATGATTATAATTCGATTTATCCTGAAACCCCGGTTAATGACAATGAAAAAATCATTTTCATGGGAAAGCTTTCTCATGAAGAAACGATAAAATATGTTCTTGGTTGTGACTGTTATATTTTTATCCGTTGCTCGGACAGAAGAAATAACGCAGGTTTTCCAACCAAATTTGCAGAGGCGTTTACTTGCCGTGTACCGATTATAACGACCGACGTCAGCGATGTGGGAGATTATATAAAGAAAAGCGGCAGGGGAGAAGTCCTTTACAGAATGTCTGCACAGGAAGTTGCCCGTGCAATGAAATCGGCAGTTAAGAAGGGCAAAAATAAGCTCTGCAACCCTGATACGGCATTCCACTATGAAACTTTTATAAAAGAAACAGAAAAGTGGATTGACTGAATAATGATAAGGAGGAAGATATGCTGAAAAAAGGCTTCACATTAGGTACAGTGCAGATGTTTGCCGTGCTCTACCTTGTTGTCTGGATGACATCTCCTCCTCTTGAAATCGATTTGATTTACCGATTTGTTGCTCTTGCCTGTGCGGCAGTTTGGTTTATTATAATGTTTATCAGAGATAACCCCGTTGTTCTTGAAAAAGAGCATATTGTGGCGCTGTTTTTTGCGCTTGCCGTAGTAGTGATTGTTTATATCAGCACGGGAAGTTTCTCGCAGATTATCAAGCAGATTTTTGTTTTTATGCTTGTAATCTGTTATATAATGAGCCGTTTTTACCGTAACAGATGGGAAGAACTTCGCGGAATTGTCCCGTTTCTTATGGTTTTGTTTTGTATCTGGAATTTCAAAACATATTCCGTGCTTGTTGAAGACCCCACCATTGCAAGGCTTCTTGTAAGAGATGATGCATCAACTTATGAGTATCTGCGACAGGGTGTCGGAGGATACAACCTTGTTTATCCTCAGGTTTGTATTTGTCCTGCAATTTTTGCGTGGTTTCTTAACTCTTTCAGGAGAAATAAAGTTTATTTCATAATCGGTGCGGTATGGGTTGTTTCCTATTTTCTTCTTGTTTTAAAAGCCGGATATTCGCTTGCGATTTTTGCGAGTATTGTAGGTGCTGTTCTTCTGTTTTTCTACAAAGGAAAAAGCGGAATCAAAGCTTTCATTGTTGCTTTTATTGTTTTTGGTGCATCGATGCTTGCGATACTTTATGTTGAAGATTTCAGAAACTTTCTTCTCGAAATATTTGACGGCTCAGCTGTTGCCAAGAAGATAAACGACCTTGTGGCAACGAGTGAAAGCGGAGCTGCGGAAGGCTCTATCCAAGTCAGAGTGGATGCTTATTTATACAGTCTTGAAGTTGCCGCAAAATATCCGATTGTCGGTGCTTTATGGCGCGAAGGTACCGGAAGCCACTCGGCTGTGTTTGATAACCTTGCAAGATACGGACTGTGGGGTGCAGCAATATTCTGCATTATTGTTTATTCCGTGCCTTTATACTATAAGAAGAAATTTGAGAGTGTTTATATTCGCACCGTTGCCAATGCAACGCTTGTAACTCTTATGATTATTTCAATGTTTGATACTTTTTCGTATTCGTTCACATGTATGATTCTGATAATTTTACCCTTGCTGTTTGAAGATATTATAAAATGGACAGGTGCTGAAGAATGAAAATACTTTGGTCAGTGAATCTTATCCCTGCAGAAATGTCGCAAAAACTTAATATTAAATCAGAAGTTCTCGGCGGATGGGTTGAATCAATGGCTTCACGCCTTCGCTCGTTTGACAATATTGAGCTAGCTATTGCCTGCAAATGCGAATCCGGAACCGAATTTTGTGAAACGGTCGGAGGCATAAAGTATTACAGCCTTTCGTATTCATCTTCAACCGGGATTGATGAGCTTTCATCGAGATGTGAAGAAATAATTTCGGATTTCAAACCCGATATAGTGCAGATTGAAGGAACGGAATTTCTCCATGCGAAGGCAATGCTGTTCACCGCCAAGAAGCTGTCGGTGCCTTCTGTTGTTTCCATGCAGGGAATTCTTAACGGACAGTATGATTATCAGTGCGGTCAGCTTCAGATTGACGACATGATGTTTTCAAAATCGCTCACTGAAATTTTTGCTGCATGGATAC
Source organism: Acutalibacteraceae bacterium (assembly GCA_045602965.1). Classification (GTDB taxonomy): domain Bacteria; phylum Bacillota; class Clostridia; order Oscillospirales; family Acutalibacteraceae; genus CAG-177. Next base: position 2,752 of record JAZSCO010000110.1, on the reverse strand, counting down.
TCCATTTAAGAAAAACGAAATGGTACAAACCCCGCATGAAATCTGAATATGAAATAATTTCCAAAGCAGATTATATTCTCGGGAGAACAACATGGGACAGAGCTCATACCTATACTATCAATCCCGATGCAAAATATTATTCATGCAACAGAGTGTTGAGAGCGCCTTTCTATTCCCATGAATGGAGAGCCTCCGGCATGGAAAAGCATTCGATTTATGTCGGTAACAGTTATTATGCCTTGAAAGGATTTCATTTTGTTGTCAAGGCATTGCCTCAGCTGGTAAGAGAATATCCCGACCTGAAAGTTTATGTTGCAGGATATAAACCCTACGAAGAAAATGATAAACGTTCAATTATAAAAAAAGGCTATGCCGCATATCTTAAAAAGCTGATTTATGATTTGAAGGTTGAAAAATATATAGAATTCACAGGGCCTCTCAAGGCAGAGCAGGTGGCAGAAAGGCTGTCGAAAGTCAACGCCTATGTTTTGTGTTCTGCGATTGAAAACAGTCCAAATACTCTCGGCGAAGCAATGATGGTCGGCACTCCTTGTGTTTCCTCGTATGTCGGCGGTGCACCGGATATGGCAACTGACGGCAAGGAAGCCCTTTTCTACAGAAACGACGACCCAAGCCTTCTTGCGTGGAGTATCAAACAGATTTTTGATAATAACGAACTTGCTCTGTCTCTTTCCGAAAACGGAAGAAAAAGAGCCATGATTACTCATGACCCCTATATAAATGTCCGTCAGCTTGTTTTGGCTTACGAAGATATTCTTAATGAAAGGAAGAAATAAAATGAGCTGTGCTCCGATAGTTTTGTTTGTATATAACAGAGCAGACCATTTTTCAAAGACCTATGCCGCTCTTGCTGAATGTGCAGAAGCGAAGTCGTCGGAGCTGTTTATTTTTTCCGACGGAGCCAAAAACGAAAAAGCCGCAAACGGAGTTGAGGAAGTCAGAGCTTTTGCTCGTTCTGTTAAAAACAGCGGTGACTTCAAAAGTATTAATATAACCGAAAGTCCGGAAAACAAAGGACTTGCAGCCTCTGTTATAAACGGTGTAACAAATATAATCGAAGAATACGGAAAGGTGATAGTTGTTGAGGATGACTGCGTTGTTTCTCCGTATTTTCTCAGCTTTATGAATAAAGCACTTGAACGTTATGAAAACGATAAAAAAATCGGTTCAATAGCAGGTTATACTCCTATGATTGATTTGCCTGACGATTATAAAAACGATGTTTTTGCCGCCAACCGTTCATGCAGCTGCGCATGGGCAACATGGCAAGACCGTTGGCAAGGCGTTGACTGGGAATTGAAAAAAATTTCCGATTTCTATAATTCGTATGAACTTATAAAAAAACTCAACGCAAACGGCAGCGACAGATTCTTGCGACTTTACCGTCAGACAAAGGGAAACGGCAGCTCATGGTCAGTCAGATTCGGAGCTCATCTTGTAAGAAACGGATATATGACTGTTTATCCGAGATATTCTTATCTGACCAATATAGGGTGCGATGAATCGGGTGTTCACAGCAAATCGGAAGATAACGAAAAAATGCGTGTGGATTTATCAAAAGCAATAGAAAATCCCAGTCTGACTGATGTTGACATTGACAGCAGAATTCAGAGAATTATGAAAAAGCATTATTCTTACGGTTTTGTTTCGGAGTTGAAACGGTTTGCAGCAACGTCAGCGATAGTTATCAAAGAAAAAATCAAGGGATGATTTTTATGGAGAAGGCATTAATCAGCGTTGTTATTCCGGTTTATAATGTTGAAGATTATCTGCGTGAATGTGTTGAAAGCGTGCTCAATCAGACGTATCAGAATTATGAAATTATTCTCGTCGATGACGGCTCAACGGATTCTTCGGGCAAAATCTGCGATGAATATGCCGACAAAGCAACGGTTATCCATCAGGATAATGCAGGTCTTTCTGCTGCAAGGAATGCTGGCTTTGAAAAGTCAAACGGCAAATATGTTTATTTTCTTGACAGTGACGATTATATTTTGCCTGAAACTCTCGGAAAGCTTTTGACAATAGCCGAAAACGATAATGCAGATTTCGTCTTTTTTGATGCGGTTTCGTTTGCAGACGTAGTTGATTTCAAGGTAAATCAGAATTATATCCGTAAGACTCAGTACAAAACCTGCAGCGGACTTGAAATGTTTCGCAGTCTTTGCGACAACAAGGATTATCACAGTGCCGTACCGCTGCTGTTTTTGAGAAAAAGTTTTCTCCTTGAAAATTTCGTAAGATTTGTAGACGGTATTCTCTATGAGGATATGATTTATACCTATCAGGTATTCTGTACTGCAAAAACTGTTTCACATTGCTGTGAAGCGCTTTATTATCGCAGATACCGCAAGAGCTCAATAATGACTTCCAAAAAGAATTTAAAGCATTTCCACAGCGCTGTTAAAGTTTATTATGAAGTGCTCAAATTTACTCGGGAGTCCGAAATTCAACAAAAAGATATTGCGGAAAAATATATAGTGCGCTGTGCATATAATGTTTTCAATATATACGAAAAACTCGGGAAATCAGATAAAAAAACATTGCAAACCTCAATGAAAAAAATTAAGAATAATATTCTCTCAAACCGTTCATTCGGTGATATGTCGCTTGAAATGAGATGCAAAGGCAAGTTTTTCTGGTTTGTTTATAAAATTTTTGAAAAGGTTCTGAAAAGATAAATGAGCAGTAGAAAACAGGTTATGATGGTTATGCCCGTTATGAAGGGCGG
>JAZSCO010000109.1:0-10652 GCA_045602965.1 Acutalibacteraceae bacterium | reverse complement strand
GTGAAAAAGCTTTTCCCGATGTTTTTTAAGCCGTTTACAAGGTTTGGACGCTTTATTAAAAGAAAATTCGGAAAAATAATCATTTTTTATAAAAAAATCACAAGAAAATTTAATAAAAAATCAAAATATATCTTGCAAAAGCATGCATGTATGGTGTATAATCTTATCGGTTATATAGAAAATAATACTTTTAAGGATAAATAAAAGATATGGCTGCCAAAAAAATCAGAAACAGAAAACACAGTATCATACTTGCGGTGTCATTTTTTGCCCTTGTGTGCTACTTTGTTGCGACTTTAATCAGTCTTCAGCTTCAGGTTCGCGCGCAGGAAAACAATGTTGCTGATCTCGAGGCTCAATATAATCAGCAGATCGAAGACAACAAAGAGCTTCAGAAGCTTATCAATGAAGGCAATGAGTCGGAATACATCGAAAAAATCGCAAGAGAGCAGTATGGCTATGCAAAGCCCGACGAAAGAGTTTATTACGATTCATCTGTATATTAAACTGTTGTCAGTTTGTTTATAAAAATCATTTTACATGGGAAGGATACTTTTACTGTATGCAAATCGAAGAAGGTGCAATCGTAAACGGCAAGGTTACGGGCTTAACGGATTTCGGAGCTTTCGTTGAAATCGAAGGCGGAAAAACAGGTATGATACATATTTCCGAAGTCGCTCCCAATTATGTTAAAGATATCAGAGAACATATTTCCGTCGGTCAGGAAGTCAAAGCAAAGGTTATTTCGGTTTCTCCTGACGGAAAAATCAGTCTTTCAATCAGAAAAATGACTGAACAGCCCAAAGAAAAAGAACAGCGTCCCCAGAGACCTCCTCAGAAGGCGAGAACCGAAAAGCGCCCGGCTCCCAATGTATGGAACGGTCAGAAGAGCAGTGCTCCTCCTGCGGGTGAAAAGCAGTCTTTTGAAGATATGATGGCAAGATTTAAGGCAATAAGCGACGAAAAAATGACTGACCTCAAGAGAGCAAGTGACTCCAAGAGAGGCAGTGCAGGTTATTCCCGCAGAGGTGCTAAGTAATTATCAAACGGGGGCAGTGCCTCCGTTTTTTAGTGTTCACTCCGTTTTATTCAGAGGTGATAAGTATGCGTGAGATTGATGCGGCAAAGCTTGAGCAGACGGTGCGTGATTTGTGCATTCTTGCCAATAAGCAGCTTCCGCACGACCTTGAAGAAAGAATTGAATATTGTGCAGGTTGTGAATGTGACGAATTGCCTGCAAGCATAATGAAAACTCTGACTGATAATCTTGCTGCGGCAAGAGAACTTGATATTCCCATTTGTCAGGATACGGGAATGGCAGTTGTTTTTGTTGAAATCGGTCAGGATGTTCATATTGTCGGCGGCAGTTTCGAGGAAGCGGTCAATAAGGGTGTATCAAGAGGTTATACCGAAGGCTATCTGCGTTGTTCTGTTGTAAAAGACCCTCTTCGCAGAGTCAATACAGGCGATAATACACCGGCTGTTATTCATACACGGATTGTTGACGGAGACAAAATAAAAATCACCGTTGCGCCTAAAGGTTTCGGCAGTGAAAACATGAGCTGTCTTAAGATGTTTACCCCATCGGCAACAAGAGAGGATATAATCAACTATGTAGTTGAGTCTGTCAGGAGAGCGGGAAGCAATCCCTGTCCGCCAATGGTTTTGGGTATCGGAATAGGTGGCACTTTTGAACAGTGCGCACTGCTTGCCAAAACAGCTCTTTGCAGAAATGTCAGTGAAAAAAATCCCGATGAATACTATTCCGATATGGAAAAAGAGATTCTCGAAAGGGTCAACGCCCTTGATATCGGACCTCAGGGCTTCGGAGGAAAAACAACTGCGTTGAGTGTTGCAATCGAAGCAAAGCCTACTCATATTGCGGGTTTACCCGTTGCAATCAATGTAGGATGCCATGTTACCCGCCATAAAAGCATGGTTATCTGAACAAACTGTTAAAAAAATTAGACAAAATAATAAAAATTTTCAAAAACCCCTTTACATTTTTTGTGCACTTATGCTACAATATAGACGAAGTCAAAGACTTCAATAGCTACAAAAAGGGGATGACTATATGAAAATCACAATTACAGGTCGCAAGTGCTCACCCAGAGACTCTTTCAAAGAACATGCAGAAAAGAAACTCGCCAAAATTGAGCGCTTTTTCGGCTCCGATGTGGAGGCGAAAGTTACGGTAACTGTTGAGAAGTCATCACAATCGGTTGAAATCACCGTGAAGAACAACGGTATGATTTTCAGAGCTCAGGAGAGAGCGGAAAACATGAACGAAGCTCTCGACAAATGTGTTGACACCCTTATCAGGCAAATCAGAAAGAACAAGACCAGAATCGAAAAGAAGCTCCGCGCAGCAAGCTTTGATGCTTTTGCGGATGAAGCGGATGTAGCAGAAGAGCTTGATTTTGAGCTTGTCCGAAAGAAAACCGTAAACCTTAAACCCTAGTCTGTTGACGAAGCAATTCTCCAGATGAATCTTGTAGATCATAATTTCTATGTGTTCATTGAAGAATCAATCGGAGAAGTTTGCGTAGTCTATAAGAGAAATGACGGAGGCTACGGTCTTATCACACCTGAGATTGAATAATCATATACCGAAAATTATGATTGAATGAATATTGGCGGGAATCAAAACGGTTCCCGCCATTTTTTAGGAGAGCGTTAATGAGAATTGATTTTGTAATACCCTGCCTTCTCGGTATGGAATCCCTTATTGCCGGGGAACTTAAAGACTTTGGAGCTGAAAATGTCAATGCTGAAAATGGCAGAGTTCTTTTCAGCGGAGACGAAAATATGCTTGCAAGAGTGAATATATGTTCAAGGTATGCAGAGCGAGTTCAGATTCTTGTAGGCTCATTCGAAGCGAGAAGCTTTGAAGAGCTGTTTCAGGGAACGAAAAAACTCCCGTGGGAAGAATGGATTGGTTCTCTTGATGCATTCCCTGTTAAGGGTTACTCTATCAATTCGGGTCTTTTCAGCACCCGTGACTGTCAGGCGATAATCAAAAAAGCTGTTGTTGAAAGACTCAAATCAAAATATAAAATCGAATGGTTTGAAGAAACGGGACCTGTTCATCAGATTCAGTTTTCGATAATGAAGGACAAGGTGTCCCTTCTTATAGATACTTCGGGATACGGTCTTCATAAAAGAGGATACCGACTTGATGCCAATGATGCACCGATTAAGGAAACTCTTGCAGCGGCTCTTTGCAATCTTTCGCATCTGAGACCTTATCATAAGCTTTATGACCCTATGTGCGGCTCAGGAACAATTCTTATTGAAGGCGCAATGATGGCAGCGAATATCGCTCCCGGTATAAACAGAAGTTTTTCCGCAGAGAGATTCGGAGTTATTCCGAGAAACGTCTGGGACGAAGAAAGAGAAAGAGCAAGAAGTCTTGTGAGACCTTGCGATGATTTCATGGCTTACGGCTCTGACCTTGATGCAAAGGCAATCGAAATTGCAAAGGTCAACGCAAAGAGAGCCGGAGTTGATGACAAGATAACTTTCAAGGTTGCGGATGTTGCGAAATTCTCACCCGAATCCGACAGAGGCACGGTTATCTGTAACCCTCCTTACGGTGAAAGACTTCTTGATATTACGGAATGTGAAGCAATATATAAATCTATGGGCAAGGTTTTTGAGCAGAAAAAGGGCTGGTCTTACAGTATAATCAGCCCCGATGAGGAGTTTGAAAAGGCTTTCGGAAGGAAAGCTGATAAGAGAAGAAAATTATATAACGGCATGATTAAATGCCAGTTGTTTATGTATTTCAAATAATAGGGGAGGAAAACGGAAATGAAACACATTTTTGTTATTAACCCTGCAGCAGGTCAGGGTAAATCACTTGATTTTATCAAGGCGAAAATTGAAGCAGTCGGCAAAAAATATTCGCTTGACTATGAAATGTATATCACCGAAAAGAAAGGTGACGGTATTGAATATGTTGAAGAAAGAGCAAAGAGCGGCGAAGAACTTCGTTTCTATGCCTGTGGCGGTGACGGTACTCTTTATGATGTAGTCAACGGTGCTTACGGTTATAAAAATGCTCAGGTTGCAGTTGTGCCTCTCGGCTCGGGCAACGATTTTATCCGTCTTTTCGGCACGCAGGAAGAATTCCTTAAGCTTGAAAACCAGGTTGAAGGTGTGCCCGTTGAATTTGACCTTATCAAGTGCGGCAACGAAATCGCAATCAATCAGTGCTCGATGGGTATGGATGCCGAAGTTTGCGCAATGCAGGGTAAAATCAAAAAACTTCCTCTCGTAACAGGTGAGGGAGCATATTATATCGGCTGTCTTTATGCTATTATGAAAAAATTTCATAATAAATTCACTATTACCATCGACGATGATGAAGTTGTTTCAAAGGACTGCCTTTTCTGCTTCTGCGGAAACTCGAGATGGTACGGCGGCGGATTCATGGCAGGTCCTCTCGCTCTTCCTGATGACGGACTTCTTGATTTTGTTATTGTTGAATCAAAAATGAGCAGAGCCAAGCTTGTGACGCTTCTCAATAAATATAAGAGAGGCGAGCATCTTGATTGGGATATCACCACCTTCAAAAGAGGCAAGAAACTCACTATTCACAGTGATACTCCCGCAGCTGTTAACGTTGACGGTGAGTGCAAGTTTGTTACGGATACTTCATTCGAAATCGTTGAAAAGGGTATAACTTTTGTTGTTCCCAAAAATTCAAAGTTCCTTGCCGAAAGAGCAGAACGCCTTGCAGGCAAATAAGAGGTTATTATGAAAAATACCAATGCAGTAAAATTTAATTCATCGGGAAAGCTTATCGTTATGCAGGTCAGCGATACGCAGGATATGAAATATGTCCGCAAAGCTATGGTTAAAATGCTCGATAATGCTTATGACCTTTTGAGACCTGATCTTGTCTTGTTTACGGGTGATAACATTCTCGGCAATCATCTTCTTGATGCAAGATTCGGTACACGTCAGATAGCGAGCGGCAAGGCGGCGACAATGCAGGTTATGAAAGAATCTATTCATCATATCTGCGCACCGCTTGAAAAAAGAAAAATTCCCTTTGCCATGATTTACGGTAATCACGATGATATGAATGCTGTTTCGAAGGATGAGCAGGCGGATATTTACAGGAGCTATTCCATGTGTCTGCCGATGAATACCCGTAACGGCAAAGTTGACTGTGACACATATAACATTCCTGTTTATTCCCGTGACGGAGAAAGGCTCATGTTTAATCTCTGGATGCTTGACTGTGCATGGCATGATAAAAACGAGGATAAATGTTATACTGCGATAAAGCCTGAAACAGTTGAGTGGTATAAGCAGACATCTGCAAAACTCAGGGAAGAAAACGGCGGAGAGATTGTACCTTCACTTATGTTTGCGCATATTCCTCTTCCTGAGATAACAAATCTCATTGAGCAGTGCGGACCGAATGATATCGGTGCTGTGCTGACTCAGAAAAAAGGCTGGTGCAGACTTATCCCCGATATCGCAAGGGGAACGATGCAGGAATATCCGAGCATTCTTGAAGAGACATCGGGTCTTTTTGAAGCTGCACTTGAATGCGGCGATGTCAAGGGAATAGTTTCGGGACATGACCATGTAAATTGCTTTGAAGGTAAATATAAAGGTATAGATTTTATTCAGACTTCATGCGCTTCTTTCCGTTGCTACGGCGGTGAAATGCGAGGCGTCAGAATATTTGAGATTGACGAAAGAGACCCTGAAAACTATATGACATATTTCTTCAATTATGCCGATCTTTGCGGCAGAGGTGTTGCCTCAAAGCTCAGATATTTCTGGGATGCCGACGAGCTCGAAAAAACCAAAACTGCAGTCCTTGCCGGTGCAGCAGTTGCCGCAGGTGTTGCAGGTGCGATAATCAGAAAGAAATGATGTGCTGAATATGAAAAGAATTGTTGCGGTAATATTATCGTTTGTTATTTTGTTTACTGCTTCAGTCAGCGCTTTTGCGACAGAAGAAACTGTATCCGATGAAAAAGTTGCAACGCTTTATCTTTGTTCGTCTGTTACTTTGTGGCCTGTAGTCGGTCATGCGTTCATATATGTTGAAAACAATACCGATGAGCCGATTGAAGTCGGACATTATGAAGTGCCTGCGGGTCAGGGAGTTTCAGTCGGGACGCTTTCGTTTTCGGTGAGCGACGGATGGGGTATTTATTATAACCTTGAAGCTTACAGAGAAAACAAAAACAATAATATGAACGGTATATATTCAATTTCTGAAGAGCTTGACTCAAATGAAATTCAAAAGCTTAATGAAAGCCTTAAAAGCTATCCGAATTATTGGAGTTTCGGCGCAAACTGTGCAACGTTTGCGTTTGCGATGTGGAATTCTGTTACGGGAGACGGTTTCTTTTCCCTGCTTATTCCTGCGATAACTGAATTAATGATTGTTGTTGCAGGCGGTGAAAAGGGTAAGGTTCAGATGTATTTTCCCGAAAGAGAGCAAGTTTTCAGACAAAGATGTTTCGGAGAAAAAGCTTATTTGGAAACGGTAAGTGACAATACCGTCAGATGAGGTGAAATCAATGGCTAAAGAAAAAAGATTTGAAAAGGTTTATTCTCAGGATTTGGGATCAACGGTTATTTATGTTGACAAAGAAACCGGAGTTAATTATCTTTTTGTTGCAAGCGGATATGCAGGCGGACTGACACCTCTGCTTGACAGAGAAGGCAAACCTGTTGTTTCGACTGTAATTAACAAATAAAAAATCATCCCCGAAAAGGTTTGGCCTTCTCGGGGATTTTTTTATAATAAGATTAAAGAGTTGTGAGGGTTTCCATAACGTAGTTGCCGAAATCCTCACAGGTAGCACCGTCTGCTCTGCCTGTAATTTTGAGTTTCTTTTCTTCGTACATGCAGATGTCAAGAGCTCTTTCGAGCTTGTCTGCTTCAGCCTGCTTGCCGATGTGAGAGAGAAGCATAACTGCTGCTCTGAGCATTGAGCAGGGATCTGCATACTGGCCTCTGCCTTCTCTCATCATTCTGGGAGCTGAACCGTGAATAGCTTCAAACATAGCGTATTTTTTGCCGATGTTTGCGCTGCCTGCGGTGCCTACGCCGCCCTGGAATTCTGCTGCTTCGTCTGTGATGATATCGCCGTAAAGGTTGGGAAGAACAAATACTTTGAAATCTGTTCTTCTCTTCTTATCGATGAGTTTTGCGGTTGTGATATCAATGTACCATTCGTCGGTTGTTATTTCGGGATATTCCTTGCCGACCTCTTTGCACAGATTGAGGAATTTACCGTCTGTTGTTTTAATAACATTAGCTTTCTGGATGATAGAAACTCTGTCTTTTTTGTTTCTTCTTGCATAGTCATATGCAAGTCTTGCAATTCTCTGAGTACCTTCTGTTGTGGTAACAACGAAGTCCATTGCAAGGTCATCGGTGATGTTAACACCCTTTGAGCCGACTGCATATGCACCTTCTGTGTTTTCACGGAAGAATGTCCAGTCAATGCCTTCTTCAGGAACTTTAACGGGACGGAGATTTGCAAAAAGGTCAAGAGCTTTTCTCATTGCAACGTTAGCTGACTCTATGTTGGGCCAGGGATCGCCAGCCTGAGGAGTTGTTGTGGGTCCCTTGAGGATAACGGGACATTTTTTGAGTTCTTCAAGAACGTCATCGGGAATGGCTTTGTTAACTGCAACGCGATTTTCGATTGTAAGACCGTCGATTGTCTTGAACTCAATCTTGCCTGCTTCAACATCTTCCTTAAGAAGAAATTCGAGGACTCTTGCAGCCTCATGGGTGATGATGGGACCGATGCCGTCGCCGCCACAAACGCCGATTGTAAGTTTGTCAAGAGTTGAATAATCAATAAAATCGCCCTGCTGTTTGATAGCTTCGCTTCTTGCGTCCTGTTCTCTGATGAGAGCTTCGAACTTTTCAAGAGCGGCTTTAATTTGTACTTCAGTCATTTTTATATCTCCTTATTTGCCGATATTCTTTGTGTAGTTGAGAAGTCCGCCGTCAAGAATCATTGCGGTCTGTCTGTCTGAATAATCATATGCAAGTTCGTAATTCTCGCCCTTGGTTACGTTTTCAAGAACTACCTTAGCACCGTTCTTTATGTTATCTCTGATGTTGTTGAGAGCAAGAATATCATCGGTGTCAATCTTGTCGTAATCATCAGGATTTGCAAATGTGAAGGGCATAATGCCTGCGTTTATAAGGTTCGCACAGTGAATTCTTGCGAATGATTTAGCGATAACAGCCTTGATGCCGAGATAAAGGGGAACAAGAGCTGCGTGTTCTCTTGATGAACCCTGACCGTAGTTTGCGCCGCCGATGATGAATCCCTTGCCTGCAGCTTTGCAACGTTCCGCGAAGTGTTCGTCGCACTGCTTGAAGCAGAAGTTTGAAAGGAAGGGAATGTTTGAACGGTAGGGAAGAATTTTTGCGCCTGCGGGCATGATGTGGTCGGTTGTGATGTTGTCACCAACCTTGAGAATTGCGGGTGCTTCAATGCTTTCGGGAAGTTCAACACTTGTGGGGAAGGGCTTGATGTTGGGGCCGTACTTGATTTCAACGCTGTCAGCTTCTTCAATGCTTGCAGGTTTTTCAATCATGTTATCGTTGATGATGAAACGTTCAGGCATAGTGATTTCGGGCATCTCGCCGAGTGTTCTGGGGTCTGTAAGGTAACCGGTGATTGCTGATGCTGCTGCAACTTCAGGGCTTACAAGATAAATTCCCGCATCTGCAGTACCTGAACGGCCTTCAAAGTTTCTGTTGAATGTTCGGAGTGAAACGCCTTTTGACTGCGGTGACTGACCCATACCGATGCAAGGACCGCATGAGCATTCGAGAAGTCTTGCGCCTGCACAGAGAATATCGGAAAGCGCACCGTTGAGCGAGAGCATATTGAGAACCTGCATTGAACCCGGTGAAATGGTGAGACTTACATTGGGAGCAACCTTTTTGCCTTTGAGTATAGCCGCAACCTTGAGAAGGTCAAGCAGAGATGAGTTTGTGCATGAACCGATGCAAACCTGGCTGATTTCAATGTTGCCGATTTCTTCAACGGTTTTAACGTTGTCAGGCATATGAGGCATGGCAGCCATGGGAGCAAGCTTGCAAAGGTCGATATCGATGATTTCATCATACTGTGCATCAGCATCGGGGAGAAGTTCTGTCCAGTCTTCTTCTCTGCCCTGTGCCTTTAGGAATGCTTTGGTGATTTCATCTGAGGGGAAAACGGAGGTTGTTGCGCCGAGTTCTGCACCCATGTTTGTAATGGTAGCTCTTTCGGGAACGGAAAGAGTCTTGACTCCTTCGCCGCCGTATTCTATTATTTTGCCAACGCCGCCTTTAACGCTCATGATACGAAGAACTTCAAGGATGATGTCCTTTGCACCAACCCAGGGTGAAAGCTTGCCTGAAAGGCGTACAAGTGTCATTTTGGGCATTGTTGTGTAGTATGTACCGCCACCCATTGCAACTGCAACGTCAAGACCGCCTGCGCCAATTGCGAGCATACCTATACCGCCGCCTGTAGGTGTGTGGCTGTCAGAACCGATGAGAGTTTTACCGGGTTTTCCAAAGCGCTCAAGATGAAGCTGATGACAGATGCCGTTGCCGGGCTTTGAGAAAAGAAGACCTCTCTTTTTTGCAACGCTTTGAATGAATCTGTGGTCATCTGCGTTTTCAAAACCGTTTTGAAGTGTGTTGTGGTCGATATATGAAACCGAAAGCTCTGTGCGTACTCTTTCAACGCCCATCGCTTCGAATTCGAGATATGCCATTGTGCCCGTAGCATCCTGGGTGAGTGTTTGGTCAATCTTAAGACCGATTTCGGTGCCGGGTATCATTTCGCCGCTGACAAGATGGCTCTTTATCAGCTTCTGACCTATTGTCATTCCCATTATCCGTCCTCCTATAAATAAAAACAATAATATATAATTTTATGTCAACATTCTCTGTTTGTCAAGTGGAAAAGAGGCTTATTTGATATTTATTTGGGTTAAATACGGATTAATTTTTTTAGTATAGATGTTGACTTTTTTTCTTGATATGTTATACTTATAAAAGTAATATTGAAAGGAAAAGACCATGAGTTTTACTGTTAAAGGATGCAAAAAATACGGTAAGGATATGCCCGTAGATATTTCTGTTTCAGGCGGCGTTTTCGGCGGTGCTTCGGATAGTGTTTTTCAATTTGATAATTGTATTGTTTTTCCCGGCTTTATTGATGTTCATGTTCATCTCAGAGAGCCGGGATTTTCTTATAAAGAAACGGTTGAAACCGGCACTAAAGCCTGTGCGAGAGGCGGCTATACAACCGTTTGCTCAATGCCGAATCTGAATCCTGTTCCCGACAGTAAGGATAATCTTGCGGTTCAGCTTGAACTGATTAAAAACGGCGCAGTTATCAATGTCAGACCCTATGGCTCAATAACGGTCGGTCAAAACGGACAGGCTCTTTCCGATATGGAAGAGATGCTCGGCGATGTCTGCGCATTTTCCGATGACGGCAAGGGTGTACAGAACGATGAAATGATGAAAGCAGCAATGATTAAAGCGAAGTCGCTCGGCAAGATGATTGTTGCACATTGCGAAGATAATTCGCTTCTTGAAGGCGGATATATCCATAAGGGTAAGTATGCCGAAGAACACGGCC
>JAZSCO010000108.1:0-5487 GCA_045602965.1 Acutalibacteraceae bacterium | reverse complement strand
TGTTTCATTTAAATCCTCCTTGTTAAATAGAAAAAGTGCAACAGGATTTTATATCCCATTGCACTTAATATTTTTATTATTGGGTACGACAAATTGGAATTTACTTCTTCAATACTTTTTTGCACCAGGTACGTTTGTTGCAGCTGGGGCACTTTAAATATCGAGTTGTTCCCCTGTGCATAGCATTAAGTGCCTGCATATAGGTAGGCACAATCTCGTAACCGCAATTTTTGCACTTGTAAGCACCCACACTGGTCTCAAGCTTTAATGCGTAGAAGCACGGTGGCAAAAATAATACGCAAAGTCCGAGAACTGTGATAAGCTGCCATACCCCTTCAGGTATAAAAAATCTGGCAACAAAGATACCTGCAATTAGGGCTGTCATACTTACAATCATAATAGCCCACATTGAAGACCAAATTGTTTTGTTTTTCTTCTCTAATTCTTTTGCCATATCAAGCATAAGCTGTTCATTTTTCTGATTGTTATTTTCCATACTGATTTTCTCCCCACTTAATAATTCATTTACACTGATGCAAAGAATATCACAGAGTTCAAGCATAATAGAAGTGTCGGGCATTGCTACGCCGCGCTCCCACTTTGAAATTGCTTTATCGGTGATACCCAGTTTTTCTGCCAACTGCATTTGTGTTAAGTTTGCTTTCTTTCTGCATTCGGCAATAAATCTGCCTATTTTTATTTGATTCATAGGCTGCCTCCTTTCGCATACAGTGTAACTGCTATTTCGCATTAAATACACCTACCATTGGTTTAGTGAGGAGAAGTAAACCTATGGTGGAGTGAAATTTGACCGTCAAATTCTTATTTATAGAGATGATTATAGCACACGCATACACAGAAAACAACCTCACATTCAATCAAACCATTTCATCAATTTTTTTGCCGTGATTTATTCCGTGTTTTTTCGCATTTTCGCTTAAACTGTTTCTGCGTTCTTCTGAATACGGTGCGGTAAGTCTGAAACTCAATCTGCCTTTGAGAATTTCAAAAAGCAATCCGCCGTGTTCGTCATCGTCTGTCAGTTTGCAACAGTCTGGATATTGCTCGCTGAATTCTGAAAGTCTGTTTCTCAAATCCGTATTATGTGTGCGTACATCAATGATGTCACTTTCTTCGTTAAAGCAGATAACAGTATCTTTCTGACGCTTTGTTAATCCTGTTTTCATTTTGCCTCCTTTCTGCCAAAACCGGCTGATTTTCGTGATTTTTTCTCGGTTTAAGAGCCGTGAAAAGCACCGTGTTTTCCGATGCATTTTCTCAAAACGATGCGTTGATTGTTTGAAACATTTCTATCGTCTCATTTCTGAAATCCTCCTTTCGGGCATCAAAAGACAGCCACGAAATTAATCGTGACTGTCTTTGTCTGCTTGTTTATTTTTCTTGTTTTTTGAGTGGGTGTCTAAAAATTCTCCGTATGAGATACTTTTCGAATCAATAATCAATATGGTTTTGAAAGGAATATTTCCGTTTCTGCACGAGTTCTTTGGGCAGCGCATAGAAAAGCGGAAGCCAAGCACGATGACTGTCCTGCGGAATCGTAATTATCTGATTCGGGAGTTTGACTATGTAACTGATTTTAGGGTTATCCGATATAATTGCATCACCTCACTACGAAGAATTTTTATCCTCCCATTTATAAAGGAGTGGAACGGAATAAATATTTCCTGAAATTCAAAAATATTTTATAACAGTTTTTTCTGCGGTATCAAGTTTCAATGAGAGAAAAATTTTTGTTAAAATATTTTATAAAATAATGCGTCGCACTACTTTGTTAAAAGTGCAAAACTTTAAATCGATAAAGCGAATAATTTTTTGTGAAAAATTGCAATTGACGGCAGTTTTTCACGGTGCTATAATGATAGCAATTCAATAATTCATAAACGCAATGACGAGGAGCGGCAGATCAATCCCGCACCAGAGAGCCGATGGTTGGTGTGAATCGGCGGACGGATTTATCAAGGCTAAATCACCTCAGAGCGGCGAGCCAGAAAAAGTTTGAGTAAGGCAGACGGAGCCCGACCGTTACAGCGGGGAGCGATGTTAGTCGTGTTTTTTGTAGTGTTACTACCATAAAAGCTATGACGAGGAATAAGCGGTTTGTACCTGCTTCAGAGAGTTGACGGATGGTGCGAGTCAACGGAAGGTCTTATTTGCGAGCTCTCCTCTGAGCAGCCTACCCGAACCAATCTTTTGATATATAGGGAGGACGGAGCCTGACCGTTACAGCAGGGCGCGATGTTGGTCGCAGTGAGTGGTCGCCTTTCGGGGCGGCAAGAAGAGTGGTACCGCAAGATTTTTAATTATTTTGTATTAGAAATCCTGTCTCTTTAATTTTATTAAAGAGATGGGATTTTTTGTTTTTATTCTATCACGAATGGAGTGTAGTGAAATGTTGACGCTTGACAAGATTTTTGAAGCACAGGTGGTGCTTAAGGACATTATAAGAGCAACAAAGGTTGTTCCCTCAAACGGAATTGCGGCGGATTGCCGACTATATCTGAAACCCGAAAACCTTCAGAAAACGGGTTCTTTCAAGCTAAGAGGCTCAGGCTATAAAATCGCTACACTTTCCGATGAGGAAAAAGCAAGAGGAGTTATAGCGTGTTCGGCAGGAAATCACGCCCAGGGCGTTGCTCTTGCAGCGTCAAAGCACGGAATCAAGTCGCTGATTTGCCTGCCCGACAGCGCACCGATTTCAAAGGTTGAGGCAACAAAGAGCTACGGTGCGGACGTTTGCCTTGTCAACGGTTGCTATGACGACGCTTATGCAAAGGCTCTTCAGCTGAAGGATGAAATGGGTTACACCTTTGTTCATCCTTTTGACGATGAAGCGGTTATTGCAGGTCAGGGCACAATCGGTCTCGAAATTGCAAGCGACCTTGACGACGTTGATGCGGTTATCGTTCCGATTGGCGGCGGCGGTCTTATTTCGGGTGTTGCATATGCGCTCAAATCAATTCGACCCTCAATCAAGGTTTACGGTGTTCAGGCGGCAGGTGCACCGAGTATGTTCAATTCACTCAAAAGCGGAAATATCGAATGCCTTGATTCTGTTTCCACAATCGCAGACGGCATTGCCGTCAAGCAACCCGGTGAACACACCTTTGAACTGATTAACAAATATGTTGATGATATCGCACTTGTTACCGAAGATGAAATCGCAGGCGCAATTCTTGAACTTATCGAAAAGCAGAAAATGATTGCCGAAGGTGCGGGAGCTGTTTCCGTTGCGGCGGCGATGTTCAATAAATTCCCTATTCAGGGAAAGAAGGTTGTAAGCCTTGTTTCGGGCGGAAACATAGACGTCACAAGTCTTTCAAGAGTAATTAAACGAGGTCTTATCAAATCGGGCAGAACATCGAGTATGCTGATTGAACTGATTGATAAACCGGGCCAGCTTAAGGATGTTTCAAGAATTATTGCAGACTGTGGCGGCAACGTTACGGGCGTTCATCACGAGCGTGCAGGCAGCACGGAAAGCGTAAACGGCTGTTATCTGCGAATTACAATGGAAACCCGTAATTACGACCATGTACTCGAAATTAAAGAAGCACTCAAAAAAGAGGGTTTCAAAATCGTAGAATAAGGAGAATTATTATGAATGTTGTATATACAAAAAATGCACCCGATGCAATCGGACCGTATTCGCAGGCGATTATTACAAACGGACTTGTTTTCACATCGGGACAGATATCCATTAACCCCGAAAGCGGTGCGGTTGAAGCGCAGACAATAACGGAGCAGACCGAGCAGGTTTGCAAGAATTTAAAAGCTGTTCTTGAAGCGGCGGGCAGCAGTCTTGAAAATGTTGTCAAAACGGTTTGTTTCCTTAAAGATATGAGCGATTTCGCTGCATTCAACGAGGTTTACGGCAGATATTTCACGGGCAAGCCCGCACGCTCATGCGTTGCAGTTAAAGAACTTCCGAAAAACGTGCTTGTTGAAATTGATACCGTTGCGGAGGTATCGAAATGATGGACTCACCAAAATAGCGAGTGGGATATTATCCCGTAGAAATAAAGCTTGAGAGGAAGTGATAATGTGAAATTATCAGGTGCGGATATAATCGTCAGAACCTTGATTGAGCAAGGATGCGAAACCGTTTTCGGTTATCCCGGCGGTCAGATTCTGAACGTTTACGATTCGCTTTATAAATATCAGAATGAAATAACGCATATCCTCACCGCCCACGAACAAGGTGCGGCACACGCCGCAGACGGATATGCACGCACAACGGGCAAGGTCGGCGTTGTTATTTCAACGTCGGGTCCTGGTGCAACAAATCTTGTAACAGGCATCGCAACCGCTTATCTCGATTCGATTCCGATGGTTGCAATCTGCGGCAACGTTCCCACAACGCAGATAGGCTCGGACAGCTTTCAGGAAATCGACATAACGGGCGTTACTTTGCCGATAACCAAACATAATTACTTCGTGGGCGAGGTTGAAGATCTGGCGGATACAATCCGTGAAGCGTTTGTGCTTGCAAAGTCGGGCAGACCAGGACCCGTGCTCATTGATGTTCCAAAAAATGTGCAGATTGCAGCGTGCGAATATGAACCTAAACCGCCTGCAGAAAAAGAAAAAAGCCACGCCGCAAAGGATATGCGGATTGAAGAAGCGGCAAAGCTGATAAACTCATCAAAACGTCCGTTTATCTATTTCGGCGGCGGACTTATAACAGCAAATGCACAAGAGGAAATGCTTGCTCTTGCTGAAAAAATCGATGCTCCCGTTGGGTGTTCACTTATGGGTCTTTCCGCAATTCCGACGGATAATCCGAGATTTTTAGGTATGCAGGGGATGCACGGTCATTACGCATCGTCAATGGCAATGCACAACTCAGACTGCATAATCTCTCTCGGCGTTCGTTTCAATGACCGTGTTACGGGTAACCGTCAAAAATTTGCAACGGGTGCAAAAATCATTCACATTGATGTTGACGGCTCGGAGCTGTGCAAAACGGTCAATGCCGCCTGCGGACTTCGGGGTGACGTGAAGCTTACGCTTCAAAAGCTTCTGCCGATGTTGGTTGAAAACAAAAAAACTGAATGGGCGGCAAAAGTGACTGATTTTCTGAAAGATGAAGAACGCTTTACCGATAACCGTGAAGGTCTTACGCCGAGAAACGCAATTCTGACTCTTAACAAATATCTCGGCGAAAACACCGCCGTTTGCACCGACGTCGGTCAGCATCAGATGTGGTCGGCACAAAACCTTAATTTCAGAACTTCAAGGCGTTTTGTTTCAAGCGGCGGGCTCGGCACTATGGGCTTCGGAACGGGTGCGGCAATCGGTGCGGCATTCGGCACAAAGGAGAGAAGCGTTCTTGTAACGGGTGACGGCAGTTTCGGTATGACTCTTCAGGAGCTTGCAACCGTTGTTACTTATAACGTTCTGCTTGTTATCCTGATTATGAACAACGGCGTTCTCGGAATGGTCCGTCAATGGCAGTCTCTTTTCTAT
>JAZSCO010000107.1:0-27973 GCA_045602965.1 Acutalibacteraceae bacterium | reverse complement strand
CCATTTTGAGGTAGGCGTTGATGAAGCCGTCAATGTCGCCGTCCATAACAGCGTTGATATTACCTGCTTCAAAGCCTGTTCTGTGGTCTTTTGCAAGGGTGTAGGGCATGAAAACATAGGAACGTATCTGGCTGCCCCATGCGATTTCACGCTGTTCGCCCTTGATGTCGTCAATCTTATCGAGATGTTCTCTTTCCTTGATTTCAATAAGCTTGGATTTAAGCATCTTCATTGCAACATCTCTGTTCTGATGCTGGCTTCTTTCAACCTGGCAGGCGCAAACAATACCCGTGGGGATATGTGTGATGCGAACTGCGGATGATGTTTTGTTAACCTTCTGACCGCCTGCACCGCTTGAACGGTAGTAGTCGATTCTCAGGTCGTCGGGATTGATTTCAACTTCAACGGTATCGTCGATTTCGGGCATAACTTCGAGAGAAGCGAACGAAGTATGGCGTCTGCCTGATGCGTCAAACGGTGAAACACGGACAAGACGGTGAACGCCCATTTCTCCTTTGAGATAGCCGTAAGCATTTTCGCCTTCAACAACAAGAACTGCAGACTTAAGACCTGCTTCGTCGCCGTCAAGGAAGTCAATCATGCTGCCCTTGAAGCCGTGCTTTTCGCCCCAGTGCTGATACATTCTTACGAGCATCTGATTCCAGTCCTGAGCTTCTGTACCGCCTGCACCTGCGTGGAAGGTGAGAATTGCATTCTTTGAGTCGTATTCACCCGAAAGAAGAGTGCTGAGAGTCATGGCATCGAGCTTTTCGACGAAAGCGTCAAAGCTTGCCTTGCATTCGTCAAACATATCGAGGTCTTCCTCTTCATTTGAAAGCTCGATAAGAACTAGAGTGTCGTTATATTCGTTTTCGAGAGCGTTGTATGCGCCGACCTTGTTTTTAAGCTGGCTGATTCTCTGCTGAACTTTCTGCGAATTTGCAAGGTCATTCCAGAAACCTTCCTGAGCAGTCTGCTCCTCGAGAGTTTCGATTTCTTTATTCATATCGTCAAGACCGAGAGCTTCGCGAAGCTGCTTTAATTTTTCTTCATAATCAAGAAGTGAAAGTCTTAATTCTTCAAACTGAACCATATTAAATCTCCTGATGCATAATTTTTCATCCTATATTATAACTAATAATTAATAAATTGTAAAGAAGTTTAAATATTTTTTAATTAATAATTGAAATTTATCCGATAATTAGTTACAATATATAGATGTATAAGTATATATTTGGAAGGAGATGATTGCCCGTGAATTATGAAAATCTGATTTGTGCGCATTGCGGAAAACTGATGCATAACGAAGAAGATATCGTTGTTTGTCCTGTTTGCGCAACTCCGCAGCACAGAGAATGCTGGATGCAGTCAGGTCATTGTGCAAACGCTTCGCTCCATGATTCGGGCTATATCTGGGAAAGAGATCAAAAACCTCAGCCGGCCGAAACTGTAAGTGAAGTGACTCCCGATTCAAGAATCTGTCACATCTGTGGAAGTGAAAATCCCAATGACAGTCTTCATTGCGGAAACTGCGGAGCGCTTTTCGGTGAAGACGGGGTGGAAAATATTGTTTGTTCACGTTGCAGAACAAAAAACGATTCCGATGCAAAGCATTGTAAAAACTGCGGAATGCCTTTGGCTGTGCAGGGCGGATTTTTCAACACTAATCCCTATATGTTAAAATCCGAATTTAGTCCGGATGACGTTATCGCAGAGCGGAAAGCAGGCGATATTGCGACATATGTTCAGGCAAGTTCGCACCGCTATCTGCGTAAATTCAAAAAATTTGCGGACGGTAAAAAGCTTTCGGTAAACTTTGCGGCGTTCTTTTTTGCACCGTACTGGTTTTTCTACAGGAAACTTTATAAAGCAGGCGTGTTTTTCATCGTTGTTTTTGCAACCGTTTCGATGATGCTGTCGGGACTCACAGCCGATATTTCGGTTCATACAGAAGAATTTCTCAGCAGTTACGGCACATTTGATTATAAGAGTGCAACTGAGGAAGAAATTGCTGCTTACGAAGAAAAAATGGTAGGGGCGAGCATGGATTATTACAAAAAAATCGCAAAACCTCTCCTGATAAGCTCAGCAATCAACTTCGGAATCAGTCTTCTTGCAGCGCTTGTTGCGGATAAACTTTACTATAAAAAAGTCATGGAAGACATGAAAGAAATAAACGATTCCGTAAAAGAAGAAAATATGCGTAAGCTCATGCTTGCAAGAAAAGGCGGACTTTCCGCTTTCGCATTTGCATTAAGCGTTATCGGCTACAACTTTTTTATAAACATTATGGTTTATGCGGCAGATTTTATAACAAATTCATTATAATATTCGGAGGGTTAAACATGAAAGTCAGAAAAGCGATTATCCCTGCAGCAGGTCTCGGAACAAGAGTTCTTCCCGCATCAAAGGCAGTGCCCAAGGAAATGCTCAATATCGTTGATAAACCCGCAATTCAGTATATCGTTGAAGAAGCAGTTGCAGCGGGAATTGAAGATATTCTTATCATCACAAACAGAGGTAAGGGCGCAATTGAAGACCATTTTGACCATTCCTTTGAGCTTGAAGCAGGTCTTGCAGGCAACCCCTCAAAGGCAAAGCTTTATGAGGACGTAAAGGCTTGCGCAAACCTTGCAAACATATATTTTATCCGTCAGAAAGAAACAAAGGGTCTTGCACACGCACTTCTCTGCGGCAAGAGCTTTGTCGGCAATGAACCTTTTGCCGTTCTTTACGGTGATGACGTTATTATTTCTGAGGACCCCGTAACTGCACAGCTTACCCGTTGCTATGAAAAATACGGCAAGGGCGTTGTTGGTGTAAAGGAAGTTACAAGAGAGCTTATCAAGCTTTACTGCACACTTGATGTTTCACCCATTGAGGGCGAAGACAGAGCGATGACCTGCCGTCAGATTATTGAGAAACCCACAGATGACCAGATTCTTTCGCTCTTTGCTATTCTCGGCAGAGTTGTTCTTCCTCCCGAAGCATTCGACCTTATCGAAAAAGGTATTGCAGCAACTCCTGAAGGCAAGGAATTCTATCTTACCGATGTATTCACAGAGCTTGGCATGAACGATAAGCTTCTCGCTTATGACTTCGACGGCAAGAGATACGATATGGGTAATAAGCTCGGAATCATGAAAGCAAACTGCGAGGTTGCACTTGACCATCCCGAAATCGGCGACGGATTCAAGGAATATCTCAAGGAGCTTGTAAAAACATTTTAATCAATAAAAAAGTAATGCCTCACCGCTGACGGTGAGGCATTTTTTATGGTCGAAATACACGAATTAAAGGATTCCGGTTTGTTGAAGACAGAGAATTTCTGAAAAAGCAGAAAAATCTGCGTGATATCTTACAAAATTCGCCATAAGTATGAAAGCAAAATAAAGGGTCTTATAAAAAGTGAATAAATCCCTATATGGTGAAAGAAGGCGTTTTCGATGGCTTGTTTACAGGTTACAAAAGTGTCATAAGGATAACAAAGCTGTAATTTGACACTAATAATTCTGAATGATAAAATTAAGGAGGAAATATGATTGAAAAGAAAAATGTTTAGCAAAATGTCTGTATTTATTGCTTTTCTGCTATCATGATGAATATGAAAATGCTGTTTTGTCGGGTGAATATAAAACACAGACAACCGATTTCTATTTTGATTATGATGACCATTCAACCGTAAAACTCAGAGGATATCAATATGTCGATGAAATACAGTCAACCGAATTTGCAGGCATTCCCGAAGAAACAACTCTTCCTGAACAATCCGAGGCGGTAACAACCGAATAAATAACAACGGCGGCTGCAACCAAGCAGCCGCCGTTTTGCTGTATATTAAAGTATTTTCAATGCGCCTGTGGGGCAGATGTTGGCGCACTTCATGCAGTCTTTGCATACGGCAATTGTTTCAGGATTATCAAATTCGGGTCTGATAACCGTCTTGAAGCCTCTGCCGACAAGACCGAGAATGCCCTTCTGTGCTTCTTCTTTGCAGGTGCGCACGCAGAGGTTGCAGAGAATGCATTTGCCCTGGTCACGCTCAATGGAAACAAGTTTTTGCTCCATAAAGCATTCGTGCTTTGCGCCTGCAAGTCTGTCGGGATTAATCGGGTCAAGATTTGCGTAGCGGATAAGCTTGCAGTCCGCATAGTCATGGCAGCCGCATTCAAGGCAGCGTTTTGCTTCGTTTCTTGCCTGATCTTCGGAGAATCCGTTGATAACAGCCTCAAAGTTATGCTTTCTGTATTCGGGGTCTTTGACGGGCATAACCGCTCTGGGTGCTTTTTCTCTGTCGGAGAGCATTTCTGCGGTAACGTTTCTTTCTGAATAATAAGGCTCGTGGAATTCAAGAGGCATACCGATAAGGTAAGCGTCGATTGCTCTTGCAGCCTTGTTTGCCTCTGCGATTGCGTCGATTGCAATTGAAGCGCCGTTGTTGGTTGCGTCGCCTGCGGCAAATACGCCTTCGATATTGGTAAGACCCGTTACTTCGTCAGCAACGATTGTTCCCCATTTTGTCATGCCGATTTCTTCAAATCCCGTGGGAAGGCATTTCTGACCGATTGCGGCGATGACCGTATCAACCTCAATTGTTTTGAATTCGCCCTCGACGGGTACGGGTTTACGTCTGCCCGAAGCATCAGGCTCACCGAGCTGCATAACCTGAAGTCTGACAGCTTTTACTTTGCCATTTTCGCCGATGATTTCGTCGGGATTTGTGAGGAAAAGGAACTGTACGCCTTCTTCCATTGCTTCTTCGATTTCGATATCTTCTGCAGGAGCTTCTGCTCTTGTTCTGCGGTAGATAACATAAACGTTTTCCGCGCCGCATCTTACAGCTGTGCGGCAGGCATCCATTGCGGTGTTACCGCCGCCGACAACCGCAACTGCTTTGCCGACATCGGGAATATTGCCCATGTTTACATCGCGGAGGAAATCAATTCCGCTCAGTACGCCCGCAAGCTCTTCGCCCTTGCAGCCTACGCCGCTTCCTTTCCAAGCGCCGATTGCGATAAGAACGGCATCGTTGGAATTTTTAAGTTCTTCAAAAGAAATGTCCTTGCCGATTTTAACGTTGTTTTTCATAACGACGCCTGTTTTTGCAATGAGTTCAACCTCGCTTGCAAGAACAGCCTTGGGAAGTCTGTATTCGGGGGTGCCGTATCTGAGCATACCGCCCATTTCGGGCATAGCTTCATAAACCGTAACATCGTGACCTGCCAGGCGGAGATAGTATGCCGCATTAAGACCTGCAGGACCGCCGCCGATAACAGCAACCTTTTTGCCTGTTGATTCTGCAATTTCGGGTGCATAGGGATTGCCCGATGCAAGGTCGTTATCCGCTGCAAAAGCTTTGAGGAAAGCTATTGAAAGAGGTTCTTCAACAAGCGCACGTCTGCAGTGAGTTTCGCAGGGATGAGGACAAACTCTGCCGATTGATGCAGGAATGGAAATCTTTTCTTTGATGATTTTAACAGCCTCGCTGTCATTTCCGAGAGCTATCTGCTTGAGATAACCCTGAATATCCGTGTGAGCAGGGCAGTTAAGATGGCAAGGACCTGCGCAGTCACCCTCGTGGTCACTCATGATGAGTTCGAGAGCGATATTTCTGGCTCTCTTTACTCTGGGTGAATTTGTGCTGATAACCATGCCGTCGGTTGCGATTGCGGAGCAAGCTCTGAGAAGCTTGGGAATTCCCTCTGCTTCAACAACACAGATACCGCAAGCGCCGTATATTTTAAGATTGCCGTTATAGCAAAGATTGGGAATTTCAATTCCGTTTGCAGCGGCAATTCTGAGAATGGTGTCGCCCTTGTTGCCGATTATTTCTTTGCCGTTTATAGTAATTTTAATCTGTTCCATTTTGCCGCCTCCTTATTCTACAATGATAGCACCGAAGCGGCAGGAATTTACGCACTGACCGCAGCGGATGCAGATGTCCGAATCAATGATATGAGCCGCTTTGACTGCACCCGTGATTGCCTTTGCGGGACATTTCTTGGCGCAGAGAGTACAGCCCTTACATTTATCGGCGTCGATTGAATATGTGAGAAGCGGAGCACATTCCTTGGCAGGACATCTCTTTTCGTTGATATGAGATTCATATTCGTCTCTGAAATAGCGGATTGTTGTTAAAACGGGGTTGGGTGCAGTCTGACCCAGACCGCAGAGAGCTCCGTCCTTGATTGCTTCGCAAAGCTCTTCGAGAAGCTCGATGTCGCCTTCTTTACCTTCGCCGTTGACGATTCTTGTAAGTATTTCCTGCATTCTTGCAGTGCCTATTCGGCAATGCACGCATTTTCCGCAGGATTCGAGTGCGGTGAAATCAAGGAAGAATTTAGCCATACCGACCATGCATGTGCTTTCATCCATAACAACCATACCGCCCGAGCCCATGATTGCACCCGTTGTGGCAAGAGCTTTGTAGTCGATAATGGTGTCAAGAAGATGTGCGGGAATGCACCCGCCGGAAGGTCCGCCCATCTGGACCGCCTTGAAGGTTTTGTCGCCCTTTATGCCGCCGCCGATTCCGTAGATAACGTCACGCAGAGTTTTGCCCATGGGAATTTCAACAAGACCGCCTTTTTTGATTTTGCCCGTAAGAGCAAAAACCTTTGTGCCCTTGCTGTTTTCAGTACCCATAGCCGCAAAAGCTTCGCCACCGTTATTCATAATCCAGGCAACGTTTGCAAATGTTTCAACATTATTGATGTTTGAGGGTTTATCCATGTAACCCTTCTGTGCAGGGAAGGGAGGCTTGAGTCTGGGCATACCTCTCTTGCCTTCGAGTGATTCGATAAGTGCGGTTTCTTCGCCGCATACGAATGCACCTGCGCCTGCCTTGATTCTCATTTCGCATGAGAAATCCGTGCCGAGAATATTCTTTCCGAGAAGATTTGCCTCCTTTGCCTGTTCAATCGCTTTTTCAAGATGAATGATGGCAAGGGGGTATTCTGCTCTTACATAAACAATCATTTCTTTTGCGCCGATTGCATAAGCGCCGATAAGCATGCCTTCAATAAGGCTGTGAGGGTCGGATTCGATGAGCGCTCTGTCCATGAATGCACCGGGGTCGCCCTCGTCTGCATTACAGATGAGGTATTTTTCTTCGCCCTCGCCCTGACGTGCGGCGTTCCACTTAAACCATGTGGGGAAGCCTGCCCCGCCTCTGCCTGCAAGTCCCGAAATCTTGATTTCTTCAATAACCTGCTCGGGAGTCATTGTTCTGAGAACTTTTTCAAGACCCAGATAGCCGTCTGCGTTTCTGTAATCCTCAAGGGATTCGGGGTCGATAAGACCGCAGTGACGAAGAGCGATTCTTGTCTGACGGCTGAGGAATTCTTTGTCATCCTCCGAAATCATAATGTGTTCAACAAGTGAAAAATCCTTTGTTTCAACAGCCTTTACGATAGCTTCCGCATCGTTTGCAGAAACTTTTACGAGACGGTGAACAAGATTATTTCCGTCATAAATATCAACAATGGGTTCAAGGTAGCACATACCGATACAGCCTGTGCTGCCGAGAGAAAAACTTTCGTTTCCGTTCATAAGAGCGGCAATTGCATTATGAACCTTTGCGGCACCTGCGGCAACACCGCATGAGCCTTCGCCGATGATAATACGCATCATTTGCCCTCCTTTGACTGAATTTCCTTGATAACGGCAACTGCCGAATCGGGAGTGAGATTGCCGTATGCTTCGCCGTTAATCATGATAACGGGTGCAAGCGAGCAGCAGCCGAGACAGGCGACGTTTTCGAGAGTGAAAAGACCGTCAGCGGTTGTTTCGCCGTTGCCGATTCCGAGATATTCGGAAATTGCGGCGCTGACCCTTTCGCTTCCGTTGACGTGGCAAGCTGTGCCCTGGCAAGACATGATAAGATATTTTCCTATCGGTGCAAGCCTGAACTGCGAATAGAAGGTTGCAACACCGACTATATCAGCAGGTGTAACACCGATTTTTTCTGCGATATGATACATAACGTCCTTGGGAAGATAGCCGTAGATATCCTGAGCCTTCTGAAGAATGGTGATGAGATTGCTTGAGGAATCCCCGTATCTTTCGAGAATATCCGAAAGCAATGAGAAATCACTCATGGGTCCCTGACAATTGCACATAATATTTTCCTCCTGAAAAACATTCTGAAATAAATATAACATACCGGAAGATTATAATCAATAGATTGATTGAGGATAATCTGTATAATATTGTCAAAGGTTGATTTTTTGACAGTTTTATGATAAAATATACAATACAAAAATATCGCTACAGAAAGGAGAGTGACGGAATGAAGAAACTGACAGCAATGATTTTAGCGCTTGCTATGATTTTTTCGGTGTTCACAATTGGTGCTGATGCACTTGATATTCACGATGCGGTAATTTCAGGCGTTTCTGAAAGAGCAAACGGCATTCCCGTTGAAAACGGACTTGTTCTTCATTTCAGGAAGGTTTTCCGCACTCTGCTTAATGATTTCTTTATAAAATCCGGCGCGGATTTTCTTGTTGCGGTCACTCAGCTGGAGCTGGACCAAGATAAAATAGCCGTTGAAGTGGGTAAAAAAGCATATCTCCGTGCAAAAATTGACCCCAAAATGGCCAAAAACAGAAATGTTACCTGGTATTCGGATAACACTGCGGTTGCGGAAGTTTCCGAAGGAATGGTAAAGGGCAGAGCCGAAGGCACGGCAACTGTCTATGCCATATCCGATGACGGCGGATTTTATGATAAGTGCACCGTCAGCGTAAAGCCTGTAACCAATTATGCGAAATTTACTCTCTCATATTTTGACTGCAGGGGAAATCTTATTTCCAAACGCAGTTACAGTACCGCAAATATAACTTCTCTCACCGTCAGAAAAGACCCCACCGTGACATCTCAGGAAGGTGAATTTCTCGGCTGGATTTGCGAAAACAACGGTAAGCTTTATGAGAACGGTTCAAACATTGATATCGGGGAATTCCATACATATGATGATGAAGGCAGAATTCAGAGCTTTGATATTGTTATGCGTGAGTCCGTAAGATACGGAATAAGCGGAAACGACTCTGCCGTTACGCTTTTCGGCGGAAACGGCAACGATGTTTACAGAGCTATTGAGCCTTCGGGCGACGGCGGATATTTCGCCTGCGGTACAACAACTTCTTCAACGGGAGTTTTTGCGGACAGATTCGAATACGGCTGGCTGTTACCTTATTCATTTATTACAAAGCTGGATTCAAACGGTAAAACCGAATGGATAAAAACTTTGGGAAGCTTTGATGAAGGCGTATATATTAATGATATAGCAGTCCTTTCCGACGGAAATGTCATAGCGGTCGGATATCACAGCATCAATGATGCTGCGACGCTTGAAGAAAAAGGTGTTGCCGAGGCTGTCATTTATATGCTTTCGGGAGACGACGGCAGCGTTATTTCGCGGAAAATCATGGGCGGCAAAAACTCTGATGTTTTCAACTGCGTTGCCAAAACAACAAAGGGATTTGCCGTTGGAGGAAAAACCGCTTCAACAAGCGGCGATTTCGAAGGCTACAGCGGAAACAGTGCGGTTATTATCCATTTTGATACGGAATTCAATATTCTCTGGAGCAAGAGTCTCAGCGGTGCAAAGGGCGGCTCGGTTGACGGAATAAGTGCCGACAGCAGCGGAAATATCTTTGTTTCATGCACAACAAGTTCAACCGACGGTGATTTTGCTCTGTTCAACGGACTTAAGGGCGGCTATACCGATACCGTAATTTTAAAATATAATCATTCGGGCGTAAGACAGTGGTATTATGTTATTGCTTCAAGCGGCAGAGATGAGTTCAGAGCGGTTCAGGCAGACGGCTCAGGCGGATGCATTGTCGGCGGACAGTATGAGCTGTTCACAACAACCGTGCCCGACGGTACTCTTTCGGATGTTCACAACTGCGGCGGTACGGATGCGTTGGTTTTAAGCATCGGTACCTACGGCATACTCAACTGGACAAAAGTCCTTTCAGGTTACGGAAACGACTATATAACCGATATTGCCAAAGGCTCAAAAGGTTATGCCGTATCGGGTTACACAACTTCGACCAACCGTGAATTTGCGTCAATGGGCAATGCGGGAGAAACCGACGGTTTTGTGTGTTACATCAATTCTTCGGGAACAACCCGTCAATTGGTTGCTCAGGCAGGCGAAGCAGAGGATTCGGCAGCCTGCGTTGCTTGCATAGGTGCGAATTTCGTTGTTGCAGGAAAAACAAAATCCAAAGAAGGAAGCTTTGCTTATTATTCGGGCAGTGCTTATATGGGTTATACGGCAAAGTATACAGTATCATAAAAATAAGGCACACTTCGGTTTGAAGTGTGCCTTTGCTTTATTCTTCAAGATTTTTAACCGTCGGTAAATTCCAATGGAATATTGTTGCGAGAATTCGGATTACGATAACCGAGCCCGCACCGATTATGATTGCGAGGGATGATGAGCAGAGCTGATAATGAATAAGTATGTAGTATAAAACCGAGCCGATAATTGCCGCAAGAGCATAAACTCTTTTGCGGAGGATTTTCGGTACTCTGCCTGCCATTATATCACGCATGACACCGCCGCCGACTCCCGTGAGCGTGCCGACAAAAACGGTGAGGAACATATTTTCCTCAAAACCGCAGGAAATTGCGCTGTTGACACCGCCGATAACAAAAACCGAAAGACCTATCGAGTCAAAAATATTGATGACCTGCGAATAAACATCGTAATGCTTCTGGATTTTTCTGCCGAAAAAATATGCAATTATGAAAACAACCAGAGAAGTCACAACGGCTGTTATTGCATAAACGGATTTGCGGAATGCCATGGGCGGAAGATAGCCGAGAATAATATCTCTCACTATGCCTCCTCCGACTGCCGTTACCGTTCCGAGAACAATTGCACCGAAAATATCGAATTTCTTTTCGAGTGCGGTGATAACGCCCGTTATCGCAAACGCAACCGTACCGATTAATTCAATTGCAAGCAGAACCGAATCAATGTTCATGCTTACTCCTCCTTAATACTGTTTCAGCGGCATAAAAAATTGCTCCGCCGATGATGTAGCATATAATATCCTTTATATCAAATGTTCTTCCGAGAGCCGTGCTGAGAACGGAGTTGTTTTCAAGTCCGAGAAGTTTCACAAAGTCGAAATACTGCAAAACTTCAACCGTCACCGCAAAAACCGTTGCGAAAACGGGCATGAGCTTTATTTTTTCGGGGATGAATATCCGAAGAAAAGCACAAACGAGCATGACCACGAGAACATCGCCGACGAAAGGTCTGACAAAGCTGTCGTGTACAAAAACCGCTATTGCAACTTCGGTTGCAAAAAGCAATACGAATATAATTGTATATATAAGTCTGAGTTTATTTTTCTTCATTTTTTCTTCTTCTCAACTCCGCAAAAAAATCGGAGAGCAATGCGGCGCAGTCCTCCTGCATGAAACCTGCCACGACTTCGGGCTTGTGATTATACGGCAGGTCAAAAAGATTGACTACCGAGCCGCATGAGCCTGCTTTATAATCCGATGCACCGAAAACAAGACGGCGGATGCGCGAATTTATGATTGCCCCCGTACACATCGGGCAGGGTTCGAGAGTTACATACATCTCGCATTCCCAGAGTCTCCAGCCGCCGAGCTTTTTGCAGGCAAGGTCAATCGCCTCAATTTCGGCATGGGCAAGAGCGTTTTTGCCGTATTCACGGCGGTTGCGACCGACAGAAACAACCTCGCCGTTGCGCACAATAACAGCACCGACGGGCACTTCAAGCTCATCAGCGGCAAGTTTTGCCTGTTCAATTGCAAGGTTCATAAAATATGTATCGGTCATGGTATTACCTATTGTTAAGGCGGCTTCTGATGAAACCGCCTTGAGTTTTTTTATTTCTTCTTGCTTCTCATATCAAGCTTTTCGCAATGCCAGATATTTCTTGCATAGTCGTTGATGGAGCGGTCTGCAGCGAAGATTCCTGCGCCCGAGATGTTCATGAGTGACATTTTGTTCCATCTTTCGGTATCCTGCCAGATTTCTTCTGCAAGCTTCTGTGCGTTTCTGTAGTCCGCAAAGTCGGCAAGAACCATATAGGGGTCGTGATGAATAATCGAGCCGCCGATTTCGCCGAACATCTTGCCTCCGATACCCTTGCCGATGAAGTTGATGAGATTGTTGAGCTCGGCGTTGTTGTTATAGTAATTCTGAGGAACATAGCCGCTTCTCTTAAGCTCATTGACTTCGGGAGTGCTCATGCCGAAGATGATGATGTTTTCGGGACCTACGGCATCATAAATCTCAACGTTTGCGCCGTCCATTGTACCAAGGGTGATCGCACCGTTAATCATGAGCTTCATGTTGCCTGTGCCGCTTGCTTCCGTACCTGCAAGAGAAATCTGTTCGCTGATATCCGCTGCGGGCATAAGAGCTTCCGCCATGGTAACGTTATAATCTTCCATGTAAACAACCTTGAGCAGGTCTTTTACATCGGGGTCGTTATTGATAAGGTCTGCAAGAGCGCAGATGAATTCGATGATTTTCTTTGCCATGAAGTAGCCCGAAGCTGCTTTTGCGCCGAAAATATAAGTGTGAGGAGTATAATTGCCGTTGGGATTTGCTTTGATTTCAAGATATTTTGCAAGAATATTGAAAGCATTGAGGTGCTGACGCTTATACTCATGAAGACGTTTAACCTGAACGTCAAAGATTGAGTTCGGGTCAAGGCTGATGCCTGTTTTGCTCTTGACAATCTTTGCAAAATTCTGCTTGTTTGCAGTTTTGATTTTGCGAAGTTCATCGAGCACGGTTTTGTCGTCTGCGTATTCGCGCAGCTTTGCAAGCTCGCTTGCATCGTAAACGAAGCCGTCGCCGATAATTCCTGTGAGTGACTTTGTGAGTCCGGGGTTTGCCTGGCAGAGCCAGCGGCGGTGAGCAATACCGTTTGTTACGTTTGTGAACTTATCGGGCTCAAGAGTGTAGAATTCACGGAAAATGGTATCCTTGAGAATCTGGCTGTGAAGAGCGGAAACACCGTTCACCTTGTGGCAAACCGCAACGCAAAGGTTAGCCATTCTTACTGCACCGTTTGAAATAACAGCCATTCTTTCAACTCTGCCTGCATCGCCTGTCAGATTCCAGATTTTGCTTCTGAAACGGTTGTCAATTTCTTTTACAATCTGATAAATTCTGGGAAGAAGACGCTTGAACAAATCCTCGCCCCAGCATTCGAGAGCTTCAGCCATAACGGTGTGGTTTGTATAAGCGCAAACCTGCTCAACGATTGAATATGCATCATCCCAGCCGTAGCCGCATTCGTCAAGCATGATTCTCATAAGCTCGGGAATTGCAAGAGTGGGATGAGTGTCGTTAATGTGGATTGCGTTCTTTTCGGCGAAGTTTTCGAGTGAACCGTAGTCTCTCAGGTGACGCTGAACGATATCCTGAATTGATGCGGAAACAAGGAAATACTGCTGACGAAGACGGAGACTCTTGCCTTCCTGATGGTTATCTGCTGGATAAAGCACCTTGCTGATAACCTCTGCCATAGCCTTTTCTTCCATTGCTCGCATATAGTCGCCCTGATTGAACATTGCCATGTCAATGCCGTCAACCTTTGCCGACCAAAGGCGGAGAACTGCTGCGCCCTTGCCGTCTTTTGCAGCAACCATCATATCGTAGGGAACTGCCTTGACTGTTCTGCAGCCAACCATTTCAACATGGTGATAAGGACCGTCCCAGTTGTCAATAACTTCGCCTTCGAATTTCACTTCAACGGTTTTGTCCTCTCTGGGAACAAGCCATACTTCACCGCCGGGAAGCCAGAAATCGGGCATCTCGGTCTGCCAGCCGTCGATAATTTTCTGCTTAAAAATACCGTATTCATAAAGAATAGAGTAGCCCATGCCTCTGTAGCCCTGATTTGCAAGAGCGTCAAGATAGCAGGCTGCGAGTCTGCCCAGACCGCCGTTACCCAGACCCGCATCCGGTTCGCAGTCATAGAGCTTGTCGAGCTTAACGCCGAAGGTTGCGAGCGCACTCTTGGCGGTTTCGGTGAGGTTGAGATTGTAAAGGGTATTCTTAAGGGTTCTTCCCATAAGGAATTCCATGCAGAGATAATAAACCTTTTTCTGTTCTTTTTCTGCCGAAACTTTATCAAATTCACGGCGTGAATTCCTGACCATGTCACGGGCGATGATTGAAAGCACTCTGTAAAACTGGTCATTGGTTGCATCCTTGGGCGATACGCCGAAAAGGTGTGACAGCTTTGCGGAAATCATTTCCTCGAGCTGTTTCTTGGTGATTTTCATACTGATTACATCCTTCCATACTTTACTGTAAAGTATACTTTATAAGTTTACACTAAAATTGATAATTTTACAACAAATATTTTACATATAGTTAATTTAAAATACTTGTAAGAGATAGAAATTTAGGATATAATATTAAAAAAATTTGTAAAAAGTGTTTAAAACCCATTAATTGAACTGTAAAGGTGATTAAATTGAACGAATTCTATTCACAATCTACAGAAATCTTTTTAAAGAAGATTGAAGAAAGAAAAGAAATAAGATACATCGGAAAAATTGCAGGTCTGAGCATTATCGCCTATGTTCTGATTCAGAATATAGTTTCGATTCCGATTTTTCTCAGTCCGCTCGGCTCGCTCTATGAGTCCGACCCCGATTTTCAGAGCGTCGTAAACATATTTTTCTCTATATTCAGCATTCTTATTCCTTTCGGAATAGGCGGATATTTTATAAAAAAACGTACGCAGACCGATGTTTTCAATCTTGACAGACCCGTGGACACAAAGCTTATGATATTTGCGGTGCCTCTCGGATTTCTTGTCTGCCTTGCGGGCAACTATGTGACGGGTATTTTCGTTGATTTTATGGACGAAATCGGAGTGCATCTTTCGGCGCCCGAATTTTCCGTACCTTCAGGATTCGGCGGAAGACTGATTTATATCGTTTCGATTGCAGTTATTCCTCCGCTGGTTGAGGAGTTTGCGGTGAGAGGCGTTGTTATGCAGCCTCTGAGAAAATATGGCGATAAGTTTGCGATTCTTGCCTCGGCTTTTGTTTTTGCGGTGCTTCACGGAAACCTCATTCAGGCTCCGTTCGCACTTATTGCAGGCATCGGAATCGGATATGCCGTCTGCGTCACGAACAGCGTATGGACGGGCGTGCTTATTCATGCGGCAAATAATCTTTATTCTGTCATAATTGAATTTATGATAGAAGATATCACTGATGAAGCAATGCTTGATAACGTATATCTTATATCAACAATTGCTCTTTATGCCGTTTCAATTGTCGGCTCGGTTGTTTTTATTGTTATGAGCAGACGCTACAAGAATCCCCCTGTATACACAGTCCTTACCGAGAGCCGCAAGATGCTTTCTTTCATGCAGAGCATTCCCATGGTAATCGCACTGATAATTATGCTTTTCGTTACAAAATCTTTTGTAGAATTCGGTTAAAAAAGAAAGGTGCTTCACCGTACGGTGAGGCACCTTTA
The DNA here is from genome assembly GCA_045602965.1 of Acutalibacteraceae bacterium. Classification (GTDB taxonomy): domain Bacteria; phylum Bacillota; class Clostridia; order Oscillospirales; family Acutalibacteraceae; genus CAG-177. Next base: position 12,459 of record JAZSCO010000107.1, on the reverse strand, counting down.
TGAATTGTTTTACGATTTCTGAATAAGCTGGCAGTAAACGTAGATATTCTGAATTTTTTTTGCCTGTGAATCATATTTGGTTTCGATCACGGGCTGAGTTTCTGAGGGAGTGACGTATGTTTTGAAGGCGATTGCATCCTGACCCGGGCGCATGTTGGTGATTTTTTTGTATTCAAAATGCTGACCCTTGATATCCAGATAGTCGAAAACAACTGTTTCAAGCGGGTCTCCGGAGAAGCAACGCAGGACATCGTCAACTCCGTGCATTTCAACAATTGCCTTGGCTTCCTCAAATGTAAGCATAGTGCATTTGAATTCGCCTTCATTAACAACGGTACTCATCGAAGCATTGTCCAGCAGCAATAACGGTAATTCTGATTTTGCCATGATCTTAACCTCCTTGTCAGCAATTATTTAACTGTTTTTGTTAAAAGTTAACAAAATATTTTTGTAATGTTAATTATAACTGTTAAAATTGCATTTGTCAATAATTTTTTTATATTCCATAATATGAATAAAAAGCACCTCCGATAACCGAAGGTGCAAATTATTATTTTTGAGAAGTAGACTCTTCGCTCATATCTTCGTTTTCCTGAACGGGTCGGAACATTCTGAATGCGTGCTTGTGTATATCGATAACAACCTTGCTGTCATCGCCGCCGTATTCGCCGTCAAGAGTCCAGGGAAGAGGAGAGCCGTCGAGAGTTTCGATTTCGATGTGAGAGCCTTTTATAAGTTTTATATATCTTTCGTCAAAATCACGTCTTAATGCGCTGGTAACGGTTGATGTCCAGCCCTTGACGGTTTTGGGATTCTCGACGAGAAGGACTTCGAATTTGCCGTCGTTTACGCAAACGAGTTTTTTGTCAAGGTGAATAACCTTTGCGATAACATATGAGTTTGAAATCGAGCCGAAAATGTATTCGCCCTCAAAGACCTGACCGTCAACAACGCAGCGAAGCGGAATAGGATGGATATCCTTGATTTCTTTTGCAGCTTCATAGAAATAAGCAAATCTGCCGATTTTGTTTTTGAGGCTCTGCGGAGCAGCATATGAACATTCCGTCAGAGCGCCGAAAGATGCAACATATGTAAAATATTTTCCGTTGAAATTTCCGATATCGTAGGGGAGAGCATCTTCTTCAACAATGAGTTTTGCAGCGTTGCGGGCTTTCATGGGAAGGCTGAGAGTGTTGCCGAGGTCGTTGGTTGTGCCTGCGGGGATATAGCCGATAAGCGGTTTCTTATCAAGTGACATTATTCCGTTCATCATTTCGCAGAAAGTACCGTCGCCGCCGCGGCAGATAACGATGTCGTAATCTTTGCCGTGTTCACGGGCATATTCTGTTGCATCGCCTGCTTTTGTTGTGTTGAGCACGGTTATGCCGTAACCCTCCATGCCGAAAATGTTGGTTGCTTCAAGCAAGTCATCGTTGATTTTATTTCTTCCCGAACGAGGGTTTATAATCATGAGAAGCATTTTTTTCATCGGAAAATACCTTTTCTTTCACGTTCAAAACTTACCGTTCCGAACAAAATTTGAACCATTGTAACATAAAAAGCAACGATATGCAAGTGAATGTTTCGAATGCGGACAATAGCAGCGAAATATGTATAAATGTAGATAAATATCCGAGAGCCGTTCGGCGTGAAAGGTCATTTTTTATTGACAAGAGGGCAGAAAAGGAATATAATTCAACTGCACACGGGCCTGTAGCTCAGTTGGGAGAGCGTTCGGTTCGCATCCGAAAGGTCATGGGTTCAAATCCCACCAGGTCCACCAAACGGGCATTGGATGAACACTTATTTTTTCAAAGGCGGTTTCGCTGTAAGGGTTCCGATCTGATGCAAAACAGAAAAGAGAGTCAAGGTTTAATGCCTTGGCTCTCTTTTTGTGCGCAGTAATATCAAATCTGTCTTTAAAAATCGTTTTATTATCCGAACACCTTTGAAATCAAAGCAACTATTTTGCCGATTGTGTTATTGATAATCACGTTATAAATCCATGGTGAAATGAAATCAATCGGACCGAATCCGCCGTTTTCTCCCGTAAGGTCTGTGTAGGATTTTGAATAGATTTCAGGATTGGTCGGGTTATTTTCATCAACAACAATCATCTTGACCTGTCTTGTTGCGCCGCCCATTCCGTATGCCTTCCAGCCGAAGGATGCATTATAGCCGAGAATGATGCCTTCATCTGTTTTGCCGTAAAAACTGTTTGTATGGTCATGACCGAAAAACGCAGCAACAATGTCGCCTTTTTTTACCCAGCTTTCATACTGTCTGTTGGTTTCGTCGCCTGTAGGGTTCGGGTATTCATAGAAATTGCCGCCCATGTGTTTGTCGGGGTCAACAATTTTATATCCGTCGGGAGTGAATGTTGCGTTTTCGGTTCCGAACGGAACTTCTTTCAGAATTGAATTAATCTGTCTTACGGGTATATGTTCAAACACATAAGACGGAACGGGTGCTCCGCCGTTGAGAGCTTTGAGCTCATCGCTCTTTGCCTCGTACCACTTGATTTGTTCTTCGCTTACGCCGTCATAATCGCCGTTCTCATCCTTTGAATGAGTATCCATAAGATAGATGTTGAAAACAATTTTTCCGTTATCGGAACGAACGGGAATGTTGTATGTGCCTGCATCGCATCTGTCGTCGGCAGCAACGCAATAATCAAAATTCTCTGTGCAGTAGCCCATCAGCTCATCGGCTGATACGACATACTGTGTATCGTGATTTCCGAACGTAAGAGCAAACGGAACTTTCGCGTTCTCAACAACCTGAAAGATTCCGTGCATTGATTCAAAAAGAGTTTCTTTTGTGGGGTTTAGAAATCTTTCATAGAAAATGTCGCCGTTAAAAACAACAAGATCAGGTTTTTCGCTTTCAATTGCAGTTTCAAGACCCTTTATCAGACGATGTCTGTTGTGGTATCGTCATGTGTATCATTGACAAGCATAATTCTGAATTTGCCGCTTTCGTTGAATTTGAGAGATGATGAATCAACGGCGTTTGCAACAAAAATAAAATTAAAAATCATTTTAAGTTTTTGGCGAATATAACAACTGTTCCGGCAGCTTTTGAATCAAGCATAACAGTTATCTTCTTTTGCAATGCTTTTAAAAAATGTATATTTATGAATACTTATGTTGACATTGTCGTTTATTTGTATTACTATTCTTTTATAGAATTAATAAAAGCTTTATTGATGTAAGAAAGGAGTAACACCCATGTTTTTTGTGTGCATCACCATGCTCGCAAAAAATTTCCCGGATTATTTTATGATTCCGGGCATCACAGTAACCCAAAACGGTTGTTTGTACTAATTTTAAAAAAAGGAGACATATCAAAATGAAAAAAAGCTTGATTAAAATAACAGCTGTTTTACTTTCGTTAATAATGTTTTTCGGTGCTTTTGCGGCAGGCGCATCGGCAGAAGGAAAAAACACTTACGGAAATCTTTATTATTCAACAGACGGTAACAAAGTAACGATTCTCGGCGGTATAGACTTATCGGGCAAAATCGAAATTCCGTCAAGCATCAACGGTAATCCTGTTGTTGCCATTGCCGATGAGGCTTTCAAAGGCAGAGAGGATATAACGGAGATTGTTCTGCCTTCGGGTATTGAAGCAATCGGTAATAACGCTTTTGAAAACTGCCTTCGTTTGGAAAAAATTACTTTCCCCGACACGCTTGAAATTATCGGTGAATATGCTTTTGCCTGGTGCTACGGTTTAAAGGAAATAAATATTCCTTCCTCTGTGGAGGATATCAGAGACCGTGCTTTCTGGGGCTGCAAAGAGCTTTCTGCAATTAAGCTTGACACGAAAAATCTTAAGCATCTCGGCGGCTTTGTTTTCGGTGCAACGGCACACAGCAAAAATGAAAACAACATTGAAAACGGTGTTATATATATCGGAAATCAGATAGTGGATACAGATTCTGCAAAAGCAAGAGGCAAGATAACAGTAAGGGACGGTTCTGTAATTCTTCCCGATTATTCTTTCTATTATTGTGATACAGTTAATGAAGTTGTTATTCCCGACAGCGTCGGTTATATAGGAACGGGTTCTTTCGAAGGCTGCAACAGTCTTGTTAAGCTGACTCTTGGAAAAAACGCAAATAATGTTCACCCTGTTTCAGGTATTACAAGAGTTTTTGTTGATAAAAACAATCCCTACTATTCAAATGACAGATACGGCAATCTCTACAGCAAGGATAAAAGTGTCCTCTGCCACTTTGTTTCGGGTGGCTACGATTCAGCAAGCTTCACTGTTCCGTCAACTGTAAAAACAATAGCTCCGGGTGCATTTTCATTTTGCGATTCGCTTGAATATGTTACTATAGGTAACAGCGTTGAAGAAATCGGATTTGGCGCATTTGAATTTTGCAGCAATCTTAAAAGAGTAATTCTGGGAAGCAATATAAAGACTGTGGACCAGCAGGCGTTTCATATTTCCCATGAAGCGAATCCCGAAGTTTATTATTCGGGCACTCAGGAGGAATGGGAACTTATATCCTGGGGAAGCTTCAACGAAAAAATAAACAATGAAAACGTTAATCTGAATTTTGATATTAATTCCATCGGTAAGAATACAAAGATTTCTGTTTATGAATTTGACGGCAAAACGTCCGTTGATTACAACAAAACCGCAACAATACTTGCAGAAGTCAGCGATATGCCCGACGGAGCATACATTAAATGGTCCGTAAGCGGAGAAGCACTTGAAATAAGCGACGAATACAGCGGCTATTGCGGTTATGTCAAGGCTGTAAGCGACGGCACGGCTACGGTTAAGGCTCAGGTGTATACTCAGAATGATGAGCCTGTTGAAAATGCCTGTGCTGAAATTACCCTAACGGTAAATTATGGTTTGTTGCAAAGAATAGCAGCGTTTTTTGAAAACATTATTTCAAAAATTCTTGCCTTATTTAACTTTTAATGCAAAAAAGCCCTCTGAATTTTCAGAGGGCTTAAATAATTTTTGTTTAATTATATCCGAATGCCTTGAAGCAACCTTGATGGCTTTTTTGTCCGAAGAACATTCGGGTTGTCTTGCATCTTCGGACATAACAATCACGCTTGATGATACCGCATCTCTGTTTTATCAGTGCGATATACAAACCGCTGTGTTCAAGCACATAATCCTTGATTTCCTGACAGGGTGCTTTCTTTTCTGCATCGGTCAAATCCTGCACGGTATGTTACTTTGAGTTGAGTTTGGACAATAAACATACCGTTTCTATATGATTTGTGTGAGGGAACATATCAACGGGGCAGATTTTTTTGGCTTTATAGCCCTTTTTTGCAAGCATTTCAAGGTCTCTTGCAAGGGTTTCGGGGTTGCATGAGATATAAACAACGGTTTTGGGGTTTATAACTGCGAGAGCATCGATGAATTTTTTTGTGCTTCCCGAACGGGGCGGATCCATGAAAACAACGTCGAATTTTTCGCCTTCAGCTGCAGCCGTATGCATAAAATCGCTTGCATCATCGCAGTAGAAATAAGTGTTTCCCGCATTGTTTCTTTTTGCATTGAAAACAGCATCTCTGACTGCGTCGGGGTTAAGCTCAACGCCGATAACCTTGCCTGCCGTTTTTGCGGCAACAAGACCGATTGTACCGATTCCGCAGTATGCATCGAGCACCGAGCTGTTTTTGTCAAGCTCGGCAAGCTCCATGGCTTTGTTGTAGAGTTTTTCGGTCTGAACGGGGTTTATCTGATAAAAGGATTTTGGTGAAATTCTGAAAATTCTGCCGCAGAGTGTATCTTCGATATAACCGTTGCCGAAAAGAACTTCTTCCTTATCGCCGAGAACAAGATTGGTGTTTTTGGGGTTGATATTGAGAACAACCGTAGTTATTTCCGGATGCTTTCTGAGAAGCTCGGCGGTGAACTTTTTCTTCATCGGGAAAAATCCGCTTGCACCGACGAGAACAACCATGACTTCACCGCTTGTGAAACCTCTTTTGACAAGCACGTGGCGCAAAAATCCCGTACCTTTATCTTCATCATAAGTCCATATTTTGAATTTCGGGAGCATATTTCGGATATCAACGATTATTTCATCGGCAATTTTATCCTCGGTCATGCAGCTGTCAACGGAAACGATTCTGTGAGTGCCTGACTGATAAACACCCGAAATTATTTTTCCGCTTTTTGTTCTGCCGAAAGCCGCCTGAACCTTATTGCGGTAATGATAGGGGTTATCCATGCCGATTATTTTGTCAACCTTGCCGAATTTTTTGAGAAGGATTTCGCACCTTGCCTGCTTCCATTTGAGCTGACGCTCGTAGTTCATATTCTGAAGCTGACATCCGCCGCATTTTTTTGCAAGCGGACAGGCATCGGGATTTGTTTTTAGATTGGATTTCTGTGACACGGCGCACCTCTTTCGGTTCTTTATCTTTTAGAATTATATCATTACAACTTAAATTATACAATACCTTATTTTCTATTGACTTTTATTTGACTGTTAATATATACTTTATTTATTAACCGACAGGAGGTTTTGGGATGACAAAAACACAGGCAAGACAGAAAGCAAAAGAATTAGTTGCAAAAATGACGGTTGAGGAAAAAATTTCTCAGCTTCTTTATAATGCACCTGCAATTGAAAGACTCGGTATTGACGAATATAACTGGTGGAATGAAGGCTCTCACGGCGTTGCAAGAGCCGGCACAGCAACTGTTTTTCCCCATGCAATCGCTATGGCGTCGACCTTTGACCCCGATCTTGTCGGTGAGGTTGCCGATGTTATTTCGACAGAGGGCAGAGCGAAGTATAATAAGCATATAAAATACGGCGACCATGATATTTTCAAGGGACTGACTTTCTGGGCGCCCAACATCAATATTTTCCGTGACCCCCGTTGGGGCAGAGGACAGGAAACATTCGGCGAAGACCCCTTCCTTACATCTGCACTCGGTGTTTCGTTTGTTAAAGGAATTCAGGGCGACGGTGAATTTTATAAGGCGTGCGCCTGCTCAAAGCATTTTGCCGTTCATTCCGGTCCCGAAAAAACAAGACACGGTTTTGATGCTGTGGTTGATATGCACGATATGTGGGAAACTTATCTTCCCGCATTCGAAAAGACTGTAGAATCAGGCGTTGCAGGCGTTATGGGCGCATATAACAGAACTAACAGCGAACCTTGCTGCGCTCATTCTTATCTTCTTGTTGATGTTCTGCGCAAGAAATGGAACTTTGACGGCTATATTGTTTCCGACTGCGGTGCTCTCGGAGATATTTATAAATTCCATAAGTTTGTTGAAACGAAAGCCGAAGCGGCTGCGGTTTCGCTCAGGAATACCTGCGATCTCAACTGCGGTGAAACTTATGATGCACTTATTGACGCGTATGAACAGGACCTTGTAACTGAGGATGAAATTACTGCTGCGGCTGAAAATCTTTTCACAATCCGTTATCTTCTCGGAGAGTTTGAAGAGGTGAGACCTTATTCCGATATCGGATTTGATAAGCTCGACAGCAAGGAGCACAAAGCTCTCAATCTCAGGACTGCGGAGCAGTGCATAGTTCTTCTTGATAACAAGGATAACTTCCTTCCTCTCGATAAAAATACCGATAAGAAGATTGCCGTTGTCGGTCCGAATGCTCTTTCCGTTACCGCACTTGAAGGTAACTATAACGCATATGCATCCGAATATGTGACCGTTGCCGACGGTATCAGAAGAGTTTTCAAGGATGCCGAAATCAGCGTTGAAAAGGGCTGCAACTACTGCGATGAATATCTCAATCACTGGAGCGGTTTCCAGAACATGATAAGCGACGGTATCGCAACCGCTGCAGAAGCAGATATAACGATTCTTGCGCTCGGTCTTGACCAGTCAATCGAAGGCGAAGACACAGGCTTCGACAATGACTATACCTCATGCGGTGACAAGCGTACTCTCTATCTTCCCGCAACTCAGCAGAAGCTTGCGGAGGCAGTATGCGACGTATGCGAAAACGTTATTGTTGTTCTTCTTTGCGGAAGCTCAATTGACGTTGGTGAAAAGGTAAGAAACCACGCAAAGGCAATTATCCACGCATGGTATCCGGGTTCAATGGGCGGACTTGCACTTGCAAATATTCTTGCAGGTGATGCGAATCCCTCGGCAAAGCTTCCCATTACAATCTATAAGGGTGATCACGATATCCCCGAATTTGAGGATTACAGCATGAAGGGCAGAACCTACAGATATATTGACGGTGATGCTCTTTATCCCTTCGGTTTCGGTCTTTCATATACGAATTATAAATATGATAATGCAAAGGTTGTTTCGGCAGACGGTGAAAAGATAACCGTCAGCGCAGAGGTTGAAAATGCAGGCGGCATTGCAGGTAAGGAAATCGTTCAGGTTTATGCCGCTTATACCGACAGCCGCGTTGCGACTCCGCATTGGCAGCTTTGCTCGCTCAAATCCGTTAACCTTGAAGCGGGCGAAAAGAAAGCGGTTGCTCTCGATATCGACCGCTACTGGGTAAAGGCAGTTACAACGGACGGTGAAAGAGTTGACCCCGACGGAAAGATTACTCTTTATATCGGCGGACATCAGCCCGACAGCGTGAGCAACAAACTTCTCGGATATTCATGCCTTGAAATTGAACTTTAATAAAACAAAAAGCTCCGACTTAAAAGGTCGGAGCTTTTATTACTGCTTTCTTATTATTCCGTTTTCAACCGCCGTATGGGCGCAGAGTTTGAGAATTTCAACTGCAGCTTCGGGAACATCGGGCAGCATGAAGCTGTTTTCAAATATGCTTTCACCGAAAATCATTTCATAAAAACATGCGCTTGCAAGGTAACATCCGAGGTCGTTTCCGTGATAACCGTCTTCCGTGAGTTTGTCACCGATCGGTGTGTTTCTTGCAGTCTGCCAGGCTCTGCCGCTGGGGATAATCAAATCAATGTCGGCTTCAAGAGAAGCATCGGCATATGCTTGAGTCAGCGCACGGTACATTTCCTGCTGGCTTCTGCCGTAATTTGCAAAGCCGGGGTGCTGACATCCGCTTTCGTATGCCCATGTCTGATGGAGCATGATTCTTGCATCGGGTTTCATCATTCTGCAGTATTCCGTAAGCTCTGAAAGATAGGGTGAATAGCTTTCGGGAATTCCGCTCAGATGACTGCATTGCTGAAGGGTTATAACGTCCCAATCTTCGTCTTCAACCGCTTCGTGAAGTGCAACGCCGTCGGGTCTGCTCATTTCCGTTTCAAACGGAAGATAAACCTCATAGTCATATGCGTCTTTTTCTTCTCGCCAGTTATTCCAGTGCTGCTCAAGCGAGCATCCGCCGATGAAAAGATTGCAGAGCATAAGCTCTTTTCCTGCCGCTTTTGCCATGTGAGGCAGAAATTTATGTGCGTTTGTTGAAAAGCTGTTTCCTATTGAAAGTACGTTCATCTTCTGCCTCCGTGAACAAGAAGTAAAAATTCTTTTTTGTCCGCATGGTTATTGCATCTTTCCATAATGACGAAATAAACCGTAACCATAAAAAGATAGGGGAATGGAGCAAACATACCGGGATTTACGAGCGACATGAGCTCAATACCGATGTATGAAGCAAAAATCATGAGATTGAAAAACGTGAAGTTTTTAACGAGAGTGCGGATTCTTTCGATGAAAAGGAAAAGATACGCCGCAACGCCGACAAGACCGAATGAACCGATAATCTGAATGGGAGAGCAGTGATACCAGCAGAGAGTGAATTCTGCGTTGTTGTGAATATCGTTGTTGCCCATGTATCCTATGCCTCTGCCGAAAATCGGATTTGCCTTGAAATCTTCGATGCCTCTGCCGATAAGCTGGATGCGGATTTCGTTTTCCGAGGGAGTGAGAAGACGCAGAACGGTGTAACTCACGATGTCGAAAAGCACATATCTGAGCAGGAATGCTACAACGAGACAAATTCCGAAAATCGCACCGATAACGGGTCTGTGTTTTTTATCAACGAAGAACATTATAACGAAGCAGATTCCCAGCTCGACAAGTCCGAAAAGCATACCGCCTCTTGAACCCGTGAAAAGAATTGCGCCGTAGGCAAGAATGCCGATGAAAAAGTAGCCGAATTTCTTTGCTGAAAGATAGAATGCAAACGGCATTGCGAGCATGAGAAGGGTTGAGCCGTTGTTTCTCCACTGGAACGGAAGAATATCGAATCCGCCTGAAAGCTCGCTCGCACGGCTGATGTATTCTTCAGTAAGGCAGATGCAGAGCATAATGATTATGCTGACCATCAGCTTTGCAAATCTTTCCGAAAAAGCATATCCTTCATGCATCTTCAGCGCACCGCCCATATACATATAAACTATGAGCATTGCGAAACCGAGCATGAATATATAGAAAAGTGAAATAGGACTGAAATATTCCTTTGCGGAGATTATTCCGACTCCGCCGAGAGTGACTGCAATTGAGGTTGCAATAATGCCTTTTAAAATACTGCCTTTTTCAAATTTTGAGCGATAAATGATGAAATGCGAGAGAATCATGATTGCGACGGGCGGTATCATGAATGCGAACTGAATGAAATCGTCGTATGAATGCTTGCACCGTATCGCAAAGCATGACGCCGTAACAATAATCTGCAGTGCGGGGATAAGGTCATCGGTCATGACCATAACAAGACCGAAGATAACTATGAATATTACCGTGCCGATTATTTCGTTGCCCGTGAAAACAAAAAGAGATGCAGCGGCAAGCAAAAGCACCGTAAACCAATCCGATACCAGAAATTTTCTGATCTTTTCCGTAAAATCACCTCAATTCATTTGTATAAATCAAAGCAAAAAGATATAACATTATAAATATAACAATATTTTACTGCAAAGTCAATTAATGTTACAAGATTGTAAATTTTGGAAAAAGTACTTGATTTTTCTGCTGTAAGGTACTAAAATACAAATTAGCACTCGGGGACTTGGAGTGCTAAAAACGACAAATTATTTATCGGAGGTAATATATTATGACCATTAAACCGCTTGCAGACAGAGTTGTTGTTAAGGCTGTTGAGGTTGAAGAAACCACAACAAGCGGAATTATTCTCGCAGCATCTGCTCAGGAGAAACCTCAGATTGCAGAGGTTGTTGCAGTCGGCCCCGGCGGAATGATTGACGGAAATAACGTTGAAATGTATGTTAAAGTCGGCGACAGAGTAATCACAAGCAAATATTCAGGTACGGAAGTTAAGCTCAACAAGGAAGAATATACTATCGTTAAGCAGAGCGATATTCTTGCTATAGTAGAATAATTTACAGGAGGAAATACTGATGGCAAAGCAGATTATTTACGGTGAAGAAGCCCGCAAGGCTCTTCAGGCAGGCGTTGACAAGCTTGCAAATACAGTCAAAATCACTCTCGGACCCAAGGGCAGAAACGTTGTTCTTGATAAGAAGTACGGTGCACCCCTCATCACAAACGACGGTGTTACAATCGCAAAGGAAATCGAGCTTGAAGACCCGTTTGAAAATATGGGTGCTCAGCTTGTCAAGGAAGTTTCAACAAAGACAAATGACGTTGCCGGTGACGGCACAACAACCGCAACGCTTCTTGCTCAGGCTCTTATCAGAGAGGGAATGAAGAATGTTACTGCAGGCGCAAATCCCATGGTAGTCAGAAAGGGTATGGCAAAGGCAGTTGAAGCAGTGGTTGCTTGCCTCAAGAAGAATGCAAAGCCCGTTTCAAGCTCAAAGGATATTGCAAGAATCGGTACTATTTCTTCAGGCGACGAAGAAGTCGGCAAATTCATTGCAGACGCTATGGAAAAGGTTACCTCAGACGGCGTTATCACCGTTGAAGAATCAAAGATTGCTGTTACCGAAGCAGAAGTTGTTGAAGGTATGCAGTTTGACAGAGGATATATTTCTCCCTACATGGTAACAGATACAGATAAGATGGAAGCTGTTATCGACGATGCTCTCATTCTTATCACCGACAAGAAAATTTCGAGCATTCAGGACCTTCTTCCTCTTCTTGAGCAGATTATGCATGCAGGCGGAAAGCTTGTTATCGTAGCGGAGGATGTTGAGGGCGAAGCTCTTTCAACAATTCTTGTTAATAAGCTCCGCGGTGTATTTACCGTTGTTTGCGTAAAAGCTCCCGGCTTCGGCGACAGAAGAAAGGAAATGCTTCAGGATATCGCTATCCTCACAGGCGGCGAAGTTATCACTTCCGACCTCGGCCTTGAGCTTAAGGATACACAGATTTCACAGCTCGGCAGAGCCCGTCAGGTTAAGGTTCCAAAAGAAAACACAATCATCGTTGACGGTGTTGGCGCAAAGGAAGAAATCGCTTCAAGAATCGGTCAGATAAAGCTTCAGATTGAAAACACAACATCTGATTTTGACAGAGAAAAGCTTCAGGAAAGACTTGCAAAGCTTTCAGGCGGTGTTGCAGTTATCAAGGTTGGTGCCGCAACAGAAACCGAAATGAAAGAAAAGAAGCTCCGCATCGAAG
>JAZSCO010000106.1:0-16253 GCA_045602965.1 Acutalibacteraceae bacterium | reverse complement strand
ATCAAGTGCTTTAAAATCAGAAACAACGCAATTGACAACATCTTCCTCAACGAAGCTTGCTCCTCGGGCTGCGGTTCATTCCTTCAGACCTTTGCCGCTGCATGGAGTTACGGAATTGACCAATTCTCAAAGCTAGGTCTTTTTGCAGACAGACCCGTTGACCTCGGTTCACGCTGCACTGTTTTCATGAACTCCTCTGTTAAGCAGGCTCAGAAAGACGGTGCATCAATCGAAAACATCTCCGCAGGTCTCTCAATCAGCGTTGTTAAAAACGCAATTTACAAGGTTATCAGAGCAGCAAGCGCTGATGAACTCGGAAAGAACATCGTTGTTCAGGGCGGAACATTCCTCAATGATGCCGTTCTTCGTGCATTTGAACAGGAAATCGGCAGAAATGTTGTCAGACCCGTTATTTCGGGTATAATGGGCGCTTACGGTGCAGCTCTCTATGCTATGGAAAGAATGCCCGAAAAGAGCACAATCATTACCGCAGACGAACTTAATGTTTTCGAGCACAAAGTCAAGGCTGTTACCTGCGGAAAATGCAGCAACAACTGCCGTCTTACCGTTAACACATTCAGCTCCGGCAGAAGTTTTATCGGCGGAAACCGTTGCAGCAAACCTCTTGCAAAAGCAAACATAAACAGCGGTGACAATATGTTTGATTACAAGCGCGAGCTTCTTGCAGGCTATAAACCCGTAACAGGCAAGCGACCCACAATCGGTCTTCCCATGGGACTCAATATGTTTGAGCTTCTCCCCTTCTGGCATACATTCTTCACAGAGCTCGGATTCGGAATCGCACTCTCACCCAAGTCAACAAGAGATCTTTATGTCCTCGGTCAGCATACAATTCCTTCAGATACCGTTTGCTACCCTGCAAAGCTTCTCCACGGTCATATCGAAGCTCTTCTTGATGACGGCGTTGAAAACATCTTCTATCCCTGCATGACATATAACCTTGACGAAAACCTCGGTGACAACAACTACAACTGCCCCGTTGTTGCATATTATCCCGAAGTTATCCGTTCAAACGTCGGCAGACTCAAAGATATCAACTTCATGTCTGACTATGTCGGACTTCACAGACCCAAGGATTTTGTCAAGAAAATTCACAGTATCCTTTCAGGTTATTTCGGCAACATCAGTCTTTCCGAAGTCAAAGCCGCAACACAGAAAGCCTATGACGAATACTATTCATTCATGAACAAAATCCATCTCAAAGGTATGGAATTCATGAACGAAGCAAAGAAAAACGACAGACCTGTTATCGTTCTTTGCGGCAGACCTTATCACCTCGATGAAGAAATCAATCACGGCATTGACAAACTTATCTGCGAATGCGGTGCAACCGTTATCACGGAAGACAGCGTAAGCCCTCTTGTTGAAAAATTCCCGACTACCGTTCTCAACCAGTGGACTTATCATTCAAGACTTTATGCCGCAGCAAAATATGTTGCAAGAGCAAACGACAAGGACCTTAACATTGTTCAGCTTGTTTCTTTCGGATGCGGTGTTGACGCCATCACAACAGATGAAATGAGAACAATCCTTGAGGCAGACGGCAAGATTTATACTCAGATTAAGATAGACGAAATCTCAAACCCCGGCGCAGTTAAAATCAGACTCAGAAGCTTGTTTGCTGCAACGGGAAGATAAGGAGGCGTAAAGAATGAAAAAGAAAATCGATACAGACAGAGTTGAATTTACCAAAGACATGATGGACTATACAATTCTTGCGCCCAACATGCTTGAAATTCATTTCAACCTTCTCATTAACATTTTCGGTCAGTACGGCTACAAAACAGAGCTTCTTAAGAATGACGGAAGAGCCGTTGTTGACGAAGGTCTTAAATATGTTCATAATGACACCTGCTATCCCGCACTTCTCGTTATAGGTCAGCTTATAGATGCTCTCAATTCGGGTAAATACGACCCCGACAAAACAGCTCTCATGATCACTCAGTCAGGCGGCGGATGCAGAGCTTCAAACTATATCCATCTTCTCAGAAAAGCACTTAAGAAAGCCGGTTATCCTCAGATTCCCGTTATTTCTCTTAACCTTTCCGGTCTTGAGAAAAACAGCGGTTTCAAAATCAGACTTTCCATGGCTCTCAAAATGCTTTCGGCTGTTATTTACGGCGACCTTATCATGCTCCTCAAAAATCAGGTTGAGCCTTATGAGGTGAATGAAGGCGATGCAAAGAGACTTACCCAGAAATGGATTGACGACATCAGCGCAGACCTTCAGAGAGGCAAAGGTTATTCTTACTTTGAAATTAAGAAGACTCTTCCCAAAATCACAAAAACCTTTGCTGAAATTCCCGTTAAAGATATCAAGAAAACAAAGGTTGGCGTTGTTGGCGAAATCTATGTTAAATATTCTCCTCTTGCAAACAACAACCTTGAAGAATTTCTTTTTGAGCAGGGCTGTGAAGTTATGGTTCCCGGTCTTCTCGGCTTCATCAACTTCAAAGTTGACAACAGACTTGAAGACATAAAACTCTACGGCGGCAACCCCTTCAAGAAAATTGCAATGAGATTTGCTATGTGGTATCTCAGAAACACCGAAAAATGTCTTAACGATGCTGCAGCCGCCCACGGTAATTTTACCGTTCCCGCTCCCTATGCACACATCAAGGAAATCTGCACAAAAATTATCGGTCCGGGTTGTAAGATGGGCGAAGGCTGGCTTCTTACCGCTGAAATGATGGAGCTTATCGAAAGCGGTTACGGCAACATCGTTTGCGCACAGCCTTTCGGTTGTCTCCCCAACCACATAGTAGGTAAGGGCATGATAAGAAAACTTAAAGAAATGTATCCTCAGTCAAACATCGTTCCCATCGATTATGACCCCGGTGCAACAAAGGTTAATCAGGAAAACAGAATTCGTCTTATGCTTGCGGTTGCAAACGAAAACAAAGAAACCGTTGAATCCGCAAACTGAGAATTATTCCGTTTGGAGGGTATGATATGAACGAACCGAAAGCATATTTGAAACACAGAGACAATATCGACTGGCTTTTCAGAAAGCTTTTCAGACCGACTGTAATAGGTGCTGAAAACATTCCGGAAGATGGAAGAATTATTATCGCAGGCAACCACACGCATTTCATGGACTGCATTACTGTTGCCTGTTCAACGAAAAGAGTTGTTCACTTCCTTGGAAAAAGTGAGCTTCTTGAACCGCCATGGAGACCTTTTTTTAAACCCTTCGGTCTTATTCCGGTGCACAGAGGGCATCGTGACAAAGCTGCTCTTTCTTCTGCAATAGAAGTTCTTGAAGATGACAAGGTTATCGGTATTTTTCCTGAAGGAAAAGTCAAACTTAAATCCGAAGCAAAATATACCGTTACCCCGTTCAAATTCGGTGCGGTGAGAATGGCGAATAAAACCAATTCAAGAATCGTTCCTTTTTCAATAACCGGAAAATATAAGATGTTCAGAAAAAGCATTACCATTCAGTTTTTCGAACCGATGATTATTTCCGATGATCTTGAAGCAGAAAACGAAAAACTCACAAACATCGTTGCACACGGAATAACCCATAATCCGGTTTTTGTTGAGCAAAAGTAATCAATTGCCATAATTCAAAGCAACCGTATGTATTGACACACGGTTGCTTTTTATTTTATAATCATATTCTAACAAATAATATATGGTGATTAAATGAAACATTTCGAAAAATCAAAAAAACTTGATAACGTTTGCTACGATATCCGAGGTCCTGTTATGGAAGAGGCTAACCGTATGGAAGCCAACGGAATGGAAATTCTCAAGCTCAACATCGGTAATCCTGCTCCCTTCGGATTCAACGCACCCGATGAAATTGTTGTTGATATGATTTATAATCTTCGTCACTCCGAAGGTTATTCAGAATCAAAAGGCCTTTTTGCCGCAAGAAAAGCAATCATGCAGTATTGCCAGCTCAAAGGTATTCCCAACGTTGGCGTTAATGATATCTACACAGGAAACGGCGTGAGCGAACTTATCATGATGTCCATGCAAGGTCTTCTTGATTCAGGTGACGAAATCCTTGTGCCTATGCCTGACTATCCTTTATGGACTGCCGCAATTACTCTTGCAGGCGGTAAAGCGGTGCATTACCTTTGCGACGAAAAAGCAGACTGGAATCCCGACATTGACGACATGAGAAAAAAGATAACAGCCAACACCAAGGGAATAGTTGTTATAAATCCCAACAATCCAACGGGCGCTCTTTACTCAAAAGATGTGCTTGAGCAGATTGTTCAGCTTGCACGCGAAAACGGACTTATTCTTTTTGCCGATGAAATATATGACCGTCTTGTAATGGAAGGAGAAAAACATATTGCTCTTGCATCTCTCGCTCCCGATTTGCTCACAGTAAGCTTCAACGGTCTTTCAAAGTCTCATAAGGTTGCAGGTTACAGAAGCGGCTGGATGTGCCTTGCAGGCGATAAAAGCCACGCAAAAGGCTATATCGAAGGTCTTAACCTTCTTTCATCCATGCGCCTTTGCTCAAACGTGCCCGCACAAAGCGTAATTCAAACTGCGCTCGGCGGAATTCAGTCGGGCGAAGCGCTGTTGAAACCGGGCGGAAGAATGTACGAACAGAGAAACTTTATTTATGAAGCACTCAACAAAATTCCCGGCATAAGCGCAGTTAAACCCAAGGCTGCTTTCTATATCTTCCCGAAACTGGATGTTAAGAAATTCAACATCACTGACGACCAGAAATTTACTCTTGACCTTCTCAAAGAAAAAAAGATTCTTCTCACCTGCGGTACAGGTTTCAACTGGAAACAGCCTGACCATTTCAGAGTTGTTTTCCTTCCCGAGCTTCATGTGCTTGAGGATGCTGTGGAAAAACTTGCAGACTTCCTTGACGGATACAAGCAATAATTATCAAAGGGATTGATTATATAAAAAATCGTTCGGCGGTCTCACCGCAAACACACTCAAATTCCTTGCAATTATTTTTATGGTACTCGACCATCTGTGGGCAACAATTGTTCCAGAAAACGACCGGATGACCTATCTCGGCAGACTCACCTTCCCGATTTTTGCATTTATGATTTCCGAAGGATTTATCCATACATCCGGTGTAAAAAAATATATTCTTTGACTTCTCGGATTCGCATTGATTTCCGAAATCCCGTTCAATCTTTTCTATGGCGGTAGCTGGTTTTATCCGTATCATCAGAACGTAATGTTCACACTGCTTCTCGGTCTTCTCGCAATAGCGGTTATTGACAGGGCAAGAAAAGAAAAAACCGCAAAGTCAACAGTAAAATCCGTTTTGCTCCTCATACCGATTTCGCTTGGTGCATTCGTCGGTTTCCCTGATTACGGTTTCTGGGGTTATCTGACGGTTATCATGTTTTATTTATTCAGAAACTTCCGATTTGCGTGGATTCTTCAGCTTGCATCAATGATTCTGCTTCACCTTGTTCTTCCCGAAGGACAAAACATTATTATTGAGCTTTTCGGAAAAACATTTGAATTTGCCGTTCAGGGATTCGCTGTTCTTGCGCTTATTCCCATATGGCTTTACAGCGGCAAAAAAGGAAAAAACAGCAAGATCATTCAATACAGATTCTCCCGTACACATGATAATTCTTTATTTAATAAGGTATTTCTTCTTGTAAAAAACAGGCTGTCTCATTTGAGACAGCCTGAAATTTTTATTGACTTAGCCAAAAATCATTGTAATAACAGATGAGAACACTTTTGTTACTTCGTTGAGAGCAAGAAGAACATCGCCGAGAACAAGCATGATTTTTGCAGTAAATGTATCAATGCCTGCATCCTCTGCAAAATCACCGTTGTCAAGTGCAAACTGGCTGATTGTCACAAGCTCTGTGTCAAAGTTCCAGGGATCGTTTTCCTTAACAGTAATAATTCTCGCACCTCTTACGATATCGTTGCCGTATGAATTATAAGTTGCACCGGGAGTATTGATAATCTTAACACCGTTAAGCTCTGTTGTGTAGCTGTTAAGGTGATCGTGGCCGGAGAAAATACCGAGAACATCGCCGCGGTTTACCATTGCATCAAACTGACCGTGGTTCTTTTCGCTGGGGCAAGGGAATTCAAAAAGGAAGCCTTCCTGAATATTTTCTGTCTTGGGGAAGAAAGAATAAATCTTGCCGTTTGCTTTGGGGGTAAGTGCACCAAGATCAACTGCTGATTCATGGAAAAGCACTTCAAAAACTTCACCAACAACGATATGCTGGAATGCAAGTGAAGGAACTTTGCCGCCTGCAAGACCTTCAAGAACCTTGCTTGTATCTTCATACCATTTGATCTGGTCTTCTCTTACGCAGTCATAGATGCCGAGGTCATTGCCGTTTTCATCGATATAATGTGAGCCTGAGTCAAACATCCAGAGATTAAACTTAATCTTTGTTCCGTCCGAACTCATAACAGGGAGATTGTGTGTTGCTGTGCCGTGAAGAGCGGGAACTTCATCATATGCAAGGCAATAGCCCTTTCCGTAAAACTGGTACATGGTAAGAAGTTCATCATTTTCAACGCCCTGTTCACGGTCATGGTTTCCGAAAACAAGAGTGAAATATGTTTTGTTATCAACAAAAACCTTGCAAAGTTCTTCAATAGCCATTGCCTTTGTTTCTTTTTCGCCTACAGTATTGTCGCCGCCGAGAACAACGATATCAGGCTGATATTCTTTAAGAGCAGCGTCAATAAATTTGAGCATTTTTGTATCTGCAGGATATCCGTCCTGACAGTCACAAATGTGCATAATCTGGAATTCGCCGTTTTTGTCAAACTTAAGGGGTGATACAACAGCTGCTGAAGCTGAAAGTGAGAAACATACGCTGAAAACAAGCATCAGCGCAAGTGCGATTGAAAAAAATCTTTTCATTTCAATACCTCCGTTTAATAAATTAATGTAAATATTTTATAACAAAAAACTTCCAAAGTCAACCTTTTTATATTGACAACAGACTGTAATTGTGTATAATAATTTAAGAGTTATTCTCAAATTGAGGTGATACAATGAAAATATATAATACACATCAGCGAAAAGCTCTGATTGATTTTTTGCAGTCAAACAGTGAAAAAGCTTTTACAATTGAAGAAATAGTAAACAGTATGAGCGAGAACGAAATAAGTCAGAGCACCGCTTACCGTCTTATGACAAAGCTGGTCGAAGAAGGACTTGTTCACCGCACTGTTAAAGGCAACAGCAGGAGCTTTGTTTATCAATTTATAAACAACGAAAAATGCGAAGGACATCTTCACATAAAATGCACGGACTGCGGAAAAGTGTATCATCTCGACCACGATGTTTCGGCGCTTATTCAGAGAGATATAAAGAAAAACACCGCTTTTGAAATAGACAGTCACACAGTTTTGCTGGGTAAGTGCGGCAGTTGCAAATAAACCGGAGGAAATAAAATGAAAAAATTCTTATCAGTTATTCTTTGTGCAATTATATGCATGACTTTTTTGTGTTCATGCAACAATAATGCCGCAAACGATGACGGACTGAAAATAGTCTGCACGGCATTTCCGCAATATGATTACGTAAGAAATATTCTCGGCAGCGAAGAGGGTCTCTCTCTTCTTCTCGACGACGGCGCTGACCTTCACAGTTACGAGCCCACCGCAGCCGACATTATTGAGATTTCTTCAGCAGATTTGTTTATATATATCGGAGGCGTTTCCGATTCATGGGTTGAAGGAACTCTTCAATCCGCAAATTCAGACGGCCTCAAGACGGTTGCACTCCTGAATTTGGTCGAAACATATGACGTTGACTATGTTGCAGGTATGGAAAAAAAGCACGAGCATAACCATGAAGGCGAATACGAAAAAGATGAACATATCTGGCTCTCACTTCGAAACAGCATAGAAGTCACCAATGCTCTTTGCAACACAATTTGCGAAATTGACACTGCAAATGCAGAAAAATACAAAACCAACGCTGAAAACTACATCAACGCACTAACCGAGCTTGATGAAGAATACAAAGCTGTTGTTGAATCCGCAAAAAGAAAAACTCTGCTCTTTGCAGACAGATTCCCATTCCGCTATCTCGTTGAAGATTATTCTCTTGAATATCACGCCGCATTCTCGGGATGTTCATCCGAAAGCGAAGCCAGCTTTCAGACAATGGCATTCCTTATTGATAAAACAAAAGAGCTTGAATTACCCGTTGTTATTACAATTGAAGGTTCTGACGGCTCAATCGCAGAAATGATTTGTAATGAAACGGGAGTTCAAAAAGTTACTCTTGATTCCTGTCAATCGGTTTCGGCAGAAGACATCAAAAACGGTACAAGCTATATTAATATAATGAAAAGTAATCTTGAAATTCTGAGGGAGGCACTTAACTGATGGCATTGATTAAAGTCAGCGGAGTTTCTCTCGGATATGAGGGAAAAGCAATTGTATCTGACCTTGACTTTGAGGTTAACAAAGGCGATTATCTCTGCATCGTCGGCGAAAACGGTTCGGGCAAGAGCACGCTTATGAAAACTCTTCTCGGGCAAAAAAATGTTGTTTCCGGTAAAATTGAATTCGGAGACGGCTTAAAGCAAAAAGAAATCGGCTACCTTCCCCAGCAAACACCCGTTCAGAAAGATTTCCCCGCTTCAGTAAAAGAAATAGTTTATTCAGGATGTCTTAACGGCTGCGGTCTTCGCCCGTTTTATTCAAAAGAACAGAAAAAAAGAGCAAACGAAATCATGGAAAAGCTCGGAATAACAGACCTTGCATCAAGTTGTTACAGAGAGCTTTCGGGCGGTCAGCAGCAAAGAGTTTTGCTTGCAAGAGCGCTCTGCGCTACAAAAAAACTGCTCGTACTTGACGAGCCGGTTGCAGGTCTTGACCCTGTTGTTACCAAAAATCTTTACCGTTTGATTTCAGATATCAACAAAGAAGGCACAACGGTTATCATGGTTTCACATGATATTCATGCCGCAATTGAATTCGCTTCGCACATTCTTCACATCGGAAACAAACCTCTGTTTTTCGGTACGAAAGAGGACTATCAGTCAAGCGACGGATGTCATTGCTTTATTTGTGACGGAGGGCATGAAGAATGAATATGATTGAAAAAATAATATCCTATTTCAGCTACCCCTTCGTGCAGTTTGCGCTCATTGCCGGCGTGCTCATTGCACTCTGCGCAGCGCTTTTGGGCGTCAGCCTTGTGCTTAAAAGATACTCTATGATTGGAGACGGACTTTCTCACGTTGCATTCGGTGCAATGGCAGTTGCAACAGTCTGCGGCATGGCACCAATGACAGTCACTCTGCCGATAACAATAATTGCGGCGGTCATTCTCCTCGGCATAACAAGCAACTCAAAAATCAAAGGCGATGCGGCAATTGCCATGATTTCTGTCGGCGCACTTGCACTCGGATATCTGCTTCTCAACATTTTCTCGGCATCAGCAAACGTCAGCGGAGATGTGTGCACAACACTTTTCGGCTCAACTTCAATCCTTACACTTTCCAAAACTGATGTTATTCTCTGCGCCGTGCTTGCGATTGTTGTTATCCTTGTTTTTATTCTTTTTTACCATAAAGTTTTCGCAGTAACCTTTGACGAAAATTTTGCTTCGGCAACCGGTACAAACGCAAAAGCATACAACACTCTTATTGCGGTTGTAACCGCAGTTGTTATTGTGCTTGCGATGAAACTCGTCGGCGCACTTCTTATCTCAGCACTGATTATCTTCCCCGCCCTTTCGGCAATGAGAATTTTCAAAAATTTCTTTTCGGTTATAATCAGTTCTGCCGTTATTTCGGTTTTGTGTGCGGTCATCGGAATTTTTATTGCTATTCTTTACGGCACACCGGTCGGCTCAACAATCGTTGCGGCAAATATTGCTATATTTATAATCTGTTTGTCGGCAGGTAAAATCACAAAAAAATCATAAAAAAAGCCGAGGTAAAACCTCGGCTTTTAATTATTTAATATAGGCTTCAAGTCTGTAAATTGGCATACCCATAGATGAAAATCTGTGTTCATATTCGGTTTCAATGTTACCCTCAAAATCGCTGTTATGAAGATCAAGAGAAATATTCTTAAGACTGAATCCGAAACCTGTGAGCTGCTCGATTGAATACTCAAAAAAATGCATATTATCTGTCTTCTGATGAATTTCCGCACCTTTTTTGAGTATTACTTTATAGCTTTTAAGAAAACGCTCATTTGTAAGACGGTGATTTGCATATCTCTTTTTGGGATAAGGACATGAAAAATTAAGATAAATGCGGTCAATGGATTCGGGTTTTATGTATTTTTCAAGATATTCCGCACCGCAACGGAGAAATCTGAGATTGGATATATTTTCGTTTGTTGCCGCTTCACTCGCCATAACAATAACATTGGCACATTTTTCAAGAGCAAGCACATTGATATCAGGATTGCGTTTTGCAAGCTCGCAGGCAAATCTGCCCTTTCCGCAACCGATTTCGAGCACAACCGGATTTGTGTTACCGAATATTTCTTCAGTGTTTATATATTCTTTCTTTTCGATGGCTGTCAGAAAATTGCAGTCATCGCTGAAAAGTGTCATGACATTATCGCATTTTGCCAGACGCTCCTCAAGATGTTTTTTCTTTCTCATTCTCATAATTTTCACCTGTTTTTCAGCAATTGAAAATATTATATACAATTTTATTACATAAAGCAATATCACCGCAGAAAAAATTCTGCGGTGATTTTCTGTTTTATTCATTTTCCGTTGCTTCGTCTGCCGTGGATTCTGAAGCTGTTTCAGTCATGATTGCAGCAAACTCTTCGCCTGTCATCTTTTCATTCTCAAAGAGCTTCTGTGCAACGATATGAAGCTTATCCATATTCTCGGTAAGAATAGTTTCTGTTCTGTTGTAAGCATTTCTGATAATATCTTCAATTTCTTCATCAATCTGAGAAGCAACTGTTTCAGAATAGTTTCGCACCTGACCGTAATCCTTACCAAGGAAAACTTCACGGTTTCCGCCGCCAAACGCAATGGGTCCGAGCTTGTCGCTCATACCGTATTTGGTCACCATATTTCTTGCAATTTCGGTTGCTCTTTCGATATCGTTTGAAGCACCGGTAGAAATATCACCGAGAACAAGAGCTTCCGCAACACGTCCGCCGAGAAGTCCCACAATACTGTCAAGCATATCATTCTTGGAAGTATAGTTCTTTTCTTCTGTGGGTCTGTAAAGCGTATATCCGCCTGCCATACCTCTGGGAATAATTGAAATCTGATGAACGGGGTCTTCGTTTTCAAGATAGAAGCTTGAAACTGCATGACCTGCTTCATGATAAGCCGTAAGCTTCTTGGCTTTTTCATTCATCTTATGAGATTTCTTTTCTGAACCGACCTGAACCTTGAGAGTTGCTTCGTCGATTTCTTCCATAGTAATTGCTTTCTTATCAATTCTGGCGGCAAGAAGAGCTGCTTCATTGAGAAGATTTTCAAGATCCGCACCCGTAAATCCGATTGTTGCATGAGCAATACTGTTAAGGTCAACATCGGGGGCGATTGGCTTACCCTTAGCGTGAACCTTGAGAATCTCAAGTCTGCCCTTTGTATCGGGATAATTAACGGTTACCTGACGGTCAAATCTGCCCGGACGAAGAAGTGCGGGGTCAAGAATGTCAGGACGGTTTGTTGCTGCTATAACAATAACACCTTCGTTTGCTCCGAAGCCGTCCATCTCAACAAGCAACTGGTTAAGAGTCTGTTCTCTTTCGTCATGGCCGCCGCCCATACCTGCGCCTCTGTGACGGCCTACTGCATCGATTTCGTCAATGAAAATAATTGAAGGTGAATTCTTCTTTGCCTGGTCAAAAAGGTCTCGGACTCTCGATGCACCGACACCGACATACATCTCAACAAAATCGGAACCCGAAATCGAGAAGAAAGGTACATCTGCTTCACCTGCAACAGCTCTTGCGAGAAGAGTTTTACCTGTACCCGGAGGGCCTACGAGAAGAACACCCTTGGGAATTCTTGCACCGAGAGAATCGAACTTCTGAGGATTCTTGAGAAATTCAACTATTTCTTCAAGTTCTTCTTTTTCTTCATCTGCGCCGGCAACATCCTTGAAAGTCGTTTTTCTCTTTTCGTCCTTTGCCTGCTTGATTCTTGCTTTGCCGAAGCTCAATGTGCGGTTGTTCTCATTGGTCATCGTCTGATTCATGCGTCTGAACATGAAGAATGTCAGACCGCCCATTGCAACAAGAAGCAAAAGAGTCGGAACAATATTATAAAGCCACTGACCGGTTGAACCTGCAACATAGTCAGCCTTTATCATTTTGTCGGGATTTTCGCTGTTATGCTTAATAACATTCTCATGAACGTCGTCAACAAAAAGATTAACATTGGGAACGGTGAAGGTGTAAACCTTATCATCCTGTCCCTGAAGCTTATATGTCAACGCACCGCTGCTGAGATTGAGACTATACTCCGAAACTTTTCCTTCGTTAAAAAGAGAAACGATTTCGTAATATAAAGTTTTTTCCTTTTTCTGCGTCTGAGAATAAATCGTTACACCGCCGATAATCATCAGAGGAATTAGGATATAGGATAAAATGGTCGGCAATCTTTTTTTGACGTTGCCGGGATTATTTTTCTTGCTGTTCTTATTCAACTGGAACAATCACTCCTTGATATGAATGAAGTAATCACTTATTATCATTCACTAATTTATTTTTCATATACCCTTCTTTTGAGAACACCGATATAAGGAAGGTTTCTGTATTTTTCATCATAATCGAGACCGTAGCCTACAACAAATTCATCAGGAACTTCCGCACCCGAATAATCCGCAAAAATATCGTCAACAACCCTGCGTTCGGGTTTATCGAGAAGAGTGCAGATTCTGATACTCTTGGGATTTCTGCTTGAAAGAATTTTCTTAAGACTGCTGAGAGTTTTTCCCGAGTCGAGAATATCCTCAACAATGAGAAGATCATAACCTTCAAGATTAATATCAAGGTCTTTTACAATTTTTACGACACCTGAAGACTCCGTTCCGCTTTTATAGCTTGAAACACACATGAAATCAATGGCGCAGGGAACTGTTATAGCTCTCATAAGATCTGCCATAAAAACTACCGAACCCTTGAGCACGCTTACAAGAAGAAGGTTTTTATCCTTATAGTCTTCGCTGATTTGTTTTCCGAGTCTTTCAACGATTTCCCGAAGCTGTTCTTCGCTGTAATATACTTTTTCAATATCGTTAAGCATTATAACTTTCCTTTCACATCCCTTGTTTTTTTATTCTGACAACCAAAACATTTTCAGTTGATTTTGTTATCGCAACTCTTGAATCGAATCCTGCGCCTTCAACAAGCACAACTCCTTCTTCATCAGCAATAACGGCAACTCCGTTTCGCCTTTCGGGATATATTCCAAGCTCGTTGAAAAGCTTTTTAAGAGTTTTTGTACATCCTCTCGACTTAAGTGATATTTTATCGCCTGACTGACGGCTTCTGACAACGAGTCTGCCGATTATTTTATCACAATCAAGATAATATTCCAACCCTTGTTTTGAAAAGTTTTGTAAATTATTTATTTCTTTAATATTAACAGTATGCGTTTCTATAACAGACTCAAAGAATTCTGCCTTTCCGCCAACAAATTGCGAAACCGAAGCTTCACCGTAATCCTGAGGAAAATCAAGGATTCCCTTACGCACCCTGACTGTCACTCCCCCGTTAATCTGCACTTTTCCCTGAGTTACAAGAAGACTGCAAATCAAAGCGACAAATTTATGCTCCGGAGTTACGCCCGCACATTCTTCGACAATCTTTATGACGGCACGCTTTTTTAAAGAATCAGGTGCTTTTGCAAGCGTTGCCGCATCAAAGCCGCTGTCACGCCTTGAATTTTCAACATATTCATCGGCAAGAGAGGAAAGAAACTGTTCATCCTCATTTATCGCAGAAATACATCTTTCCGCGCATTTTTCAAATGAGCCGTTAATCTTCCTGAATTCTTCAACAACATTGTGCCTTATTCTGTTCCGCGAATAAGAAACATCCGAGTTTGTGATATCGGTTACATATTCAATTCCGTTTTCTTCGCAGTAATCAAGAATTTCCTGCTTCGTGCAGCTGATAAGCGGACGGATGATATTGTTACGCACGGAAGGAATCGAACAAAGACCCCTGAGTGCACTACCTCTGGAAAAATTAAACAGAAACGTTTCAACTTTATCACTGAGGTTATGCGCGGTTGCGATAATGATATCATCGCCTACAGAATTGAAAAACTCATATCTTATCCTTCTTGCACATTCCTCAAACCCTTCTCCGCTTTCTCTTGCCTTTGCAGCAACATCTACCTTGAGAATATGAACAGGAATTCCAATTTCACCGCATTTTTTCTCAACAAATTTCTCATCACTGTCGGCATCCTCGCCTCTTAAGCAATGATTCACATGAGCCGCACAAAGCTTGATTTTATATTCATCTTTCAGAGAATGGAGAATATTCAGAAGTACCATGGAATCGCTGCCGCCTGACACCGCCGCAACAACCGTTGCTCCTTCGGGAAGCATATCATACTGCTCAATCGAAGCTCTGACTTTATTAATCATCGTGAATTTTCTCCAGCTGCAGGAACAGAGTATGTTCACCGTCAAATACGAAATTGACCGTACCTGTTTCGCCGTGTCTGTTCTTAACAACAATAACCTCGGCTATATTCGCATTTTCCTGCTGCTCGGCTGCGCCCTGCTCTTCGTCATCTTTTTCGCCTTTATAATAATCGGGTCTGTAAAGCATCATAACGATATCGGCATCCTGCTCGATTGAACCCGATTCACGAAGGTCCGAAAGCTGAGGTCTGTGGGACTTTCCTCTGCCTTCCGTACCTCTGGAAAGCTGTGCACAGCAAACAACGGGAATGTTGAGGTCCTTCGCCATCATCTTGAGGTTTCTGGTTATCTCGCTGACTTCCTGAACACGGTTTTCAGTTCTTGTGCTGCCTTTGATAAGACCGAGATAGTCAATAATAACACATTCAACGCCACCGGGTCTTCTGACTTTCGCCTTCATTTCCGGAACGGTAATGCTCGATGTATCGTCAAAATAAAGTTCGCAGTCATTGAGTGCACTTGTTGCCATGCCGAGTCTTATCCACTCATCCTGAGAAATATTTCCGTTTCTCATTTTCATGCTTGAAACACGGGCTTCCGTGCCGAGAACTCTCATTGCAAGCTGTTCCTTCGTCATTTCAAGAGAGAAGAAAAGAACCTTTCTCTTGCCCATTGCGGCAACGTTTCTTGCAAGGTTTAATGCAAAGCTTGTTTTACCCATCGCAGGACGGGCACCGATAAGAATAAGGTCGGAGCGGTTAAGACCCGTCAATACCTTATCAAGGTCCGAATAGCCCGTTGTGTAGCCTTTATAAAGCTCTTTATCTTCGCCCGTGATTTTCTTGAGGGTATCATAGACGTTATTAACAATGATATCCTTAAGTTTTGACGGAGCGTTTGTTGTTTTACCCTGACGGATATTATAAATCTTCTGCTCCGCATTATCAAGAAGCGCATCTGCCGTCTCTTCCTGTGAAACAGCGCTTTCAACCGTTTCAACAGAAATATTGATAAGCGTTCTCATATAAAATTTCTCACGGACTATCTTTGCATACATTTCAACATTCTGCGTTGAAGGCACGCTGTCCTTGAGCTGGAAAAGATAATTCTTTCCCGAAGTGCTGTCATAAACACCCTGCTGAATGAGAAGATTGAGAATCACAAGAGGATCAAGCTTCTGACCCGTTGCATCAATGCTTATCATTGCTTCAAAAATTGATGCGTGCTGGGGAAGATAGAATGCTTCCGGGGTTATGTAAACCGCTGCCTGAGAAAGACAGGACGGGTCTACAAGTATACTGCCAAGCACAGCCTGCTCTGCTTCGAGGCTGTAAGGCATTTGTATATTATCAAAAGAAAGCAAACCGTTATCTGCCATTTTTATTCGCCTACCATTACAAACATTGATGCGGAAATTCCGTTATAAAGCTTAACTTCAACAGGATATGTGCCGAAATTCTTTATATCTTCAACAACAACCTTACGTTTATCAAGCTTGAGTCCGTATTCTTTTGATATTGCTTCCGCAACATCCTTTGAAGTAACCGAGCCGAAAAGCTTGCCGTTTGCACCCGCTTTTGCAGAAAGCTTGACGGTTTTGCCCTCGATTTTTGCTGCGCTTGCCTTTGCGGCGGCAATTTCGGTTTCAATACGGTGTTTCTCGGAAGCTTCTCTGTTTTTAAGCTCACTCAT
>JAZSCO010000105.1:0-17409 GCA_045602965.1 Acutalibacteraceae bacterium | reverse complement strand
CAACAAGAATAATAATAACTATTTTTTTCATGCTTGCACCGGAAATTATGCTATCAAGAATAATTCCACCTGACAGAATTGCCAGATAATCATACATATTATCTCCCAAAGCAAACAGCAAAGAATGAATATAGTATCCCGGAGCAAAAGAAGTTACTACTTTGGATGCTCGTTTTGCAAGCATTATGTCTTTTTTCAGGGCTTGTGAAAAAGCTTTAAAATTAATCTTCATTATTTTCACCGACCTTCTTATAATACTTGCTTTGTAATTCAAATAATTCGGCGTATTTTCCACCCAAAGCCATCAGCTCTTCGTGTGAGCCGCTTTCAACTATTTCACCGTTTTCGAGCATATAAATAACGTCTGCCATAACTGTTGTTGAAAGTCTGTGCGAAATAAAAATAACGGTTTTGTCAGCTGCGGCTCTAGACATTGCATCGTTGAGCGCATATTCGGAAACGGGGTCAAGGTTTGCGCTGGGTTCATCAAGAATAGCAAAGGGACATTTCTTATAGAATGCTCTCGCAACCGCAACTTTCTGACCTTCACCGCCTGAAAGAGAAAGTCCGTTGTCGTCAAATTCGCGAAGAAGAATGGTGTCTGTACCGTTTTTGAGTTCCTTATTGAAACTGCTTTCTTTGAGTGCGGCAAGAACTCTTTCTTTATCGGGTTTATCATTCATTGCCACGTTTTCACCGATTGTTGCACCGAAAAGGGAGAAATCCTGGAAAACTGCGGCATAGTTTGCGTGATAAGAGGGTATATCCCATTCTTTTATATTCTTACCGTCGACGGTGATTTTGCCTTCGGTCACGTCGTAAAGTCTTAAGAGCAGATTGGTGAGAGTGGTTTTGCCTGCTCCGTTATATCCGACAAGAGCAATTTTCTGATAAGGTTTGATTTCAAGATTGATATTCTTGAGAGTCGGTTTATCATTTCCCGGATATGTAAAAGAAACGTTTTCAAGCTTGATTGTTGCCGGTTTATCAAAAACGGTTTTGTTTTCGCCGCTGATGATTTTTTCTTTTGCACTCATGAATTTACGGAATTTTTCAACATAAAGACCGTTTTCACGAAGATTAATCGAAAACCAGCTTGTCAGGTCGAAAACACATCGGCTGACTGCGTTTGCACCGTTGAAGGTTGCGGCAAATTCGCCGAGAGTAATTTCTTTTGTTACAATTGCCTTATATCCCATATACAGAGCAATTCCAAGATAGACGAGCAAAGTCATCGGAAGAGCTTCCTGACAGAAATAGAGCTGCCACTGTTTTCTCAGAAACGGAGCAATGGTAACGATTCTGTCGGTGATGTTTTTGGTGTATCTTCTTTCAATCATTTCGCCTGCAGGATTGAGTCTTAACTCTTTTGCATAATCCTGAAGATAGAAAACTCTGCTGAAATAAAGATTTTTTCTGTCAAGAGGAGTCATGGCTTCTGTGCGCTTGACGTTGACTTTTGCAATGAGTCTGCCGATGGGTATCATAATTGCTACGCAGAGAAAAATGAAAACAAGGCAGAGAGGATCGATTGATGCGATAACCGCAGTGATGGAAATTATTGAGGTGAGAAGTCTGGTTATATCCTGCGCATCCGAGAGTACTCTCTCAACTCGTTCGTTCATAGAGGTCATAGCAAGAACGAGGTCATTATAGTATGCGGGGTTATCGTATGCCTCAAAATCCATTTTGGCGGCTTTTTCGTAAATCTGTGAATAGAGCTTGAAGTTAAGTCTTTCACGCTGTTTCGGAAGAAAGATTTCATAGAAAACAGTGCTTCCTACCGTACCTATGATAACTATCAACGCGAATATACCGCAGGCAACTGCCGCTCTGTAATAATCAACCCCCGAGGTTACAACGTCGATAATATATTTAAGAAGGACGACGTTTGAAAGAATCCACGGCACGTTGGATAAAACATCGAAGAAAATATAGAAGAAAAGAAGTCCCGGAGCATTTTTGGCAATAAAGCCGAGCATATAAAGATTGTTGCGGAGTGTGTTCGAGGTTTCATTGTTCTTTTTGGTTTTCTTACTCATTCTCCGACACCTCCTCTTTATATCCCGATGCCTGAAGGGTAAACATCTCGTTGTATTCTCCGCCGAGAGCCATAAGCTCATCGTGAGTACCCGATTCTATGAGTTTACCTTTTGCAAATACAAGGATTTTATCTGAGCGTGTTGCACTTGAAAGACGGTGAGAAATGTAAAAGACAGTCTTGCCCTGAGTGCCTTCCATGAGTGCGTCATACATCTTGCTTTCGGCAACGGGGTCGAGTGCTGATGAAGGCTCATCAAGAATTGCAATATCAAATTTCTTTGCAAACATTCTTGCAATGGTAACTTTCTGTGATTCGCCGCCTGAAAGAAGTGCACCCTGATTATCGAATTCTCTTGTGAGAAGGGTGTTTTCTTTTTCGGGAAGAGTCTGTATTTTGTCGTAAACGCCGCTCTGCATAAGAGCGTTGTTTGCACGGTTTATATTGTTTTCGTCAACTTCTTCAATGAGAACATTTTCCGCTACAGTCATGGCGAAAATGCGGTAATCCTGAAAAACGCTTGCGAATTTTTCGCGGTATTTAAGAAGGTCATATTCTTTGATGTTGATTCCGTTATAGAGAATTTCGCCTTCGGTTACATCATAAAGACGCATGATGAGCTTTGAAAGAGTTGTTTTGCCCGCACCGTTATGACCGACAACGGCAAAAGTTTCGCCCTTACAGATTTTGAACGAAACATTGTTGAGTGAATTTTTATCATTTCCTTCATATTTGAATGAAACATTTCTGAATTCGAGGCTTTCGAAATCACCCGGCTCAATTTCGCCGCCGACGAGTTTCGGCTCATAGTCAAGAAAATCTCTCATATTCTGCACCCATAAACAATGCTTTTGCTGCATGGCAAAATAACGGGCAAGCTGATTGAGCTTATTTCTGGTTGTGGTGATTGCGGAAATAAGGACGGAAAAGTTAGCGATGTCCAGATTTTCAAGCACCATGAGTCTGTAGCAACCGTAACCGAATCCGCCGCCGACAGGAATGATTTCACCGAGGAAATCGGCAAAAGCTTCAATGATGGCAACTCTCCAGCCGTATTTTCTGATAACACCGATTTTGCCTTCAACCGCATTGCTGAATCGGGTTTTAATGACTTCAAAAATTCCGGTTGTCTTGATTTCTTTTGCAAAATCCTTGAGGAGAATTGTTCTTTTGGTGTAGTCTTTTTGTCTTTCGAAAGGAGTCCATTCCTTTTCTTCCTCAAGCTCAAGATTATTCTTTTTTATTCTTAAAGCAATGACGATAATCGGGCAGAGAATGAAAAACAGAAGGAAGGGGTCAATTGAAATAAGATAGAAAACAAGGAGCACAATACTCACAACAGAGCCGATAGTCCATGCCGAGCCTTCGATAATTCTCTTGAATCCGCCCTTTTCAACAACCCAGGTTGCTCTGTTATAATTGTCGAAGAAGTCGGGATTTTCATAGCAGCCAAGCTCAACCTCCTGAGCTTTTTTGAAAATGAGGCTGTTTATGTAGCTTTCGCATTTGATTTCGAATTTTGTTCTGACAGTATACATATCGATATATGCCAACAGGTCAACAAAAATCTTGCCGAAAACAATAATGCACATCTTGATTGCAAATTCCTTGAAAGTACCGTTTCCTTCGATAATTGAAAGTGCGGTTTGTAAAAACATAATTCCTATAACGAAGGAATAATATACATTCTCAAGGATATATGCGAGATATATTATTATCAGCGACAAAGGCGCACTTTTCCATGCACATTTGAGCATGAAGGCTGTGTTACGGAAAATATGAGCCTTCTGCTTTTGCTTTTTTTCTTTTTTCATCATTTCCTCCAAAATTGCAGATATAAAAATTCTACTCCTCTGTTTTCCAATTGTCAAGGATATATTAATGTAATATATAAACAAATAAAATGTTGACACCGAATTGATTTTGATTTATGCTATTAATGTATAATTTAATTCAGGAGAAAAACTATGAAAAAACCTAATTTTTATTTTGGCGAATTCAAACAGTATGACAAGATTTTTATCACAGCCGATAACGGAATTGATGTTGAAAATGTAACATCCGTTGCGTTTGAGGGTGAAATCCTTTATATTGCTCAGCCTGACTGTCTTATCGAATATTCCGACGGAAAATATAAGAAGCACAGTGCTAAGGTGTCAAAGCTTTTCACAAGAAACGGAAAGCTCTATGCTGCTGTCGGCAATTCACTTGCAGAGGTTAAAAAGGGAAAAATCAAGAAGCTTGCGGATTTTGATTCTCCCGTAATCGATATGTCGGTTGCTCTTGATAATTCTGTATGGCTTATTACGGAAAAAGAGCTTTATCTCATGGATAACGGTGAATTCAGAAGCATCGTTGACCTTCCCGAAAATACGGTTTGCCTTGCGGCACTTGATAATAAATCCAAATACGGTGAAACTGTTTATATCGGTTGCACCGAAGAAGGACTTCTCTCAATGAAAGGTAAACGCCGCCACTGGGCAGAGCTTACACCTGATATGTCAGGTGTTTTGAGCAGAAAAATCAACTGTGCTGCCATTGACGGTCTCGGTCATCTTTGGGTCGGCTCAGATGAAGGTCTTAATATTTATGACGGCAGAAACTATTGGTTTAACGGCAACGATTTCTATTCTGTGCCCGACGGCTCATTCAACGATATGTTTTTTGCGGCAGACGGCAAGAAATATTTTGCAACGAATACAGGCATCATCACTCTTGTTGAAGGTAAGATTTCTTATTTTTCATACGGTGCATGGCTTATGCATCCCACAGTAACAAAGCTTGCCGTTTCCGATAACGGCACTATCGCTGCGGTTACTCCCAGAGGAATAAGCCTTATCACTTCAAGGTATATGACTCTTGCAGAAAAAGCAAAGCATTATGATGATTATGCCGTTAAATATTATACAAGGAATGAAGGTTATCAGGTTTCAAGAGTGCTTCGTAAATACGGCGATGTTGAATCAGGATGGCTTCCCAATTCCGATAATGACGGTCTTTTCACAGGTCTTTACTGCGCAAGTCAGTGCTTCCGTTATGCCGTAACAGGTGAAGCAGAGGCGAAGGCAAACGCAAAGAAGGCTGTTGAAGCCATGATTAAGCTTACAGAAATAACGGGCAAGAAAGGTTTCACCGCAAGAGCAACAAGATATTCTCATGAAGAAAACTTCGGTACGGGCAACAGAGAAGAGTGGCATTATTGCGAAAATAATCCCGACTGTGAATGGCTCGGCGAAACATCAAGCGACGAAATGACCGGTCACTATTTTGCTTACGGCATTTATTTTGACCTTGTTGCCGATAAGAAAGAAAAGAAGAAAATCGCAGAGGTTGTCAAGACAATCACTGACCATATCCTCGATAATAATTTCCATCTTACCGATGTTGACGGAGTGCCTACAACATGGGCAAACTGGGAACCCGACCTTCTCAATAACGATGATAGATGGTATTTCGAAAGAGGAACGAATTCCCTTGAAATCCTGTCATTCCTCAAGACTACATATCATGTAACGGGCGATGAAAAGTATAACGATGTTTTCAATATGCTTATCAAAAAGCATCATTATGCAATGAACTGCATGCAGTATAAGGTTGAAGACGGTCATGTAGCTCATATCGATGACCAGCTCGATTTTACAAATATTTATCCCCTTATTGTTTACACTGAAAACGAAGCACATAACGAAATCTTCAAGATGGGTCTTACCCACCATTGGGAATATGAAAGAGTTGAACGCTCACCCATGTTCAATATTGTTTACGGTGCACTTACAAATAATTGCTGTGATATTGAAAATGCAGTTAAATCTCTTTCGGAAATGAATCTTGATCTTGTAAGATGGCCGATGTATAACAGCTACAGAAAGGATATCGTATGGGATACCGAGCAGGAAGAAATGGGTATTCCCGCACAGCTTAAATATCCTGTTGAATATTCATCGAGAGTTCTCGTTCACTATGATGGCAATCAGTTTGTCTGCGATTCAGGTGCAGAAGAATTCGTTGATATCAACAAAAAGGAAGTTAACCGCACCTCAACTCTTCCCGGTACGGGTGCAAGCGGCATGAGATCCGAAATGCCTTATATCTATCTTCTTCCCTATTGGATGGGCAGATACCACGGTCTTATCGGCGATTGATTTGCGGAATATAATTCTGTAAAGGGGTATGGAAATGAAGAGAAGAATCTTTGCGGTAATTTTTTCTTTTGTTCTTGCATTGTCGGTTTTATCTGCATGCGGTGAGAAAGAAGAATCACCCGTTAATGAATCAACAACTGCTTATACAGAAATAACCGAAACGGTAAGTGAAGAAATAACTGAAACAACCGTTGATGTAATGCAGGAAGACATAACAGCGGTTTCTGAAAGTGTGTCGGAAACGGTTTCACAGACTGCATCGGAGGAAACAACTGCTGCAGCTGTACTTTCAACGGTCGAAGAAATAGTTGCTTATTTCAACACAAGTGCAAACAAAATAAAACCTCAAGCGAAAAAAGTTGTCAAAAATTATGAAAAGCGTATTGTAAATGAAGAAAAACTTGTTTTGCCTAAAGCTCTCGAATCTGTTGCTCCCGGTATGATATCAACCTTTATGAAGGACGATACCGAACCCATTGTTTACGAAACAAGAGAAGATATCACCAATGAATTTATCGTTCCCGGACAGACTTATTCAAGCAGACTTGAATCCGATTGGGTAAAAAGCGCAACCTGCAAGGATAACGGTAATCAGTATATCATTCACATAAAGCTTAAAAATCATAAGAATCCTACGTCGGGCAACGGTGTCGGAGCTGTTTGTGATGTTATAGAAACACATGAGGTTGAAGAAAAGGCATCGTTTATCAAGAATTTCACGGCGGAATATTATAACTGTGAGGTTATTGCAACCGTTGATAAAGCGAGCGGCAATATTATTCACATAAAATATATCGTGCCTGTTATTCTTGAAATTACTGTTGATATGTTCGGAACTCATGATGCGGCGGCAGGACTTACTTTTGAAAAGGATTACACAATAACATACTAAGGTGATTTTTATGTCAGCAATACTTCTTGCAATTAAAAATGTTTTTCACGGTGTTGTGGCGGCTCTTATGCTTATTCCGATTATGCTTACGATGGGTGAAGCCGGCGACCCGAATACTCCCGTTGAAACTTATCCCGAATCAACCAACCCTTATATTACCGAGTATCTTGACCCTGATATTGCAGCTCACCGTTCAGGCGCAGGTCTTGCACCGCAGAATACTCTTATGGCGTTTGAGAATATTCTTGCTCAGTCCGAAACTCTCGGTGTTGATACTCTTGAATTTGACGTTCAGATAACAAAGGACGGCGAGCTTGTTCTTCTTCATAATCTGACTTATGATGATACAACTAATGCCGTTGAAGCCTTCGGCAGAAAGAATGTTGCCGTTTCTTCGGTCACACTTGAAGAAGCTCAGGTGCTCAATCTAGGAGAGAATTTCAAAAAGGACGGCGAATATCCTTACAGAGGTCTGAGAGGTGAGGATATCCCTTATAATCTCAGGGTTGTGACCTGCGATGAAATAATTGACTTTGTTGAGGCAAACAGCAACGGTAAAGAGTATTATTACTGC
This sequence comes from Acutalibacteraceae bacterium, assembly GCA_045602965.1. Classification (GTDB taxonomy): domain Bacteria; phylum Bacillota; class Clostridia; order Oscillospirales; family Acutalibacteraceae; genus CAG-177. The sequence continues at coordinate 9,760 of JAZSCO010000105.1, read as the reverse complement.
ATCGAAATAAAGAGTATCGGAGCCAACAGCTATAAAGCGGCAGATAAGCTTTATTCGATTATTACCGAAAGGAATCTTGAAGACAGAGTTATCTGGTCAACCTTTGCACCCGATACTTCTGCATATATGAAGAATAATTATCCTGAAATCTCAAGAACTGCCGATGCAATTGAGGCGATTCAGTTTTATTTCTATTTCAGAATGAACTGGGATTTACAGGATGTGAGTCCTTCTTATGTTGCGCTTCAGCTTCCTTACGGCTCAAACGCACTTGATAATATAATCAATCTCGGAACGAGAGAGATGCTCAACTATGCCCATAAGAATAATATAGCGGTGCAGTATTGGACAATCAATAATGCCGATGAAATAAAGCTTCTCACCGAAAACGGTGCAGACTGCATTATGACTGACTATCCGCAGTTGGCATACGAAACAGTAAATTCAATAGGCAAATAAAAAACCAAGACCTCCCTGAAAAGGGAGGTCTTTTATTGCAGGATAATTATTTCTTTATGTTATTCTTGAAATCGGGTTTGATTCCGAGAACTTTATTGTACGGCATGAGCATTCCTTCGTTCATCATGTTGCCCATTTTTGATTTGAGCTTTTTCGATGACATCATGCCGCCGACAAGATACATAGCGAGCATCTTTCCTCTTTGTTTCTGCGGGAAATCATACTGTCCGTGTGATTTATAGAATTTGTGATCAGCTTTCATCATTCCCTGCATGAGCCAGATGAGGTCGCGGAAAATCTTCATTCCGCCTATGCCGTAGAAATTCTGCGGGGGAACATAGTTTGCGTTAAGCGCATATTCAAGAGAGGCAGCGAGCTTATCTATTTCTGCGTCGGGGTCGGTTTCGTCGGTTGCAACGCCTGCAAGGAAGTTGCCGCCGACCTGAGCGCGGCCTTCAACAATCATTTGCAGATTGAATTCGTCGGCATAGTTGCCGCTGATGAGGTATCCCATGGGCATACCCATTGTTACCGTGCGGTGACCGTTGCAGAATTGTCTGTCATCATAAAGCTTGAACGACGCACCCATTGAGTGGTCCTTGATTGAAAATGCAATAACAATTGCCTGAGCTGACTGAATATCGTTACGAAGGAAATCGTCAAAACCGTCTTTATAAACGCATTTGCCTGAAACTGCGCAGTTGAAGCAGCCGAGACATCCGCCCTTGAAAGGGAATTCACCGATATTGACAACTCTTGTTTTTCTCGGCATAACCGCACGGAATCTTTCAATCATATTTTTGAGCTGATTATCGTCGCTTTTGCAGTTTGTGAGCACAACGATATCGCCGCTCTTTTCCATATTACAAGAGGGGATACTGACCGTAAGGTGCTTCGGCTCGGAAATGATGATTGAACTCTTTTCGTATATGTCATTTTTTACGCAGAATGAAACGTATTCAAAGAAATCTCGCGCCTCTTTCTGACCCTTTTCCGTAAGAAGGTCATCCATATCGGCGGATAAGCCTTTGATATATTTCATTCCCATGTCGCAGCAGTTATCCTGAATGTATCTGTGCGCCGTAACGTCATAAAAATGCTTTGATGTTGAAAGCTGGGTTGCATATTTTCCCTTCAGATCAATTCCCGATTCTTTTGCAAGCTCAATGAAACGGTGAAGCTGATATGGTGCGATAAAAGTATAAACAGGGTATGAAAAAAGAATAAGGTCAGCTTTGCTGAGTGCTTCCGCTGCAGATGAAAAATCCTTTTCCAACGATCTTGTTTTCTGACCTACATTAAGAATCTCAAAGTTTTCGTCGGGATATTTCTGAATAAGATAATTTATTGTCTGTAAAGTGATGCTGTATTTGCCTTTAGGGCTTCCGTTAATAACAAGAATATTCATATCTTCACTTCCTTTTCTTTGCTATAAAATAAATGTATCATAAAATAATATTATTTTCAACAATTTTAAACATATTAAAATCGAAATGATTATAAATATGCTGCGCAATTGACAAAGAATTTCCCATTTGCTATAATCTGTAATAATCGAAAATAGCAAGAGGGGGATTGTTATGAAAAAACAAAACAAAATAATTGTTCCTGCTCTGGCAGCAATGTTTCTCGCACTTGCTTATGTCATGCCTTTCGTCACGGGACAGATTCGGCAATTCGGCGCAATGCTCTGTCCGATGCATACCCCCGTTATTCTCTGCGGCTTTATGTGCGGTGCGCCATGGGGGATGCTTGTCGGATTTATCGCACCGCTTCTCCGATCGTTGACTCTCGGAATGCCTGTGCTTTTTCCGACTGCCGTTTCAATGGCGTTTGAGCTTGCGGTTTACGGATTAGTTTCGGGTTTGCTCTACCGCATTTTCCCGAAAAAGAGGATTTATATTTATTGCACTCTTCTTATATCCATGATTTCGGGAAGAATAATCTGGGGACTTGTTCAGTTTGCGTGCATGGGCTTCGACACCTCAAAATTCGGTTTTGAAGCATTTCTTGCGGGTGCTCTGACAAATTCAATTCCCGGAATAATCATTCAGATAATCATTGTTCCCGTACTTGTTATTTTCCTTGATAAAATCAAACATAACCAAAACAGAACGGACTGACTCAATTGAATCAGTCCGTTTTTTACAATTTGATTATTAATGAGTTCTTAATAAATCTTAATGTTATGTTAATTGAACCTTAATTATTGCAACGGTATAATTAAAACTAAGGTAACACTTACCGAATTATGATTAAGGGGACAAAAAAATGACACTCGGAAGTAAAATTGAAAACCTGAAAACGCTGAAAAATGCAGGGATAACCGTTCCTGAATTTGAAACGTTTTCTTTCGCAGAGCTTGTAGGCTCGGGTGAAGAAATCAGAAAGGCTGCCGAAGAATGTAAGGATAAACCTGTTTCGGAAAAAAGCAGAATCCTCAAAGCGGCAGTGAAAAAATCAGTCAAGGTTAACAGAGCGATAACCCTGAGCGGAGAAAAGTTTTCCGTTCGTTCATCTTCATGTGTTGAGGACTCTGCAGAAAACAGTTTTGCAGGACAGTTTGATACATTTCTTAATGTTGAAAAGGGAGATATAGCTGAAAGAATTGCCGACTGTGTTTGCTCGCTTTATAATGAAAACGTTCTTGTTTATATGGAGAATGCAGGTCTTGATATCAGTCTTCTCAAGATGAATGTTATTGTTCAGAAAATGGTTGATTCCGAAATTTCGGGAATTGTTTTCACCGCTAATCCTCAGGGCATACTCAATGAAACCGTTATAGTTGCGGGCAGGGGACTCGGAGAAAATGTTGTTTCCGACAGGATTGATACAACAACATATTACTATTCATTGACCGATAACATTTATTATTATGACGGCAAGGAAAATCTTCTCAGCGATGAAAAGGTGCATGAAATAATCGATGTTTCAAAGATTATCTGCCGATATATCGGGAAATATACGGATATCGAATTTGCAATTGAAAAAGATAAGCTTTATATTCTCCAGGCAAGACCTATTACAACTCTTTCCGATGAGAAACCGATAATATTCGATAACAGCAATATTGTTGAAAGTTATCCGGGACTCAGCCTTCCGATGACGGTTTCGTTTGTTGAAACCGTGTTTGCAGGTGTATTCAAAGATGCGGGACGCAGACTTCTCAAAAACAGAAAAGAACTCAAAAAACATTACGGTATACTCGAAAACACCGTCGGCACAACAAACGGAAGAATATACTATAATCTTAACAGTTGGTATTCAGCAATAAAGTTTTTGCCGTTCAGCAAAAAAATCATACCCGTCTGGCAGGAGCTTGTCGGAGTTAAATACAAAGAATATGATGAGAGTGAAAATAAGATAAATCCGTTGGTGAAAGCTTCTGTTTATTTCAATACTTTTACCGAGCTTCTCGCAACTCCGCATAACATGAAAAAGCTCAATGAACGTTTTATTGAAATAAAGAATTATGTTTACCGCAGATTTGAAGAAGATATGTCCGCAAAGGAAATTCTTGATTTGTTTGATAAAATTCAGGATCAGCTTCTTTCGTGTTGGGGGATAACGCTTCTCAATGATACCTACGCATTTATTTTCACGGGACTTCTCAAGGCTCGTCTCAAAAAGAAATATAAGAACCATGAGGAGATTGCCAATTCGTATATTTCGGGTATTTCCAATATTGAAAGCATGAAGCCTGTCAGGGAAATGATTCGTATTGCCGTTGAAAAAGACAACATGACCGGGGAAGAATATGATCGCCGTGTTTCGGAGTATATCGATGTTTACGGTGACAGATGTCTTGAAGAGCTCAAACTTGAAACGGAAACATTCAGAACAAACCCTGCCATGTTTGAAGCGAAAATCCGTGAGTTTGCAGAGGATAAGGAAAAACTTGTTCAGCTTCTTGATGATAAAGTTTCGGAAAATGATGAAATCATAAAGCGTGACTCTCTTACGAAATTCCTCAGCAAAAGATGTATGCTCGGCATCGGAAACCGTGAAATTCAGCGACTTAACAGAAGCCGTATTTTCGGCATGGTAAGAGAAGCCGTTCTCCGTCTCGGAAAAATATACGAAAAAGAAAACTGCATCGAAACTCAGAGAGATGTTTTTTATCTCACTCTCGATGAGGTGCGAATGCTTGCGGAAAAGCCTTGTGATATGAAAGAAACGGTTTGCCTCAGGAAGAGAAAATACGAAACCTATTCACTTCTTCCGGCTTATTCAAGAATAATTTTCAGCGAAAAAGCATTTGATAAAAATCATCGCAATATCAATATGACGAGTATTCAGTCATCAAAGGATGAAATGCTCGGAGTGCCTTGCTCAAACGGCGTTGTTGAAGGTGAAGCTTATATCGTGACGGATGTCAAGAAGGCAAAGAGCGTCAAGGATAAGATTCTAGTAACCAAAACAACCGACCCCGGCTGGGTTTTTCTTCTTGCAGAAGCTAAGGGAGTCATAAGCGAAAAGGGATCGCTTCTTTCGCACACGGCAATTATTTCAAGGGAGCTCGGAATTCCTGCAGTTGTAGGAATAGATAATCTTTTGTCAACTCTGAAAAACGGAGATATTGTCCGTCTTGACGGTTCAACAGGTATGGTAAGAATCATAAAAAGAGCATAAATTAAACCGCCGACTGCTGCATTTTGCATAAGCCGGCGGTTTTTAAATTTTTATTATATGCTGTTAAAAAGCTTTCTGATGTCGACGTAGAGGCTTTCAATTTTTCGGAGGAAATCCTTTATGAAACCGAAAGAATCAGAACTGTTATCTGTTTCGCATTCTCCCGTTGCGGTGTTGTCAAAAACAAAAGCGAATCTTCCTCCGGGTGCAGCGTCACCGTTCTGATAGAATGCGGTTGCATCGCTGCCGAGAAGATTATCCGACCATTTGAAGTTGAATTTTATCTCTTTGTCGGTCAGACCGAGTGCGTTTCTGGGAACACAAATCTGAAGAACGTTTCCGTTTACCGAATAATCAACCTTGCAGATTTCTTCAAAATCAATGCCGCCGAGAGATTTTTCAAGCGTAGCTTTTCCGTCTTTCGGCGATTCTCTGTTGATGAGGAATTCAAAGCCTTCCCAGTTAGGTGAAACTCCGCTTGTGTCGGTATCAATAAGCAATCTCATCCAGTCGGGGTCGGTTGAAGGGGTCAGATTCTCAGCGGTTTTGACATAGAAATAAATGTTGCTTTCATCATAAGCAACCTTTGACTGAACAATGTCGTTGCGGAAGGAATTGTTTGTATAATGATATCCCTTCCAGCCTGCGCTGTCACGGTTTTTTCCGCCTTTATAGTGATTGTATTCGGGAAGCACGCTGTCCCACTGCGAAAGAGAACCGTTAATGTCAATTGTTTTTTCGGCATCGGTTTCCGGGAGTACATCAGCCCCCTTAAAACGTCGGACATTTTCTACAAGCTGATAATAATAATGGTCTTTGAGAATCCCTGCGGAAGGCTCGATATCGCGGCTGTATTCTGCATTGTACTGGTCGGGAAAAGCATTTTCCGTTCCGAGCCAGTTCATCCATCTTCCGGCAATCCATTCATTGAATCCCGTAACAAAAATAATCTCAGGGTCTTGTGATATTGCATAATCCCACTGCTGCTGGAAATTAAGTCCGTAAAGCAGAGAATTTTCAGTGCTTTTGTCAACGGTGATTTCTTTGCCTGCATAGGTATAACTGTATGAAAAATCGCCGTCGGTGAAACTTCTGCCCTGAACCGTACCAACAGGACTGTTCATTGCGATAAGACCGTTTTCATTGGCATTCTGTGCAACCGAAACGCACATTTCTTCAATTCCGCCGAAAAGTCTTTTCCCGAATTTCGTCTGTTCGTAATCCGAGCACCAACCCCAGGTGTCTTCGAAATAATAGGTGTCGTAGGCAAAATAAGTTGACTCATTGTCCCTGAAGGTGAAAAAATCAAAAATTTCTTTGTCTTTTTCAACAGAAAGATTGAGTGATCTTATATCGGCCATAAGCATCGGCTTATTGTCCCATATGAACCAGAAATCACTGTATCTGTTTTGTGAGTAAAGATTGTCATAAAGGTAATAAAGCTGAGTTCTTGTATCTTCGTTACCGCTGAAATTGAGTATGAATGAAATGTCCGGGGTGTCAATACCGTCTGCTCTTGCTTCGCCCCAAACCTTCAGAAGAGTTTCGTAGCCCTGAGTGAAAACATCTGTGCCGTTTGTTGTGTCAAAGAAAACAACATCAATGTCAGCGTCGGCAAGAAGCTCGGCGTGTTTGCGAAGAATATATTCGTCGGTGTTGGTGTAGAAACCGTAAAGAGGTTCATCCCAGAAATAGGGTCTTCCGTCAAAGGTGTCTCCCCACGCAGGGTGATCCCAGTCATTTACTGCTTCGGGATAAATGTCAAGTACGCTTCCCGTTGTTATCGGCACTTGATCTTGTGCCCAGGGGTAATGCCAGATCCAATAAAACATTGCAACATATTTGTCTTCTCTTTTACTGCCGACCTCATCGTTCATCGAAAGGGTACGTCCCAGACCGTCAACGGCAGCCCATGTTGAGGGGGATATTCCGCTTTTTTCTTCGGGAGAATCCGAAGCTGCATTTATGCAAAGAACCGATAAAAGAGTCAGACACAAAATCAATGCGGTTATTCTTTTGGCTTTCATGGTGAAACTCCTTTTGATATTTATAATTTCAGTATATCATGTGAAGGGATAAACATCAAGCGCTATTAACATGTTGCAACGTCTTTTTGTTTTATTAACTTGATTTAAACGGACAAAACATTTATAATATTGCAGAGGCTGGTGATATTTATGAATACCTATTATAATGAAATAACTTCAACTCCCGTTAACACGGACGGCGGCAAAACAATTTACAAAATACCTGCAGGTGCGTTTTGCAGTAACGGTGACCTCGGAGTTGTTTTTGATAATGATGAAAAAGGTCTTGTGCTTCATCTTTCAAAATGTGATTTCTGGAAATTCACTCCGGGTGCACATAAAGACGGAGGAATAAAAACTCTCGGAAATCTGAGACTCGGGAATGTTGGTTTATCGGAATATAACATAAAGCAGTATTTCGACAAGGGTCTTCTTGAATGCAGATTCGACCGTGTCGAAACGGAATTTTTTATCGCCCCCGAAAACATAATTTATTTTGAAATCAAAGCTCCCGATTCGGAGGATTTTCCGACGGTTACCGTTGAATTACCCGACACTTGCAACTCAAAAAATTCTCAGTCAGATGAAAACGGAATGAGATGTTATGTCCGCAAGTTTGAAGGCGATGAAGTAGAGCGTGAAACGGCTGTGATTCTTTGCTGCCGTGAGATTGACACTCATACAGCTGACGGATTCAGAATCTCCCGTTACTGCATTTCCGTTGTCACGAATTTCGATGATAGCCAATATTTAAGCAAGGCTATTGATATGGCTGAAAACTGTGACTATGACGGAGATAAAGAAAAGACCTTTGAAAAATGGCAGAGATTTTTTGAGGCATCAAAGGTTACTCTGGAAGACAAAGAAATCGAAAGTTTTTATAATTCAAGTCTCTATCATCTTGCCGGATGTATGGGTAACAAGGAATTTCCTCCCGGATTATTCGGAAATTTTGTAACGGATGATTTTTTCCCTTGGGCAGGGGATTATCATATGAATTATAACTATGAAGCGCCTTATTATTGCATTTTTTCTTCAAATCATCCCGAGCTTTTTGACGGTTACATGACTCCCGTTAACGATATGGCTGAAAATGCGAAGAAATTTGCGGGATTTTTCGGATGCAAGGGTTATGCATTCCCGGTAAGCTTCGGTCCCAAGGCGCTTGATGTTTTTACTCAGAAGGATTGTAAGGAGCACGGCATACTCTTCCTCGGACAGAAAAGCCACGCTGCTTATGCGTGTGTTATTCCGATTATGCATTGGTTTTCAACCTACGATAAGGAATATGCACTTAAAAACTACTATGATTTTTTGCTGAATACAGCCGCTTTCTGGGAAGATTATCTTGTCAGGGAAAAGGGCAGATATGTAATCAAAAACGATGCTGCTCACGAGATTCCATATTACCGCGGCGAAAAATTCAGATACATTACGCATAAGGGTCAGATTGAAGCGGTTAACGCCATAAACTCTCTCGGACTTGTCAAGCTTTTGTTCAGCGGTGTTTATGATATGGCAAAAGAACTTGGTCTTAACGCAGAAAAATATGATTTATGGGAAGAAATTATTGCAAATCTCAGCGATTTCCCGACCTTTATCAAAAAAGGCAAAAAATGTTTCCGCTACTCAAAGAGAGGTATACGCTGGAGAGATGATAACACAGTCGGTCTTCAGCATATTTATCCTGCTTCACAGATTGGATTTTCATCGGGTGAAAAGCTTCTGAAAATTGCAAGAAATACATATTTTATCAATGACAGACGCCTTGATGACAACGGTTCAAATTCATATCTTCCTGCGGGCGCAAGAATCGGCGTTGATCCCGAATTTTTGCTTGAAGGACTTCGCATGAACATAAAAGAATTCGGACTTCCCAACAGATTATTCCGCCATCACGGAGGAGGAATTGAACATCTGACAACTGTTCCCGCAACCGTTAATGAGATGCTTATGCAAAGCCATGAAGGGGTTATAAGGCTTTTTCCTTGCTGGAACAAAAAATCAGATGCCTCATTTGAAAATCTGCGTGCAGACGGAGCTTTCCTTGTTTCCTCCGAGCTTAAAAACGAGAAGATAATCTCTCTTGAAATCCGGAGTCTCAAGGGCAGAAAATGCACGGTTGAGTGCTCGGAAATCAAGAGCATCGTGAGAGAATCGGACAATAAGGAAGTTCCCTTCAAAAAAGACGGGAACACCGTTTCTTTCGAAACAAAAGCAGACGAAAAATATAAGCTTATATAAAATTTATACCGTCCGGGTATTAACTCGGACGTTTTTTTTGACCGTTTTGCGGATAAACTAATCATTGATTTATAAACAACAAATTGATTATTGAATTATTTGTTGACTGCCGTTATAATGAAATCACAACGATGATAAGAACAACGGAGGGATTTATAATGAATATAAAAATCGGTAATATAATCCGTGAGCTCCGACGCAGAGATTCGAGAAAACAGGAAGATCTTGCAAATGCACTCGGCGTTACCTGTCAGGCAGTTTCGCGTTGGGAAGCCAACAAAGGATATCCCGATATCGAGATGATTCCCGCAATCGCAAATTTCTTTCACGTTTCCATTGACGAGCTTTTCGGCTATGACGGAGACAGAGAAAAGAAAATCAGCGATATTCTTGAGATT
>JAZSCO010000104.1:0-11542 GCA_045602965.1 Acutalibacteraceae bacterium | reverse complement strand
CCAATGACCGTTTGGTGGACATTAACGGACTCGAACCGCTGACCCTTCGCACGTCAAGCGAATGCTCTACCAGCTGAGCTAAATGTCCGTATGCGTCTTTTCGGACGCAGGTGTTATTATATAAAAAGAATCTGCTTTTGTCAAGTGTAAATTAAAATATAAATATTATTTGTAACCAAAGAGTTCACGCTTTCCTTCGTGAGGCTCATAATACGTTTTCAGATATTCCGCAGTTTCCTTGGCATCTCTCTGCTCTGTATAAAGAATTTTCAGCTCACTCTTGAGCTGATACGCTTCATTTGAGCAAACGCTGTCCCTGAGCGCATTGAGTTGCGCCCTTTTTTTCGCAATTCGATCCTTCAAAATCAAAGCGGCGACTTCATATTCTTCGCCAAGATCTCTTAAAGTTTTTTCAGACATCTTTTTCTCCTTTCAGAATATAATCAACCGAAACGCCGAAGAATCCGCTGAGTAAAACAAGCTCCTCCAGCGACGGAATGCATCCACCTTCGATTGTACTTATTCTTTTAATGTCAATATTTGTTGCAGCTTTCATCGCCCTCAAAGAATAACCTCGGCTGATTCTTAGATTACGAATTCGCGGACAAATATCCTCAGGCACATATTTCCTTGCAGCCGAAATCATCAGCGCCCTTGCGACAACCGCAGGCACGATGCTTTCTTTAAAAATATCACGCTGATAATAAACCACATATCTGAGAGCATTTCTGAGCTTTTCCAAAGCCCTGTCCGAAGTGGACTTTACTGCAGAAGGCGAAACTCCAAGCTTGCGGGAAACATCAGTCAGCGAAAGATTCTTATACCATATACCGTCAATGACGTTCTTTTCTTTCTCTGTCAATTCTTCTTCAATCGCCTTTTCAAGAAGGATTGACAAATCAACCTCTCTTTTTCTCCACGCATAAGCCGCAGGAGTTTCGCATTTTTTGCAGACCTTTCCGCAACACAAATATTGCGCTGCCATCATTTCTTCCTCCGAGGGATAAACCGTATCAAAGCTATTCTCTATTTCCATTTTTCCTCCATCCAGAGTTTGTTTTAATAGTTCTGCTATTGATTATAGTGAACATTTGTTCGTTTGTCAAGTCGATTTTAATTTATTTTGATTGTCTCTTGACAATTTTAATAGTTATGCTAATATTTATCTATAACATTTCAGGAGGGTATCATGAGCGTTATAAGGGGATTGAGGAAAGAAAAAAACATCTCTCAGCAAGAGCTTGCAAAGCTCTGCGGAGTCCATCAGACTGCCGTCAGTCAGTGGGAAAAGGGGCGCACTGCGCCCGACAGAAACAGTCTGAAACTTTTATCGAAGATATTCGGAGTTTCAATTGACACTCTTCTCGGCGAAGAAAAAAACACGGAAGACGAGAATAGGATTCCTGTTTTCAGTCAGATTTCTGCAGCTGCTCTTTGTGCAAAGCTCGGCGGAGGAGAATACTACGCGCTGAGTGTTTCCGATAACAGCATGTCGCCGATGATGCTTGTTGGCGACACGGTTGTTGTGAGCGGAATGTCGGAGGTTCAAAGCGGTGAAACAGGGGTTTTTGCAATCGGAAACGGCAACGCATTTATCCGTAAAATAATAAAAAAAGACACAAGCATAATGCTTGTGTCTGAAAATACATCATATGAGCCGCTTATTTTTACCAAAGCGGAATGTGACGCCCTGCCCGTATATGTGCTCGGCAAGGCAATTGAATTGCGCCGCAAACTGGTTTAAGCCGCGAGCATATTGTATGCTGTCATAAACTGATTATCCTGCTCTTCGGTAAGCAATCCGATATCAACTTCATTGCCCGTTGCAAGACTCACCTGAGTTGTGGGTTCAATTCCCACTTCATGATAAACAGCTTCTGCGCCGTTTTTGGGTTCAACAAGCGCAACCGTAAGAAGCACTGCTCCGCCGTCTTCCAAGGGGAAAAGCTCCTGAGTTGTTCCGTTGCCTGCAGTTCTTGTTCCGACAAGCTGTGCCTGACTGATATCTCGAAGGTCACAGGCAAAAAGCTCTGCTGGTCCGCTTGTTGCTTCGTTGATGAGAACAACATACGGCATAATCATACTGCTGCTTTCCGATGTATATACCTTATCCTTATAAACATTTCCGTTTTCGTCCTTAAGCACCGCTATATTACCCTGCACCGTAGGAACGATAACGTCAATAACCTGAGCCGCATAATCAATTGTACCCTCGTAAGTGCCTCTTACATCAATAATCATGCTCTCAGCGCCTTGCTCAACAAGCTTTTCTGCCGCTTCCTTGAACTCGGAGGCGGTATCTTTATAAAAACCTCTGATTTTTATATATCCGACATTGCTTTCAAGTCTGCCGCTGACGCTCGGTATACGGAAGCCAAGCATAGGTTCAACAACCTTTGTTTCACCGTCTCTTTCGTACTCAATCTTTACCGCCGAAAGCTTATTGCCGTAAAGATTTTCACGGAGAACGGAATAATTCATTCTGTCGACGGGCACTTCCGCAATCGCCGTTATAACATCGAGCTTCTTGAGTCCCGCTTTTGCAGCAGGCGACTCATCATAAACATGAGTGATAACAAAATTGCCTGTTCTGTAGTCAAACGCAGTTTCAACTCCGATACCTGTTGCGCCGCCTTCAAGCTTTGAAGTGTAAGCGGCATATTCTGCAGAATCAAGGAATTGGCTGTTGCTGTCGTTAAGTCCTCTGATATAACCGTCTGCAATGGATATACCCAGATGCTTATTGCCGTCAACATCTCCGTAAAAATAGTTGTAAACCAATTTTTCGATTTCTTCAACATATTTATAGTTTACGGAACGCTGCGAAATTCCGCTGATGATACCGTCATAAATGCGCGAGGAAACAACCATTGTTATCGCAAAGGTGGCAGTGACTGCAATAATAATCAGCGATACACATATACCTAATGAAATTTTTTTGTTCATAGAAATCATCCTTTATAAATTACCGACCGAATTGCAAATCCGGTCGGTAATTATTTATACGACAGTTTTTACATAATATGACGGCTTTGATACATGGTTCAGCGGATTGTCTTTAACTACGCTGCCGTCTGCTTTTTTGACTCTGACTTCAAAGTGAAGGTGGGGACCTGTAACATTACCTGTGTCACCCATAAGACCAAGCTGCTGACCCTTCTTGACAATATCGCCCTTCTTGACATTCAGGGATTTTGAATGAGCATATACCGTCTGTCTTCCGTCACCGTGGTCAACAACAACATAGTTACCCAGATTCTTATGCCAGTCAGCAATAATTACTTCGCCGCCCTGAGCTGCATAATAGGGCTGACCGTATGAAAGGCTGTTGCCGTTTGAGTCTCTTGTGCTGCCGCTCTTGGTGCAAAGACAAAGATCAATACCCCAATGCTTACCGCCGCTGGGATAATAAGGATAGCCTGCAGTGATGGTGCATCTTTCTTTAAGAGGCCATGCAAACTCGCCGTCGTTTTCGTATTCCTCGTCGGGAGTGTCGCCTTCCTGAGAGCCTTCTTCCTGAATTATTCTGTCAATTTCAGCTTCGATGGCTTCACGCTCAGCTTCCTTCTGCTTGATGGCTTTTTTGTAAGCTTCGCTGTCCTTATCAAGGTCTTCTATAATATTCTGAACCTCGCCGTATTTTTCAGAAGCTTCTTCCTGCTTTTTCTGCTGGGATTTTTTATTGCTTTCAAGCTCATTCTGTCTTGTGTTAAGAGTATCCATCTGGGAATTAAGTTCAACTTTCTTGCCCTCAAGAGCAGCTTTTGTTTCCTCAAGTTCCTTCTGAAGCTCTTCGAGCTCTTTTATCTTTTCAACAAGTTCAGCAATCAGCTGTGCATCGTTTTCGGAAACTCTCTTGACAAGCTCCTGTCTTGCAAAAAATGTTGAAAGGTCAGTGCTTGAAAAAAGGAGCTCAACCGATGATGCTTCACCGGACATATAATTCTCACGAATTCTGCCAAGGAGGATTTCTCTTGTGCTGTCCATGAGAGCCTGGGTTTCGGCAATTTTTTCTTCAATCTCCGCAATCTGTGCGTTGATTTCTTTTATATCATCTGACGTTTTATCGATATCGTCCTGCAGACTGTCGATATCGTCATTAAGAATTTCTATGCTTTCTTTGAGTAGGTCAACCTGCTGCGAAATTTTATCAATCTGATCGTTGAGGGTATCAAGTTTCTTTTCGTTGTCTTTGATATCACTTTCAACTTCCGCAAGAGCTTTATTATCTTCAACGATACCTTGTTCGAGTTCATCAATCTGATTTCTCAAATCCTCAAGACTTTCCTCCGCCGAAACGGGAGGGAGCGAGTAAGGAGCCGCAACTGAGAATACACAGACAAAAGCCATAATAAGGCAGATAACTTTTCTTGTTATGCTTTTTCCATTATTCCTCAAGCTCTACAAACTTCCTTTCCTTAAGATATTTTCTTATTGATGTTGCACTTCCGAAAACGCCTGTGAAAATTCCGATACCGATGAATGCAATAACGAGATAAAGGGCGTAATCAAGGAATTCAATTTTTGCGGTGCTGCCGAAGCCCGAAAGCATCGTTGTGAACGAGCCGAGAGCAAATTCATAAATCCCCCATACTGCTCCCGTCGCCAGAATGCCCGCAATAATACCTATTATGATGCCTTCAACCATAAAGGGAAGACGGATAAACGAGTTGGTTGCGCCGACGCTCTTCATGATGCTGATTTCAAGTCGACGGCTGAACATTGTTACTTTAATTGTATTCGAAATAATAAAGAGCGAAACCACAAGAAGCAGAGCGATCATTCCGACGCTGATATATGTTACGGAATCTCTGATTCCCTGAAGTTGTCTTGCAAGGCCGCTGTTTTCATAAACTCTCTCGATACCGTTGAGTGACTTTATTTCTGAAACAACCTTTTCAAATCCCGACATGTCCGCAACGGTTACTCTGTAAGCGTCGGGAAGAGGATTTTCGTCGATTGAAGTAAGATAGTCACGGAGTCCTTCATCGAGATCTGCAAGAATTTCTTCATAAGCTGCTTCTTTCTCAACCTTTTCAATCGAAGCGATGTTTTCAATATCATCAAGCTTTGTGCCCAGAGCGATATAGTCAACCTCAGTTGCATCAACATCTGCATAAACCATGATAACATTTTCCGCTTCAATGCCGCCGATAAAAGCTTCAATATTCACAAGGAGCATGAACGCAATACCGATAAGCATAAGACAACTGAAAAGCACGGTAACAGAAGCAACCGACATGAGCTTATTAACCTTGAGATTGCGGAAACCCTCTTTGATAAGATAGTTTAAATTACCCATTATTCGTCGCCTCCCGCCATGCTGAAATCTTCCTCAACAATCTCAACGGGATTTTCTTCCGGCGAACCTACGTCATCGGAAATACCCGTGTATGCCGAGTAATCCTCCTCGGGAGGAACAACATATTCATTTGACATCTCGCTGATGGGATTGATATGAGAAGTTGCCGCTTCGCGGATAATTGCTCCGCCATCCGAAACAACGCTTCCCTTATCAAGAATAATAACTCGCTTGTCAAAGCAACGTACAAGGCTGTGTTCATGAGTAACCATGATAACCGTTGTTCCCGCTTCATTAAGACGCATGAGCAAATCAACGATTTCATAACTCATCTGGGGATCAACGTTACCTGTAGGCTCGTCAGCAATAATAATTTCAGCATTGTTTGCAAGAGCTCTTGCAAGAGCAACTCTCTGCTGTTCACCGCCCGAAAGCTCCTTGGGATAGTTTCTTGCCTTATCGTTAAGACCCATAAGGCTCAGAACATAAGGAACTCTTCTGCGGATTTTCTTTTCCTTTGTTCCGATAACACGCATTGCAAACGCAACGTTATCAAAAACGGTCATATTGGGAATAAGACGGAAATCCTGAAAAACTATTCCGAGTCTGCGGCGGAATTTGGGGATATCCCTCTTTTTTATTTTTGTCAGGTCAATATCGTCAACAACGATTGTTCCCGTTGAAGGAACTTCTTCTCTCATCATAAGCTTGAGGAAGGTACTCTTGCCTGCTCCCGAAGAGCCGACAACAAAGACGAATTCACCCTTATCTATGGTCAGATTGATATCCTTGAGTGCATGAGCGTTTGCGCCGTCATACTTTTTGGATACGTTAGTAAATTCAATCACTGTATCAAATCCTTAACAAATTTATGGTATTAATACTTAACGGGTTTTGCGTCAAGATACTTCTTAACCATAAGAGCAACTTTGAATACGATAGCGTCATCAAATTCACGAAGGTCAAGACCTGTGAGCTTTTTGATTTTTTCGAGTCTGTAAACAAGAGTGTTTCTGTGAACAAAGAGCTTTCTCGATGTTTCGGAAACATTGAGGTTGTTTTCGAAGAAACGCTGGATGGTGAACAAAGTTTCATGGTCAAGACTTTCAATCGAGCCTCTCTTGAACACCTCTCTGAGGAACATATCGCAGAGAGTTGTGGGAAGCTGATAGATAAGACGTGCGATACCGAGATTTTCGTAGCTCACGATTGTTTTTTCGGTATCGAACACCTTGCCGACTTCAAGAGCAATCTGAGCTTCCTTGAATGAACGTGCAAGGTCCTTGATTCCCTCAACAGTTGTACCGATACCCACAAGAACATGAGTATAAAGCTCGGTGCTGAGTGAATCGGAAATTGAGCGTGCAAGCTTTTCGAGATCTTTTATCTCTATATTGCTGCGCACTTCCTTGACAATAGCAATATCATGCTCATTGATATTGATAACAAAATCCTTGCTCTTGTCAGGAAAAAGATTCTGAACCGCATCAAATACCGATGCGTCATTGTGGTCAGTTATTCTGATAAGAAGAACAACTCTTGTTGCCTCAGCAGAAAAACGAAGCTCTCTTGACTTAAGATAAATATCACCGGGAAGAATATTATCGAGAATAACATTCTTTATAAAATTGCCCCTGTCAAATTTTTCTTCGTAATACTGCTTGAGATTTTCAAGCGAAACACAGCAAACAGCCGCAAATCTGCCTGCAAGTTCATCGGTACCTTCAACAAAAACAGCATATTCGGTCTGAATATGTGTGCCGAAATTGCAGAAAGTATATCCGTTGATATAGTGAAGCTCGTTGTCCGCAAAAATATCGTTTGCAGTTGAAATGACTTCGCCGATTTTGCTCAGTTCGCTGCAAGCGATGATGGTGCCTGTTTCATCAATAACGCCCAAGGGTCTTCCTACCGCTTCTTTCATCTGATGAACAAGACCCTGGAAAATTCTGTTAGACATAATTATTACCCCACAATTCGATTTGTTTTAACTTCTTTTGTGAATTTATACAAAATGACAATCGGGACATCTACATTTTACACAAGAAACAAGCTTTTTGCAATAGAAATCTTCGCATTTTTTTAATATTTTTTTGAATTTTTTGTGAATTTGTGTGTGTTTTTATTGAAAATTAACAAATTTATGCAATTTTGTATATGTCAAAAAAACAATTCACTTTCCGAATATCAAGTGAAGTTTTTCAGTATTTGATACAAAAAACAGTTGTTAGGTTTGTTCAATTTAACAACCCGATACCGTATTTTTTCTTTGCGTTGACATAATTTCGGTCAAAAAGACGAAACCCGTTTTTGTCAAAAAAACAATGGTCAGTTTAACTAAATCGCAAGCGGTGTTTTTGGTTAAAATAACTTCACCGCCGCATATCTTTTACAGTATATATGCAGCATCTTTTACGGTATACTATATATGCAATCGGATACAATCAGCCTCATTGCGACATAAAATTTGCAAAAAAAGCAAAAAAATTGCAAAAAATTTGCATCTTTTTTTAATTTAGGTCTTTTCAAACGCAAAAGAAGATGATATAATACTTTGGGTTTTTATTAAAACAAGTATTTTTATATAGAAGAATTATAGGAAATGAGGGAATATTTCTTTGGAGAAGTTTGTTATCAACGGCGGAACTCCTCTTCGCGGAGAAGTTGAAATCAGCGGCGCAAAGAACGCTGCTCTTGCAATTATTCCCGCCGCCATTCTCTCGCAGGATATCTGCGTTATCGAAAATCTCCCCTGCTCAATCAGCGATATCGGCTACATGATGAAAATTCTCAAGCAAATCGGTGCCGACGTCAGAGTAATCAACAAACACTCAATTGAAATAGATTCAAGCCGCGTTGATTCTTATGTTATCTCTCACGATATGACAAAGCATCTTCGTGCTTCATATTATTTCATCGGCGCTCTTCTCGGAAGATTTTCCAGAGCAAAGGTTTCAATGCCCGGCGGTTGCTATCTCGGTCCCAGACCCATCGACCAGCATATCAAGGGCTTTGAGCTTCTCGGCGCAACAGTTTCCGTTGAAGATAACGCCATCGTTGATGCAAAGGCGGATAAGCTCATCGGAAGTCCCATTTATCTTGATATGGCTTCAGTCGGCGCAACTGTGAATATCCTTCTTGCCGCAGTAAAAGCAGAAGGTCTCACCGTTATCGAGAACGCCGCAAAAGAGCCGCACATCGTTGACCTCGCAAACTTCCTCAACTCAATGGGTGCAGACATCAGAGGCGCAGGCACAGACGTTATCAAGGTCAGAGGCGTTGAAAGACTTCACGGTTGCACATATTCAATCATCCCCGACCAGATTGAAGCGGGTACTTTCATGGTTGCTGCCGCTGCAACAAAAGGCGATGTTCTTATTACAAACGTTATCCCCAAGCATCTTGAATCAATCTCAAAGAAACTTATCGAATCGGGTGCTATCGTTGAAGAATATGACGATGCTGTAAGAGTTTCTCTTGACAGACGCCCCGATAAATGCAATATCAAAACCATGCCTCACCCCGGATTCCCGACTGATATGCAGCCTCAGATGGCAGTTCTCCTTGCACTTGCCGAAGGCACAAGCATTATTTCCGAGAGTGTATGGTCAAACCGTTTCAAATATACCGAACAGCTCAACCGTATGGGCGCAAACATCAAAGCTGACGGTCAGCTCGCAGTTGTTCAGGGCGTTGAGCAGCTTAAGGGTGCTCCCGTAAAAGCAGACGACCTTCGCGCCGGCGCCGCAATGATTATTGCAGGTCTTGCCGCAAACGGCACAACTGAGGTTGAGGATATCTATCATATCGACAGAGGATATGAGGACGTTGTTGAGAAGTTCAAGGGTCTTGGTGCGGACATAAAGAGAATTTTCTGTCCCGAACCCGATGCACTCATCAATGCAGGTTGATTTTACGGATATATAATGTATATAGTATAATAATGAATTAACCGCCGTAACCATGATGGATTATGGCGGTTTCTTTTGGAGTTTTCGTATGGCAAGATTTTGTTCATTGTATTCATCAAGCAGCGGCAACTGCACATATATCGGCTCTTCTCAGGGCGGAATACTCATCGATATCGGCGTCAGCGCAAAAAGGACAGCCGAAGCTCTTTCGGAAATCGGTGTTGACCCTTCCTCGATCGGTGCGGTTTTCATCACCCATGAGCATTGGGACCACATCAACGGCGTAAGAGTTTTTGCTCAACGTCACGGCATAAAAGTCTATGCATCGGAGGGCACTCTTTCAGGTATGGATGAACTCGGTGCGCTGACAGAAAAAATGAGCGCGGATGTTATTCCTCACAGCGGAATTGAAGTCTGCGGAATGCACATAAGACCTTTCAAAACCCCTCACGATTCCAAGGAAAGCACAGGTTATACCGTTGTAACCCCCGACAGCAAACGTCTTGCCGTTGCAACGGATATCGGCATTGTCGACGACTCTGTCATGAATGCAATCTACGGCTGCGACCTGGTTTTGCTTGAATCAAACCACGATGTCGGTATGCTCCGCATGGGCCCTTACCCCTATTTTCTCAAACAGAGAATCCTTTCCGACAGAGGACATCTTTCCAACGAAAACTGTGCAAAAACCGCAGTGAAACTTGTTGAATCAGGCACAACCAGATTTGTTCTCGGACATTTAAGCAAAGAAAACAACATTCCCTCTCTCGCCTATGAAACAACCCATGCCGCCATGACAATGGCAGGTGCAAAAGAAAATATAGACTATATTTTAACCGTCGCAGGCGACAGGAATCCGGTCATCGCGCTGTAAGAATATGCAATAAGGATGATACAAAAATGATAAATATCAACATAATATGTGTCGGAAAACTCAAAGAAGATTATCTGCGAATGGCTTGCGCCGAATACGAAAAAAGGCTCGGTGCATTCTGCAAATTAAAAATAACAGAACTGACCCCGGCAAGACTTCCGGAAAACCCCAATGATGCACAGATTGAAGCCGCACTGAACGATGAAAGCGAAAGAATTCTTTCGAAAATTTCTTCCAATGAAGCTGTTTTCGCTCTCTGTATCGAAGGCAAGGAGTTATCCTCCGAAGGACTTTCAAAAGAGATCGAAAAATGTGCCGTTTCAGGATTTGGCTCGCTATGCTTCATCATCGGCGGCTCTCACGGACTTTCACCTGCAGTTAAAAGCAGAGCTAAATTCCGTCTTTCGATGAGTCCGATGACATTTCCCCATCAGCTTGCAAGAGTCATGCTTCTTGAGCAAATCTACCGCTCATTCATGATTTCAAGCGGCGGAAAGTATCATAAATAAAATCAAAGTGCATAAAAATACACCCGAAAATTTGTGAGAATTGCACCGTTTTTTTCGCGGAATTTTGTAATTTTGTTCAGTTTACCAAAAGTTTGAAAAAACGAGAAATTTAATCAAAAAACTGTTGCATATTTGATAAAAAATGTATAAAATATATGTTGTCAAAAAAAGAAATTATTTTTTGGAGGTAATTCACTATGGCAGTTAAAGTTGCAATCAATGGCTTCGGTCGTATCGGCCGTCTCGCATTCCGTCAGATGTTCGGCGCTGAAGGCTACGAAATCGTTGCTATCAATGACCTTACAAATCCCGCTATGCTCGCTCACCTTCTCAAGTATGATACAGCTCAGGGCAGATACGCTCTTGCTGATACAGTAGTTGCAGGTGAAGACAGCATCACTGTTGACGGCAAAGAAATCAAAATCTACGCTAAGGCTAACGCTGCAGAACTTCCCTGGGGCGAAATCGGCGTTGACGTTGTTCTTGAATGCACAGGTTTCTACACATCAAAGGCTAAGAGCCAGGCTCACATCGACGCAGGCGCAAAGAAAGTTGTTATTTCTGCTCCCGCAGGTAATGACCTTCCCACAATCGTTTACAGCGTAAACGAAAACACTCTTACAGCTGAAGACACAATCATCTCTGCTGCTTCCTGCACAACAAACTGCCTTGCTCCCATGGCTAAGGCTCTCAACGATTATGCTCCCATCCAGAGCGGTATCATGACAACTGTTCATGCATACACAGGCGACCAGATGGTTCTTGACGGTCCTCACAGAAAGCGCGACTTCAGAAGAGCAAGAGCTGCTGCTGCCAACATCGTTCCCAACTCAACAGGTGCTGCTAAAGCTATTGGTCTTGTTATTCCTGAGCTTAACGGCAAGCTTATCGGTTCTGCACAGAGAGTTCCTGTTCCAACAGGTTCAACAACAATTCTTACAGCTGT
>JAZSCO010000103.1:0-11599 GCA_045602965.1 Acutalibacteraceae bacterium | reverse complement strand
TTAAATTACATTATTTTATAACACAATACAGAAAAAGTCAATATTTTATCTGCAAAATTCAGTAATATAATTTGTTATACTCTTTTCGATAATTTCAATCGCCTTGTTTCTGTCCTGAACCTCATCAACAACAGTTTCTTTGTCTTCAAGATTTTTATAAACCGTGAAGAAATGTTTCATTTCATCAAAAACATGCTTGGGAAGCTCAGAAATATCCTTATAGCCGTTATAGTTGGGGTCATTAAACGGAATCGAAATGATTTTCTCATCAAGTTTGCCGCCATCTTTCATTGTTATAACGCCGATGGGATAACAGCGGACAATTGTCATGGGGTCAATTTTTTCACTGCAGATAACCACAACATCAAGAGGGTCAAGGTCATCGCCGTAAGTTCTGGGAATAAAGCCGTAATTTGCGGGATAATGAGTCGAAGTATAAAGAATACGGTCAAGCATAAGAACACCTGTTTCCTTATCAAGCTCATATTTCTTTTTACTCCCCTTTGTTATTTCGATAACCGCCATAAAATCTTCCGGCGTTATTCTTTTAGGGTTTATATCATGCCATATATTACCCATATATTCACCTTCTGTATTAAAATTTTCTGCTTGCGCTTCTGTGGCTTACTCCGCCGGATGAACGGTGAACAGAAACTCCTCCGCTTCCGCCGGGACGGTTGTTATTATTATTTCTGGGAATTTTTGTTGTTATAACATTTTTGCTGATAACGGTATCATTGGAAGCGGTGAGATCAAGATGAATATCGTTTGCATCAAACTCGTCACCCTTACCTGTATTCTTATACTTACTTTTAACAACAAAAACAGTGATAAGGCCAATAACTATACCGATAACCAGATAGGTCATCAGGTTAGAAAAATCAATTCCGATTATATCAGAAGAAAAACTGTCGGCGCTGACATAATCGCTGCCATCATCATAGTAACCGCCGGCATATTCACCGTCGTCTGTTGACCAGTCACCGGTTTCGATATATTCATCCTGATAAGCTTCGTTTGACGCAAGGTATTTCGCTTCGTCAAGCATGGCAATTATGCACTTAGCATATTCATCATTTATGACGCAGTCAAAGCCCTTGTCCAATATCAAATCCAGATCGTCGTTCGAATATTTATCAATACAAATTCCGAGAGCCGAAACATGGATTTCACGGTTGAACATATCAATAACAAAAAGCATTCCGTCTTCCGACCATCCGTCTTCAAAACGAAGGTCATCAAAATAATCATCGGCAAATTTCTCAGTGGTTTTACCCATGGTATCATCGGTTGTTACAACTGCAACGGAAAGATTATTATCGTTAGCAAATTCGTTCGCTTCAGAATTAATGAATTCAATCTCTTCTTCCGTAAAAAGAGATGCACCGTCATCAATCAGAATATTTAATGAATCCGCAAAAGAACTTACCGAGAATATCAGTGCAATTATCAATGCAACGGAAATTGCTGAAAGCTTTTTTACCATAACAACACCTCCGCAAGAGAAAGAAGCACCGTCGATGCCGAAGCAACAATTGCAAACAGACCTGCAAGCTTCTTTTTGCAAACAGGCAATTCGCCGTAAACAGAGCCTGTCTGACCGTTCAAAGCATATATGTAGTTTTTGTCGCCGTGTCTATAATTAAGCACCCAAACGGGAAGAAGATTATATCTCCATCTGAAATCTCCGACATTTATATTCGAGTCCTTGACAGTAACACCCGTTTGATTGATGGTTGCTTTGAGTCTCTCTGTTGAATATGCCCTGACATTTGCTGCCGCCTGCTGATAGACCTCGCTCTTTTCAACATCTCTTTTTTCAGCAAAATATCCCGAAAGATAAGACATGGAAAAAGGAACAAAGTCTTCCGGATTAAACGGACAGACATATTTCATAAGGTCTCTGTCCTTACTTTTAAGTGCCGTTTCAGGCATGTTACGCACCTTCATATTCCCCTGTCTGAAATGACCCATAACAGTTGTTTCGGTATATTTCAGGTCACCGACAACCCATGACCTGACCTGACGGGAGGTTGCATTAAGCGAACCGTTGGCTTCACAGTTGATATACCAATACGGGAAATAAACGCCCTTGATTTCTTCAAGACGCGATTCGGAAATAAAATTCTTCGGAAGGAACTTTTTCTTTCCGCAGAAAGTTTTGAAGGTTTCGATTGCGTTTTTCTTATCGATTTTGAACGGAATAATATAATCAGGTTTCAATTCACCGCTGAGCCTGCCTGAAAGCACAACGGGATTTGAACAGTAATAACAAGTTGTTGCGGCAGTTGTTTCATCTGTTATAATCTGAGCTCCGCAGCTCGGGCAACTGTAAAGGAGTGCATTCTCTAATTCTTCATCTTTAACATCGGTTTCGTCAGAAGAAGTTTCAAGGGCTTCGTCTTTAGTGAAAAAATCCTCTTCCTTAAAAACAGAGTCGCAATATTCACATTTGAAATCCTGCTTTTCAGCATCAAATTTAAGACCTGCACCGCAGGCAGGGCATTTATACTGAACAACTTCCAACTATTCCACTCCCCTTTTACAATTATTTTTTATAAGTTGTGAATCTGAATTTAACAGCATTATGTTCAAGCTCTTCTCCGTTATCGGCGATTTCCCATTCTTCGGTTTCATCAAGATTCGGAAAGAATCTGTCAGCTTCCTTTTCGGTTTCAACCTTTGTGACATATGCCGTATCACAATAAGGAAGAAGCTGCTCATATACCTTTGAGCCTCCGATAACATAAACCGTGTTCGTGTCGTATCTCTTGAGCTGCACAAAAAGCTCATCAAGTGAATGACATACAATAACGTTTTCCGCCGACCATTCGGGGTCAGTTGTCAGAACAATATTGACTCTGTTGGGAAGCGCTTTCTGTCCGGGAAATGTAAGGAATGTTGTTTTTCCCATAACAACAACATTTCCCGTTGTTTTTTCTTTGAAAAATTTCATATCTGCGGGAATATGATTAAGCAGCTTATCGCCGATACCTATTCCCCAGTTTTTATCAACATTTACGATTGTTTTCATAATATACCCTCTTAAAATACCCTCTTAATTTTTAAATCAGATTGCAACGGGAATCTTCTCGCTGAAATCATGGAATTTATAGTTTTCAAATGAAAAACTGTCTTTTGTGAAGCTGTAGAAATCGGTGATGCTCTTATCCATAACAAAATCGGGAGCATCATAAGGCTCACGGCTGATAAGCTCCTCAATGATGGGAATGTGTCTGTCATAAATATGTGCATCGGCAAT
This sequence comes from Acutalibacteraceae bacterium, assembly GCA_045602965.1. GTDB lineage: Bacteria > Bacillota > Clostridia > Oscillospirales > Acutalibacteraceae > CAG-177. Next base: position 8,337 of record JAZSCO010000103.1, on the reverse strand, counting down.
AACGTGAACAAATTCGCCGACTTCAAGTCCGCTTACCTGCGCAAACATATGAACAAGAGCCGCATACTGAGCAACATTCCACGCATTTGCCGCAAGCATATCCTGCGAACGCTGATTGAGAATCGCATTGAGTTTGTTGCCTGAAGTATTGAATGTCATTGAATATGCGCAAGGATAAAGGGCCATTTCATTCAAGTCCTGATGAACATAAATGTTCGTAAGAATTCTTCTGCTCTGAGGATTATGCTTGAGGTCGTAAAGCACTCTGTCCACCTGGTCCATATCGCCTTCTTTATAGTGATGCTTTACGCCGAGCTGATATCCGTACGCCTTGCCGATTGAACCGTTTTCGTCTGCCCACGAATCCCAGACATGACTGCCAAGGTCTGCGATATTATTTGATTTTTTCTGCCATATCCAGAGAATTTCGTCAACAGCACTCTTGATGAAGGTTTTTCTGATTGTCTGCGCAGGAAATTCCTTGCTCAGATCATATCTGTTGACAACGCCGAATTTTTTGACCGTATGAGCAGGAGTGCCGTCTTCCCATCTGGGGCGCACATCAAGCTCTGTATCCCAAAAACCGTTCTGAATAATATCTTTACATGTTTCAATAAAAACCTTATCCGCAAAACTCATTTTCTTATCCTCCCAATGCTTTTATAAAATCGGCAATTCCTTGCTCAAAATTAACTCCTAGTCTTGTGTCTGTGCCGGCTTCGTAAGTTCTTTTAATGGCTGCGCAAGTAAAATCAAGAGCAATTTTTGCACTCTCGGAAATCGATTTTCCGTTCAGATATGCACCTGTCAGCGCAGAAGCAAACAGATCTCCCGTACCGTAATAAATGCCCGGATATTTTTCCGAAAAGCAAAAGAAAACCTCATCCGAATCTTTGCAATATACGGCGCACCCGAGATCATCATCACCAAATGCAACGCCCGTCAGGACTATCATTGACGGTCCGATTTCAGAAAGCTGCTTCAATATTTTTTCGATATATTCCTTTGAATACGGAGGTTCAATATATTCTTCACCGAGAAGAAAAGCCGCTTCCGTCAGATTCGGAACAATTATATCAGCCTTGCGACACAGAAGAATCATTTCCTTTGCAAAAGCTTTATCAAACGTGGTATACATTTTTCCGCCGTCCGCCATTGCCGGGTCAACAATAACAACAGTATCATCGGTCTTGAACATATCGATAAAATCGCAGACAATATCAACCTGCTCAATTGAGCCCAAAAATCCGCTGTAAATACCGTCGAAAGTTATTCCGAGACTTTTCCAATGATCTGCCATCGGATTCAGGTCGCTCGTTAAATCACGGTAAGTATAACCCTTTATATTGCCCGTATGAGTTGAAAGAACGGCAGTCGGCATTGCGGCAGCTTCAATTCCCGAAGCAGAAATAACAGGTATGGCGACAGTAAGAGAGCATTTTCCGATTCCCGAAATATCATGAATCGCCGCAACTCTTTTTTGTTTTTTCACATCCTCACCGCCTGTTATTTATAGTTATATTTAATATATTATACTCCATAATATACTTCTTTTCAACCTCAAAATTTTAGTGTTTACGCAAAAAAATGCTTTACATTATGTTAAAAAAATGGTAACATATGATAAATAGTTATTAATTTCAGAAGGAGAAATCAACATGAAAAAAACAAGCATGAAAATCGTCAGCATTATTCTTGCGTTTTCACTTATCTTCGGCGGCGCTTCGGCAATGGGTTCGGCTGCAGCTGCAGATGTAACAACAACGCTCGAAAACTTCGGTCTTTCAATTGTTGAAACAATCTTCACAACTCTCGTTGGTGCAATCAACATCATTGTTCCCGACAGTCCCAAGTTTGTTCAAGTTAAAGACAGAGTAGTTGAAAACTTCTATGAAGGCACAAAATGGGAAAAAGAAACTGCTGCAAACGCACAGTGGAAGCTCGGTCATGCAAAAGCTTCTCTTGTTCCCGACGACTGGCAGGAAAAAGATTATTATCTCGGCGGTTTCATCGATCCCAACAACGGCATGGTTAATAAGGTTGAAGAAATCATCGATGACATGCAGGTAAGAGTTATCGCAGTTGAAGACGGCTCAGGCAGAGGTGTTGCGCTCTTTGCAAACATCGACTGCATCGGTTTCTCAAACGGCGATATCAAGGAAATCCGTAAACGCGTTGAAGCTATGGACCTCGGCGTTGAATTCAACAGCACCAACGTTTCCTCAACTCACACTCACAGCTGCATCGATACTCAGGGTCTCTGGACAAACCTCTTCCCCAAGCTCTTTAAGAATCTTGCCCTCTCCTACATTCCTTTTGTTGAAAAGGAAAGAGGCGCAGATGCTGAATTCATGGAATTCGTTTATGATACAGCTGCAAACACAATGAAAAAAGCTGTTGAAACAATGGTTCCCGGCACAATGACTTACGCAGTTAAAGAAATCAACCCCGAATACTTCAACAACAAAAACAGAAGCCAGTCAACATCTCTCATTGACGAGCTTGCAAGATTTATTTTCACTCCCGATGACGAAAACATCGATCCCACAATGATCGTTAACATCGCTGCTCATCCCGACGTTGCAGGTCTTCCTGTTGACGAAGAAGATAACGGCAGAGATCTTTCAGGCGACTATATCTACTATCTCGGCAGAAAGATTGAAGAAAAAGACTACAACTTCATGTTCTTCAACGGCGCTATCGCAGGCATCTACGAAGGCAGAGGCCCCGCAGGCGACGGCGTACCCACAAAACGCAGATACGAAGAAACTCTCCGTTACGGCGAAGAAATGGCATACATGGCTCTCAATCTCACAAATGACGTTAACCAGATCAAAGCAAATCTGACAGATGCTGAAAAAGCTAAGATTGAAAAAGAACAGGAAATCGGCGGCGAATATTATACTCTTTGGTATGAAGGCTGGACTCCCGTTGAAGAAAAGGTTCTTGAACCCAACCTCAACATCATGATCAAAGAAGTTAAGATTAAGGTTACAAACCCCCTCATTCAGCTTGTTGGTAAGCTTAATCTTGTTAATTACACAGTTTGCAAGGAAGGCTTCAACTACTACATTTTCGCTGAAATCGGTTACATGGAAATGGGCGGCGTTAAGGTTGCATTCATGCCCGGCGAAATTGTTCAGGACCTCATCTGCGGCGGTGATTCACTCACGGCAGCAGGTTCATTCACAGGCAAGGACTTCGGTTACAAGACTGTATACGAACTCTTCGGTGAAGACACAATCTGCTTCGGTCTTATGAACGATGCTCTCGGTTATGTTGTTCCCGATAACGACTATACAATGGCTCTTCTCGGTGACCACTATCAAGAAATGATCTCTCTCGGTGAAGAAGCAGGCTCAACAATTCTTAAGGGCATGGCTGAAATCGCAGAAGAAGTTAAATAATCAGATATAATTTTTACGGCTGTCTGAAAAGGCAGCCGTAATTTTTTTGATTCAGATATTGACTTCATTTGGGTAAAGTGCTAAAATATCCTACAAATCGTTATTAAGGGATGAAAAAATGCAAAAATCGTTTGTAAAAGGTCTGACACATGGCATTCCGATTTGCCTCGGATATTTTTCAGTTGCTTTCGGATTTGGAATTCTTGCTGTTAAGTCGGGACTTCAGGCAATAGATGCAATTCTTATATCGCTCACAAACCTCACATCTGCAGGACAAGCCGCAGGCGTCGGAATAATTGCCGCAGCGGGAACGCTTATCGAAATGGCGGCAACACAGTTTATTATTAATCTGCGATATTCTCTCATGGGTCTTACTCTTTCGCAGAAGCTTTCCGATAAATTCACAACATTCCACCGTCTTATAGCTTCATTCGGAATCACCGATGAAATATTTGCTGTTGCGGTTTCGCAAAAAGACAAACTTGTACCGTCATATATGTACGGTCTTATCATGATTTCCGCTACGGGTTGGGTAGGCGGCACCGCATTGGGCGCCGTTGCCGGTCTTGCACTCCCCGCTTCATTAACCGCCGCCATGGGCATATTGCTTTACGGAATGTTCATAGCAATTATTGTTCCTGCCGCAAGAAAATGCAAAAAAGATTTGATTGTAATTCTTCTTGCTGCAGCCTTCAGTGCAATATTCAAATTTCTTCTTCCGATGGTTTCATTCGGATTTGCAATCATTATCAGTGCACTTCTCGCTGCTGTTATCGGTGCACTTCTTTTCCCGATTAATCTTGCGGAAACGGAGGATAAAGAATAATGAGCATGATTCTTTACATAGCCGTTATGGCGGGAGTTACATATCTCATCCGCATGATTCCCTTTACCCTTTTCAAGAAGAAAATCAAATCAAGATTTATTCAGAGCGTTCTCTACTATATCCCCTATGCGGTACTCAGTGCAATGACATTCCCTGCGATTTTCTATTCAACGGACAACACGGTTACTGCCGCAATCGGAACAGTTACTGCAATTATTCTTGCATTTTTCAAGCTTCCTCTTACGGTTGTTGCAATTGCAGCTTGTGCGACGGCATTTTTGACCGGATTCATAGTATAAAAGGAGACTTTTAATGATAAAAACAATAATTCTGCTGATTCAGATTATACTGATAACCGTTTACATCACAATAAACATTCAGATAAAAAAACATATCAAAGCACATCCTGAAGAAACTCTCGAAAAATGCGAAAATTATCTGAACAAAAAAATAACAGTCAGAAATGTACTTATTTTGTTAATAGCTTTATGTGCAATATCATTGTTTTTTATACGATAATTACAACAAAACCCACCGAAAAATTTCGGTGGGTTTAATTCATCATACAAGCGACCATTCAGCCATTTTGCCAACCTTTTTCCATGCATTTTCCGCTTCTTTCACCCATTCATCAAATCCGTCGGGCGTTTCGGGGAAACGTTCATAGAGAGATGTCATCATTCCGCTGTTTACAATTGCATTAATAACACTCTTAAGCTCCCATATTTTGATATTTCCCGTAACAAGTCCGACAAGAACAAAAATAAGAGTTTTGAGATAATCGGTTATGCTCAGGTCAAGACCGCCTTCGCCCATTGAGCCGAGAATCTTGCGGCTGAAAATGACATCATATTTGAAAAGAAATTCATTTGCCTTCGGAGTGTGTCTGATAATGGCAGTAAGAAGCGCCATAAGGCTTGCAAACTCTTTGCCCTGAGTATCGTTATATTTTTTATTGATACACCAAAGAGCTTCTCTTGTGGGATATGCGCCGTCTGCCATTGCGGCTGCAGCTGCATCAACCGCAATATCTTCGAGCACAAGCGAAGCTGTACATCCCTCACCGCAATTAGGCTTTGTCAGGCAAGCGGCATCGCCCATTGCGATAAATCCGTCGGCAACAAATGAATACGGCGCTCTGTGATAAGGTGTTCTTCCTTTTTCAGTCCACTTAACCGTATGAGCCGGAATTTTAACGTTCTTCGTGAAAAGCTCATACATTTTTTCTGCCTGTTCAAATCCAGAACACGAACCGATACCGATAAGTGCATCGGTCATTCCGCTGGGGGCAATCCATGATTTATACATCAGCCAGAAATCAGAATGAAGCCAGTCGCTTCTTTTCTCCTTAAAATCTATGTAACGAAGAATAACATAGAACATATCATCGGGTGTAAGCTCGAACTTTTCAACTCCGTAGTTATCGGGAAGATTTGTTCTTACAACCGCAGGAATACCCGAACAATCGCAGACAAGACGGCATTCAACAGCGGTTTTTTCACCGTCTTTTTCGTATTCTATGCCGTTAATTCTGCCGTTTTCATCAAAAAGAAGTCCCGAAAAAGATGCCTTATAAATTATCTCTGCGCCTGCTTCAATCGCCCAATCATTCATATATACTATGTAATCATGCTTGTGCATACCGATGACGGGTGAACACGAAGGCTTGGGATGATTTCCGAAAGCGGAATACATATTCTGGTCTTCAAACATGAAGGCGAAAATACCGTCACCTTTTTTCACTTCAGGCAAACCGAAGCGTTCCATTTCAGCCTTACCCATGTGAAAAATATCATAATCAGGGCTTATCGTTTCTCTTGAGCTTCTGTCGATAACAAGAACGGAAAAACCTCTTTCCGCCATTCTTCTTGCATAATAACTGCCTGCAGTTGATGCGCCGACAATAACTATATCATAATTCATTATTCTTTCCCCTTTCAAAATAATTACATCCAAAAAAGTTTTTCGCCATCGGTTTCACTAAGATGAGAAACATCATTCTGCAATGCAAGTTTTACGGGTGCTTCATCGCAGAAATTTATCTTTGTCACCGACGCATTATATACGGACAGTCTCATGGCTTCGCACGGAATATTCAGCGCCGCTTTAATAAGCTGATTGAGAAACATTCCGTGAGCAACTATTATAACATTCTCATGGTTTCTGTGTTTAGCGATTATTTTTTGAATAACCTTTTTTGCTCTTTCATAGCATTCTTCGGCGCTTTCGAAATAATCCTCAAAACCGTTTTCTGTTGCTCTTACTCCGTTTTCAAGCAAATCATAATCAATAACCATTTCTTCGTTTATGCATAAGGCAGTATCCATTGCTCTTTGAAGAGGGCTTGAATAGAGAGTGTATTTATCCAGAGAAGCAAATCTTCTGCCGAGCGCCTTTGCCTGATTTCTGCCGTGAGCGGTTAACGGAGGGTTGGTTTTATCGAAATCATCGGTTGTTTCAATATTTCCCATGCTTTCTCCGTGGCGTATCAAAAAAAGCTGAAGATACATTTCGTCGTTTCTCATCAGATTTCCTCCGTATCGGAATTATAATTTGATTTTATCACAAAACAAGGAAACCCGTCAATACATACTATTGCGTAAGCGGAAAAAACAAGATATTTTTCAAATTATTTTACGGCAATAAAACATCTTATTTACTTAATAATAATTCAGGTGATCAAATGCAAAATAAGAAACATTTCAAAGTAATGATGCTCATTGCGGTAAATCTTGCTCTGCTGATTCTGATCTCGGATTTCTGTACGCTCCGTTCATACGCAGCAAATCTCGGCGAAAACGGCGAAAGAATTGCGGCGCTTCAAAGATGCCTTAAAGACAACGGATATTACAGCGGCGAAATCAACGGTCTTTTGGATTTCACAACCAAAAAAGCTTTGAGAAATTTTAAAAGAAAGAATAATATCGGTGACAGCGACGATTACAAAGTTTTCTCCGCGCTCGGTTTGTTCCGCCAAGATCACGGGTGTTACCGTGCTGATGTTGAAATTCTCGCAAAACATCTGAGGGTAAACGGAATTATCGAATACCATTTCATGGTTTCAGAATGTGAAATAATTCTCAAAAATGCAAACGGAAATTCGGTTTACGGCTATATTATCGGCATAACAGACGATATTAACCGACTCATCGATGCAAATGCTGATTCAGAACAATACAATGCGGCATTGCAGGCAGTAAACAGACACGAAAAACTAACCCCCATGCCTTTTTAAAGCCATGGGGGTTGTATTACTTAAAAAATATAAACTCTTGTTTCGTAGGGTCTGGTTGTAAAACCGTTGTCAGTTACGGGATTATCTTTGTAGTTGCAAAGAACAGCCTTTCCCTTTGAGAGGTCGTAGCCTGCAGGAGCTTTAAATCTGACTGCCTTTTCGGAATACGAACAGATAACAAGCATCTTTTTGCCTTCGTATGTACGCTCATAAACATAAAGATCTTTGCTTGACTTATTATACTCTTTATATGCACCGTAAACAGCAATAGGATTTTCCTTGCGGAACTTGATAAGAGCTTTGTAATGGTTGTAAATTGAATCGGGATTTTCCATTTCAGCCTTCGCATTTATGCCCTGCTGATAATTGGGGTTAACTGGCATCCAGGGAGTTCCTGTTGTGAAACCTGCGTTTGCTGTATTATCCCACTGAACGGGAGTTCTTGCATTACCTCGGCTTGAGGTCTTAAGACGCTCATTTGTCTTTTCCTCGGAGAAACCGAAAAGACGGAGGGTCTTATAATTATTAACAGCAAAAATATCCTGATAATCCTCAACATTGGGAAGATCAATATTAACCATACCGATTTCCTGACCCTGATAAATAAATGGGGTTCCGCACTGAAGCATATAGGAATTCGCAATTGTTTTTGCGCTTTCGGTTCTGTATTTCACGCTACCGAAACGGTTGATAATTCTGGGATGGTCATGATTTTCCATATAGAGCGCATTCCAGCCTTTGCCGTAAAGACCTGTCTGCCATGTTGAAAACGCTTTCTTGAGTCTCTTAAGGCTGAATCCGATACAAAGGCAATCCATGAATATGCAGTCAGCTTCCATGTGCTTGAAATGGAACATCATATCAAGCTC
>JAZSCO010000102.1:0-1944 GCA_045602965.1 Acutalibacteraceae bacterium | reverse complement strand
TAACAGAGATGAATACTATAAATCGGTTTCCGCCGTATTTCAGGAAGCAAGAATTATGCCTTGCTCAATTCTTGAAAATGTTTCAATGCTGCCTGCCGAAGAAAGTGACATCGAAAAATTCAATTTTTGCATCCGTCAGTCAGGCTTGTATGAAAAAATACAAAAGCTGCCCGAAAAAGAAAACACTCTGCTTGTCAAGAACGTCAACGAAAACGCCGTTGAATTGTCAGGCGGCGAAATTCAGAGACTTCTGCTTGCAAGGGCAATTTACAAGGATGCGCCGACGCTTATTCTTGACGAACCCACAGCCGCACTTGACCCGATTGCAGAAAACGAAATCTATCTTAAATACAGCGAAATTTCAAAAGACAAAACTTCGATCTATATCTCCCACCGACTTTCATCCACCCGTTTTTGTGACAGAATCGTGCTGCTCGACAACGCTTCGATTGCCGAAGAAGGCACACACGAAGAGCTGATGGCACTCTCGGGCAAATACGCCGAGATGTTCAGAATCCAAAGCAAGTATTACGAAAAGGAGGCGGAAGAAAATGAAGAAATATAAGCGAACTTTCAGAGAAGATCTGCGGATGATAAAGAGAGCTCTGAAACTTATAGAAACAAACACTCCGCATTTTCTTCTGCACACCTATCTCTACTCCTTTTTCAGCACGGCGATTTTTGTTATCGCTAATTACATTACTGCATCAATTGTTGATGAACTCACGGGCAACAGAGACATCAAAAAGATACTTTTTCTGCTTCTGATGTATGCTGCGGAAATAATTCTTCACATTTTTCAGGATAACTCGTGGCGTAAAATACGAACGTTTAATCTTATTTCAAGCAAATGGGAAGAAGTTTTGCTCAACAGCAAAAGTTTTTCAATGGATTACCCCAACATGGAAGACCCTCTTATGAGAGCCAAACGTCAGATGATAACCGACAGCCGCAGTTCGGGCGGTCTCGGAAGACTTATGATGGAATTAAGCTCGTTTTTCATCGGTATTAATCAGATTGTAATGTGTTCGGCAATTTCAATGGAGCTGTTTTTCAGACATCCCGAAAAAGCTTTATCGGGATTTGAAAAATTCATTGATTCACCCGGTTTAACGGTAGCGTTTTTTATGTTTGTCGCTCTGTGCGCTCTCGGCGAATACAAGGTCAATTCAAAATATAACCGTCTTGCAAACAGAAAAATCAAAAGCAATTCAATGATTGAAAGGCTTTTGCACTACTATCTTGACGATTATATCGATGACAGCAAGGCTTGCAAGGATATTCATATTTTCAATCAGAAAAAGCTTATCCGTAATTCATCCGATAAAATTTACGGCGATTGGATAAACGGCTGCAAAGAGCTTCATTCTCTTTTCAGAAAAAAGAACAACAGATACAATTTGTTCTATGTTCTTACAACCGCAGCAACATATCTTTTTGTTGCCCTCAAAACATATATCGGAGCCTTCGGTCTCGGCGGTTTCATCAAGTATCAGTTCTGTATTGCAAGAATTGTTGATGCAGCAGAAAGCATCTCGGGAGCAATTACCGCTTTACGCACGAACAACGACTATCTCGAAACATTCTTTGAATATCTCGATACTCCGACTGAAATGCACTACGGCACTATTCCCACCGAAAAGCGAATGGATAACAAGTATGATATTGAATTTCACAATGTCAGCTTCAAGTATCCGAATACCGAAAACTATGCCATAAGAAACCTCAATCTTAAATTCAGAGTCGGTGACAGAATTGCGGTTGTCGGCATGAACGGAAGCGGTAAAACAACAATGATAAAACTGCTTTGCCGTCTTTATGACCCGACAGAGGGATACATCACCCTCAATAGCATAGATATTCAGAAATACGATTATGAGGACTATCTGGATTTGTTCTCGGTTGTATTTCAGGATTTCAGACTATTCTCATTTTCCGTTGGTG
>JAZSCO010000101.1:0-5101 GCA_045602965.1 Acutalibacteraceae bacterium | reverse complement strand
GGATGAAAACGGAAATCTTATCCTTGACGAAAACGGCGAAAGAATTCTTATCTATAAGACATTCGGCAGCGTTGACGAAGCTATGATGGCTTATGACGAAGGCGATATCGGTCTTCATGTAAATATCAAAATCCGCATGACCAAGGAAGTTAACGGTGAAAAGATTACCCGCCTTGTAAGAACAACACTCGGTAAGGTTATCTTCAACGGTCCCGTTCCTCAGGACCTCGGATTCATCGACAGAACCAATCCCGACAACCTCTTTACTCCCGAGGTTGATGTGCTTGTAAATAAGAAGATGCTCGGCAAGATTATTGACCGCTGCATCAAAGTTCACGGCACAGCTGTTTCCGCTGATGTTCTTGATAAAATCAAGGCTCAGGGTTATAACTATTCAACACGAAGCGGTATTACCGTTGCTGTTGTTGACGCAACAATTCCTCCCCAGAAGAAGGCTCTTCTTGAAGTTGCCGAAAAGAAAGTTTCAAGAATTACCAAGAACTACGAAAGAGGTCTTATCACCAACGATGAGCGCTCTGAAGAAGTTATCAGAGCTTGGGAAGAATGCACAAAGGATGTTGCAGCTGAACTTAAGAAGAACTTCAAGAAGTTTAACCCCATCAATATGATGCTTGATTCAGGTGCCCGCGGTAACGATTCACAGCTCCGTCAGCTTGCCGGTATGCGTGGTCTTATTGCTAACACCGCAGGTAAAACCATTGAAGTTCCCATCAAGGCAAACTACCGTGAAGGTCTTAATATTTCAGAATACTTCATTTCTTCCCGTGGTGCTCGTAAAGGTCTTGCCGATACAGCTCTCCGTACAGCTGACTCGGGTTATCTTACCCGCCGTCTTGTTGATGTTTCACAGGAAGTTATCATCCATCAGGAAGACTGCCATTGCACCGACGGTATCAACGTTTATGATATTTATGACGGTGATCCCAAGTTCGGCGGCAGAAAGATTGTTGGTCTTGCAGAAAGACTTACAGGCAGATTCCTTCTTGAAGATTATGTTGACCCCGAAACCGGTGAGCTTCTCGCTTCCAAGGATGTAATGGTCAACGACGCAGTTGCAGAAAAGGTTGCAGCAAGTGTTCAGAGAGAAACCGATAAGAAGATTGCCGCAGGCGAGCTTCCTGAAGGTGCAAGAGCACAGATCAAGATCCGTTCACTTCTTTCATGCTGCTCGGACAGAGGCGTATGCATCAAGTGCTACGGTGCAAACCTTGCAACAGGCGATCCCGTAACAGTAGGTGAAGCGGTTGGTATTATTGCTGCTCAGTCCATCGGTGAACCCGGTACACAGCTTACAATGAGAACCTTCCACACCGGCGGTGCTGCTGACCAGTCAGATATTACCACCGGTCTTCCCAGAATCGAAGAACTCTTTGAAGCTCGTAAACCCAAGATGCTTGCAATCATGAGTGAAATCGACGGTGTTGTTTCATTCAGAGAAATTAAGAAGAGCCAGCATGTTGTCGTTACTGCGGATGACGGTGAAGAAAGAACTTACCTTATTCCCTACGGTTTCCGTCTTAAGGTTACTGAAGGACAGAAGGTTGCAAAGGGTGCTCAGCTCACTGAAGGTGCACAGAGTCCCCATGATATCCTTGCAATTCTCGGTGTTGAGGCTGTTCATGATTACCTCATCAGAGAAGTACAGAGAACTTACCGCGGTCAGGGTGTTGATATCAACGATAAGCATATCGAAGTTATCGTACGCCAGATGATGAGAAAGGTCAGAATCTCTGAACCCGGCGATTCCAAGTTCCTTCCCGGTATTGTTGTTGAAAAGGCAGAATTCAGAGAAGAAAACGAAAGAATCGCAAGAGAAGCTGCAGAAAAGGGCGAAGAACCCAAGTTTGCACAGGCAGTACCCACTCTCATGGGTATCACAAAATCTTCACTTGCAACAGATTCATTCCTTTCAGCTGCATCCTTCCAGGAAACAACAAGAGTTCTTACAGATGCTGCTATCAAGGGCAAGACAGACCCGCTTATCGGTCTTAAGGAGAACGTAATTATCGGTAAACTCCTTCCCTCCGGTACAGGTATGAAGTGCTACAGCAACGTAAATGTTTTCTCAACAGGAAAATTTAGCAATACTGCTGAAAATGTTGAGTGATTTTTGTAGAAACTGTTGACAAACGGTGTCGACATGTGTTAAAATACTAAATCGTGGTGTCATGAAGTTCTGCTCTGTTGCAGAGCGGAACTTCTGAACGATATATATTTTCAAAGAAAGGAGAGATTGTTTTTGCCTACCTTTAATCAGCTCGTTCGTAACGGCAGGGAAACACTTGAAAAGAAGCCCAAGGCTCCCGCTCTTTTGAAGGGTCTCAACTCAAAGAAGAATGTTCTTACTGACCAGGATTCTCCTCAGAAGCGTGGTGTATGCACCGCTGTTAAGACTGCAACCCCCAAAAAGCCCAACTCAGCTCTTCGTAAGATCGCAAGAGTTCGTCTCACAAACGGCATTGAGGTTTCAGCTTATATCCCCGGTGTTGGCCATAACCTTCAGGAACACTCCGTTGTTCTTATCAGAGGCGGTCGTGTTAAGGACCTTCCCGGTGTGCGTTACCACATCATCCGCGGTACACTTGATACCCAGGGCGTTAACGGCAGAATGCAGGCCCGTTCAAAGTACGGTGCAATGCGTCCCAAGGCAGCAAAGAAATAATCCGCAACCAATTTTTTGAGACAAATCTTCTTGCAGGCTGAAAAAGCAAAAATGCTTTTTGACCAATGCAAGGGTATATTATATATAAATAGTATGCCTCAGCGTTGGCGCCACGGGAATTTGTCACTCGAGTACCTATGATATCATTACTATGAAGGAGGGAAGCGAAGTGCCAAGAAGAGGCAATATAGCAAAACGTGAAGTTTTGCCTGATCCGCTTTACAATTCAAAACTCGTTACCCGTCTTATCAACAACGTTATGTACGATGGTAAGAAAGGTGTAGCTCAGAAGATCGTTTACGATGCTTTTGAAATCATCAAAGAAAAAACAGGCAAAGAACCCCTTGAGGTTTTTGAGGCAGCAATGGAAAACGTTATGCCTTTACTTGAAGTTAAGGCTCGCCGTGTAGGCGGTGCTACCTATCAGGTACCCATGGAAGTTCGCCCCGAGAGAAGACAGACTCTCGGTCTTCGTTGGATCACACTCTACAGCCGTCAGCGTTCAGAAAGAACAATGAAGGAAAGACTTGCCAACGAAATTATTGACGCTGTTAACTCAACAGGTTCAGCATTCAAGAAGCGTGAAGATACTCATAAGATGGCAGAAGCTAACAAGGCATTTGCACATTTCAGATGGTAATCTGCGCATAATAAAGATAATTTTTGATTTTATCCGGAGGTTTTTATGCCAAGACAGGTATCTCTTGAGATGACCAGAAACATTGGTATCATGGCTCACATTGACGCCGGCAAAACAACTACATCCGAACGTATCTTGTTTTACACTGGTAAACCCCATAAGATAGGCGAAACCCATGACGGTGCCGCAACAATGGACTGGATGGAGCAGGAGCAGGAACGTGGTATTACCATCACCTCAGCTGCTACAACCTGTTTTTGGAAGGACCACCGTGTAAACATTATTGATACTCCGGGTCACGTTGACTTCACTGTTGAAGTTGAACGTTCACTCAGAGTTCTTGACGGTTCGGTAACGGTTCTTTGTGCAAAAGGCGGCGTTGAGCCCCAGTCTGAAACCGTTTGGCGTCAGGCTGATAAGTACCATGTTCCCAGAATGGTCTATGTTAATAAGATGGATATCACCGGCGCGAACTTCTATCGCGTTATTGATATGATGAAGGACCGCCTTAAATGTAATGCTGTTCCCATCCAGCTCCCCATCGGTGTAGAGTCAGATTTCAAGGGCATCATTGACCTTGTTATCATGAAGGCTTACTATTATAATGACGATAAGGGTATTGACATCACTGTTACCGATATTCCCGAAGATATGAAGGATATCGCAGAGGAATACCGCAATGCACTTATCGAGCACGTTGCTGAACAGGATGATGCTCTTCTTGAAAAATTCTTTGAAGGTGAAGAACTCACAGTTGAAGAAATCAAGGGCTGCATCAGAAAGGCAACAATCGCTAACACAATGGTTCCCGTTGTTTGCGGTACTTCATACCGTAACAAGGGTGTTCAGCTTCTTCTTGATGCAGTCATCGATTATATGCCTGCACCCACAGATATTGAAGCTATTAAGGGAATTAACCCCAAAACTGAAGAAGAAGAAGAAAGACACGCATCTGATACAGAGCCCTTCTCCGCTCTTGCATTCAAGATTGCTACCGACCCCTTCGTTGGTAAGCTCTGCTTCTTCAGAGTGTATTCAGGTAAAGTTGATACAGGTGCTTCCGTATACAACTCAACCAAGGATACCAACGAGCGTATGGGCCGTATCCTTCAGATGCACTCAAATCACAGACAGGATATTGATACCTGCTATGCAGGTGATATCGCAGCTTGCGTAGGCGTTAAGCAGACAACAACAGGCGATACTCTCTGTGATCCCAAGCATCCCATCATCCTTGAATCAATGGAATTCCCCGAGCCCGTTATCAGAGTTGCTATCGAACCCAAGACCAAAGCCGGTCAGGAAAAGATGGGTATTGCTCTTGCAAAGCTCGCTGAAGAAGACCCCACATTCAAGTGCTTTACAGATGAAGAAACAGGCCAGACCATCATCGCAGGTATGGGTGAACTTCACCTCGAAATCATCGTTGACAGACTTCTTCGTGAATTCAAGGTTGAAGCTAACGTTGGTAAGCCTCAGGTTGCTTACCGTGAAACCATCACTGCTCCTGCTGACACAGATACAAAGTATTCACGTCAGTCAGGCGGTAAGGGTCAGTACGGTCATGTTAAGATGAGAATTGAACCCAACCCCGAAAAGGGATACGAGTTTGTTAACAACATCGTCGGCGGTGCTATTCCCAAGGAATACTTCAACGCTATTGAAGCCGGTGTCAAGGGCGCAATGCTTTCCGGTACACTTGCCGGTTACAACGTTGTTGACGTTAAGGTAACTCTTTACGACGGTTCATATCATGAAGTTGACTCTTCTGAAATGGC
>JAZSCO010000100.1:0-5831 GCA_045602965.1 Acutalibacteraceae bacterium | reverse complement strand
ATCCTTTGCCGTAAAGACCGGTCTGCCATGTCGAGAACGCTTTCTTGAGTCTTTTAAGGCTGAATCCGACGCAAAGACAATCCATAAAAATACAGTCAGCTTCCATGTGCTGGAAATGGAACATCATATCAAGCTCCTGATCGGGACCTTCCTTAATATATTTAAGAGCCTTCCTGACTGTCATCATCGGTGCTTCGCCAACAACAAAGCAGTCATATTTATTGAGTACCTGACGGAATTCGGTAAGATACTCGTGAATGTGAGGACCGTCTGCATAATGCTCCATACCGCAAGCCTGAGGAATGGGGAAGCCCATGGGAAGACCTTCTCTTTTTGATGCAAATGTAATAACGTCTTCACGGAAACCGTCAACACCCATATCAAGCCAGAATTTCAGAATATCCTTGACTTCGTTACGTACTTCGGGATTATCCATATTGAGGTCAGGCTGTTTCTTTGAGAAAAGATGGAGATAATACTGACCGTTTTCTTCGTTGTATTCCCATGCCTTGCCTTCAAAAAGCGATGACCAGTTGTTGGGAAGCTTCTTGCCCTTGCCGTCACGCCAGAAATAATAATCATGATATTTGCTGTTCTTATCGATACCCTTTTTGAACCATTCATGCTCATCGGAAGAATGGTTGACAACAAGGTCCATAATAACCTTCATTCCCCTTGCGTGGGCTTCATCGAGAACCTTTTTGAAAAGCTCGTTGTTACCGTAATCGGGAGAAATGTTTTTATAATCGGAAATATCGTAGCCGAAATCGGCATTGGGTGAGCAATAAAGGGGAGAAAACCAGATACAGGTAACACCGAGATCCTTGAGATAGTCAAGCTTTGAAAGTACACCCTCAAGATCGCCTATTCCATCACCGTTTCCGTCGCAGAATGAACGGGGCCAAATCTGATAACATACCGCATCCTTATACCATTGTGTTTTTTTCATCGCAAAGCTCCTTTCGGCTTTTTCTACCATAGTATTATAGCAAACAAATTCAATTAATACAACATATTTTTCACTTGCAATACAAATTCATATCCCAACACGGAATGTAAGGATGTCTGCGGATATAAAATTTGTAAGCGGGATTAATTTTGGAAATCTGTAAAGGAATTGAAAAAATATCTTCGCTTCTGTGATAAAGCGCAATGTTCAGCTTCGGTTTACGATTCTTAAGAGTCTTTTCGGCGCCTTCAATCGCCTCTTTTTCAACACCCTCAACATCCATTTTGATATATGTAACGGGTCTGTCGGAATAAAGACTGTCAACGCAGACAGCTTCAACCTCAACACCATTTTCGGCTACGGTCGACTGTCTTCCTGCTTTGTCGCTGAAAACCAAAGTCTTGTTTTCACTGTAAACCGCACACTGATAAGCCGTCGATTTTTTAACATTTTCAAGATAAGCCGAAAGTTTTTTAAAAGTGCGTCTGTCCGGCTCAAGGGCAATTATATCGGAATATTTGCCGTTGCAATAATGCAGAAATTCTTCAACTGTATCTCCCCTGTATGCGCCGAGATCCAGATAGCTTTCGTTATCGCCGAGCTTAAGTATATTTTCAAAAACTTCGTCTTTTTCAGTCGTTATATTTTTCAGAATTCCAAGCTCTCCGCCGAAGATAAAATCCACGCAATCCGCAAAGATTTCTTTTGAATCCGTTTCAAACAATTCATAAGCAGCATTAATCTCTTTTTTGTGTTTTTCAATAAATTCACGATTAAAGATCTCATCGCCAAAAACAGGTACACAAGGTACAATAACTCTGTATTTTTCGCAAAGAGAATAAATATGGTTCATCACTTCGGGAATGCAGCTTGCAAATGCAACCGCAATAATAAAATCGCCGTCAAACTCCGAAAGTTTTCTCACGGTAAATCCCCTGAATTGCTGTCCCCTGACAAAATCGTCGCTTGCGGTAACACCTTTAACGGTTATTCCGAGACGGTTGAATTCATCAATAACCTTGTCTGCACCGTTACCCATTCCGTAAATTACAACAGGGAGTCCGCTGTCTTTTATTTTTTCCCACGAGGATTTTTTTTCATTCATAAAGCCGAGCATTTTATCACCGATAATAATTTTACTATATATTAAATTATATGTCAAATCTATTGAAGTTTCAACGTTGGTATGGTATTATTTTTATATATAACTTGAAAGGAGATATCTGCATGATATATGAAAACAACTGGGAATCTCTAAATAAAAGAGAGGTGCCTTCATGGTTTGAAGATGCAAAATTCGGAATTTTTATCCACTGGGGACTTTACAGCGTGCCTGCATATGCTCCCAAGGGCAAATATGCAGAGTGGTACGGTTATCACTGCGATGAAATTCTTGAAAGAAGCGCAAATGACAGAGATTATTACGATTATCATCAGAAAACATACGGTGAAAACTTCAAATATAACGACTTTGTTGATAAATTTAAAGCTGAGAATTTCGATGCCGAGCAGTGGGTAAAACTCTTTGAAGATGCAGGCGCAAAATATATGAACCTCGTTTCAAAGCACCATGACGGATTCTGCCTTTTCAAAACAAATCACGCATGGAACTGGAACAGCGTTGACGTCGGTCCTCACAGAGATTTCTGCCGCGAGCTTAAGGATGCATGCGATAAAAGCGATGTCAGATTCGGTGTTTACCATTCTGTTTACGAATGGTACCATCCTCTCTATCTCAAAGACCCTGAGGAATATGCAGTAAAGCACCTCATCCCCATGCTCAAAGAGCTTATTGAAGAATATAAACCAGCTACCCTTTTCACTGACGGCGAATGGGAGCATCCCAGTTCGGTATGGCACAGCACGGATTTCCTTCAGTGGCTCTATAATGAATCGAGCGTTAAAGATTTCATCGTACCCAATGACCGTTGGGGCAACGAAACAAGAGGCAGACTCGGCGGCAATCTGACAACGGAATACGGTCTTATCAGCGCTGAAGAAGATATCGAGGCAATTGACAGAGTTTCTGAGGAATGCAGAGGAATCGGCGCTTCATTCGGTTGGAACAGATTTGAAACGGTTGAAGACTATCTTTCTGAAGAAGAACTCATCAAGATGCTTGTTGACCTTGTTTCAAAAGGCAGCAACTTCCTTCTTAATGTCGGACCTACAGACGACGGAAGAATTCCCGTTATTATGGAAGAAAGACTCCGCCAGCTCGGTCAGTGGCTCAAAGTTAACGGTGAAGGCATTTACTGCAGCAGAAAATACTGTCCAGAGCCTTCCGATGAAAATATCAAATATACAAAACACAAGGATAACGGCTCTGTTTTCGCATTCCTTCACAAGTATCCTTTCGGCAAAGTTGTTTTCAACGACATTGATTACCGTCACGGAATAAAAGTATGCCTTCTCGGCTGCAATAAAACACTTGAAGCAATCAACGAAGACGGTAAACTTGCAGTTGATTTCGGTTTCATAAATCCCGATGAAATGAATTCAAAATACGTTTATACAATTAAAATTTTCTAAAATATCGGAGGTTTAAATATGGCAAAGGTATTCAAAAAAATAACTGCTCTTATTCTCTGCGTTATGACAGTTATACCTGCCTTATCATTTACTATATCAGCAGAAAAAACGGAATGCGAACATATCGAGGGAGAATGGGAAACCGCTTTATATGCGACCTGCACTTCCATCGGTTATGAAAAGTTAAGCTGCGTTGAATGCGGAAAACAGATGGATTTCCGTACAACTCCAATACTGCCCCATACTCCGGGCGAATGGGAAACAGATCAGGAACCCGCATGCGGCGTTGACGGAAAAAGATCTCAGAAATGCACGGTTTGCAAAACCGAATTAAATTCAGAAATTATAGAAGCTCCGGATCACGAGCTTTCCGATTGGATTGTTTTCAGAGAATCAACATGTAATAAAGAAGGAGTAAGAATTCAGTTTTGTCTTAACTGTAACTTTCAGGTAGCATATGAATCGCTTCCCAAAAAGGAACATACGGTCACAATAGGCAGCGCATGGGTTAATTCCACGCCTCCCACATGCACTCAAGAAGGTCTGAGATTCCGCAGATGCAGTGTTTGCAAAGAGCCTGCGGAAGAAAGTACCATTCCTCCGTTGGGACATAAGTCAGGAAACTGGGAAATCTCAATTTCTCCGACCTGTGACGGTGCAGGCGAAAGGGTCAAAAAATGCGTTACTTGCGGCGAGGTCACATTGCGCGAACCCGTCAATCCCAAAGGTCATACACCTGCAGCTGAATGGACCGTCAGAACATTCGCAACCTGCACAACAGACGGTGAATACTTCAAAAAATGCACAGTTTGCGGAATGGACGCAGAAGTTCAGATTATCAGCGCACTCGATCATGATTTCAATTCCGATTGGTTTATAACCAAAAAACCGACCTGTACCGAAAAAGGCGAAAAATCACTCAGTTGCACAAGATGCGAAGTTACCAAAATCGAAATCATTCCTGAAACAGGTCATATCACAAACGGCTGGACCGTTACCCAGGCTCCCGACTGCATCAATTCCGGTACAAAAGCAAAAATATGCTCTGTTTGCGAAACCGTACTTGAAACCGCATCGGTATCTTCAAAAGGTCACACCGAAGGTGAATGGGAAGTTATTGAAGCACCAACCTGTCAGAAAGAAGGCTCAAGAATCAAGCGCTGCACTGAATGCAACATAACCCTTTTTTCCGAAACATTACCGTTTTCCGCTCACAAGAAAGGTAACTGGGTTATCACTGTCACTCCCGTTGGCGGCACTTACGGTATCAAAGCCAAGTTCTGCATTTTCTGCGGAATCAAGATGGAAGAAAAGATTATCCACTCAGTAAGTTTCTCTGTTATCAAAGACAATTCAACCGGAGCTGAAATTATTTATCCCGACGGAACTTTTGAAGGCGAACTTGAAATCAACGCAAGAATACTTTCAGCCACAGAAATCGGAAATAAAATTCACAACAAATTCGGTGATTGCAATTATAAAGGATATGAAGCGATTCTTATCGAAAACGGCATTCAGGTAACCCCCAAAAACACCTATTCCGTAAGACTTCCGGTACCAAACGGATTTGACCGCAAATTCTCCGAAGTATACGCAATTGACCCCTCAAGCGGTGAACTTTATAAGGTTTCCGCAAGCTACGAAAACGGATATTTCCTTATCGACAGGGTTGAAGCTTTCAAATACGTTATAGTCGAAAAGATAATATACATTTCGCTCTCAGAATCAGATATCACCCTGAAGAAAGGTGAAAGCATTCAGCTTTATGCATATACTAATGGGGAAAGCGTAACCTTCACTTCATCAAATCCCTCGGTTGCAACGGTTGACATTAACGGCACTGTCCGTGCAATTGGAAACGGTTCTGCCGTTATCACCGCAACCGTTGACGGTACAAAAGCCAAGGCAGAATGCTCCGTTGAAATTTCACAGAATTTCTTCGAATCGATTTTCTCCGCAATTTCGGACGCTTTTTCCGGATTGATTCAGACTCTTACCAATCTGTTCAAATCATTCGGCAGTCTCCTCGGCTGACAAAAAAACCGCTTTGCAAATAACTGCAAAGCGGTTTTCGTTGTTTATCGGGTTATTCGGCAAGAATTTCTGCCATTCGGGCAATCTGTTCTTCAGTGGGAGAATAATCAGAATTTGAACAGCAAGGAATATTCGGTCTGCTGCCGTCTGTACCGCAGAACGGAGTCTGTCTGTCCATCTCATATTCTTTGCGGCATTCTTCAAAATGAAAATCGGGAATTTCGTAGGTTATACCTCCGTTGAGAATT
This sequence comes from Acutalibacteraceae bacterium, assembly GCA_045602965.1. GTDB lineage: Bacteria > Bacillota > Clostridia > Oscillospirales > Acutalibacteraceae > CAG-177. The sequence goes on along the minus strand of JAZSCO010000100.1, from coordinate 68 downwards.
GAACGGTGTGCGAGAATCGCAACCGATGCCATCGTTACCGCAGAGTAAATATTATAGGGATGCTCGGG
>JAZSCO010000099.1:0-9547 GCA_045602965.1 Acutalibacteraceae bacterium | reverse complement strand
CAAATTTTTCGAGCGAATGAATATATTCGATTGCTTCGTTATAATTCATAATATCACCTGAATCAAGACCCCGAAGAAATCTTCGGGGTCTTTTAAAAGTTATCCTAACTTTGCAATGCTTTCTTTAAGCATCGCAATTTTTTCTGCATACTTTGCTGCCTGTTCACGCTGAGCTGCAACAACATTTGCAGGAGCCTTTGCAACAAAGTTTTCATTTGAAAGCTTACCGTTAACAAAGTCAAGATCCTTCTGTACTGCAGCAAGTTCTTTATTAAGTCTTGCTTTTTCAGCTTCAAAGTCAACAAGTTCACCCATAGGAATATAAATCTTTGCATCCTGAGTAACGATACAAACTGCACCGTCAAGCTCAAAAGCATCAGCAATTTCAACATCAGATGCACTTGCAAGTTTCTGCATAAATACGCAGCCCTGTTCAAAGGTTGCCTTATGAGCTGTTGCAATATAAACCTTTGCCTTCTTTGAGGGCGGAACATTCATTTCCGCTCTGCGGTTACGGATTGCACGAACAGCAGTCATAATTCTTTCCATTTCAGCTTCTTCAGATTCATATGAAAAAGCTTCATTGAATTCAGGCCATGCGGAAATCATGATCGATTCACCGTCATGAGGAATTGTCTGCCAGATTTCTTCTGTGATAAAGGGCATAAACGGATGAAGAATCTTGAGAATCTTATCCATAACCCAAACAAGAACCTGCTTTGCGCCCTGTGCTTCGTTGCCGCCTTTCTGAAGACGGATTTTAGAAATCTCAATGTACCAGTCGCAGAATACATCCCAAATAAAATCATAGAGTTTAGCAATTGCAACGCCAAGTTCAAACTTTTCAAGGTTATCGGTTACTTCCTTTGCAAGTCTGTTAACAAGACTGATAACCCATTTATCTTCAAGAGCAAGTTCTGCAGGAAGTTCGCAAGGAATTTCATCATCACCGATATTCATGAGAATAAATCTTGATGCATTCCAGAGTTTATTTGCGAAGTTACGGCTTGCACTAACTTTTTCGTCAGAGAATCTCATATCGTTTCCGGGGCTGTTGCCTGTTGCAAGAGTAAGTCTGAGTGCATCAGCACCGAACTTATCAATGATTTCAAGAGGATCGATACCGTTACCGAGCGACTTTGACATCTTTCTGCCAAGTGCATCTCTGACAAGACCGTGAATAAGAACTGTGTCGAAAGGTACCTGACCCGTATATTCAAGAGCAGAGAATATCATACGGCTTACCCAGAAACCGATGATATCATATCCTGTAACAAGTGTGCTTGTGGGATAATAATGTTTAAGGTCTGATGTTTCATCGGGCCAACCGAGTGTTGAGAAAGGCCAGAGTGCGGATGAGAACCATGTATCAAGGGTGTCACCGTCCTGCTCAATATTCTTGCTTGAGCAATGAGGACAAGCTTCAATATCTGTCTTTGAAACGGTTGTTCCGCCGCAATCAGCGCAATACCATGCAGGAATTCTGTGTCCCCACCAAAGCTGACGTGAAATACACCAGTCACGGGTGCCTCTCATCCAGTTCATGTAATTCTTTGTGAATCTTTCGGGAACAAATACTGTTTCACCTTTTTCAACTGCTTCAATTGCAGGTTTAGCAAGAGGTTCCATACGTACAAACCACTGCTTTGAAACCATGGGTTCAATATTTGTGCTGCAACGGTAGCAAGTGCCAACCTCATGCTTGAGAGGTTCGATATACTTAATATATCCGCCTTCTTCAAGATCTGCAAGAATAGCCTTTCTTGCCTCAAGTGTTGACATACCGGCATATTTTCCGCAGTCAAGAACTTCAGGTTCATCCGCAGCAGCCTTACCGCTTGCTACAAGAGCATCGTAAACTGCCTTATCAGCTGCGCCTGTCATGAAGCCGTCATATGTGAAAGTTCTGACCATGGGGAGATTATGACGTTTGCCGACTTCAAAGTCATTGGGGTCATGTGCGGGAGTAATCTTAACAACGCCTGTTCCCTTTGTCATATCAGCGTGTTCATCGCAAACAATGGGAATTTCTTTATTGAGAAGAGGAAGAATTACATGACAACCGTGAAGATGAGCATATCTTTCATCCTCTGCATTGATCGCAACCGCTGTATCACCAAGCATTGTTTCAGGTCTTGTAGTTGCAAGTTCAAGCTTTTCGCCGGTTTCTTTAACGGTGTAAAGAAGATGCCAGAAATTGCCTTCCTGTTCTTCATAGTTAACCTCTGCATCAGAAATCGATGTGTTGCAGTAAGGACACCAGTTAACCATTCTGTTACCTCTATAGATGAGGTCTTTTTCGTAAAGTCTGACAAAAACTTCTCTAACAGCTCTGCTGCAGCCTTCGTCAAGAGTGAATCTTTCTCTTTCCCAGTCGCAGGAAGAGCCGAGTTTTTTAAGCTGCTCAATAATTCTGCCGCCATAGGTCTTTTTCCATTCCCAAGCACGTACGAGGAAACCTTCTCTGCCGAGATCTTCTTTTGTAAGACCTTCAGCCTTCATGCATTCAACAATCTTTGCTTCTGTTGCAATTGAAGCATGGTCAGTGCCGGGAAGCCAGAGTGCATCATAGCCCTGCATTCTTCTCCAACGGATAAGAATATCCTGAAGTGTGTTATCGAGTGCATGACCCATATGAAGCTGACCGGTAATATTGGGAGGCGGAATAACTATTGTGTAAGGTTTTTTGTCTGTTTCTGTTTTGGCATGGAAATAGTTTCCCTTGAGCCAGAAATCATAAATACGATCCTCAACGTTTTTTGGATCATACTGCTTGGCAAGTTCTTTTGCCATTTCAAATCATCCTTTCATTTTGTAAGGCAAATAAAAAACTCGCCTCACAGATAATAATCAATGAGACGAGTAAAAAATTCTACCCGCGGTACCACTCAAATTGCGCATACACGCCGCTCTTCAGACTCTGACAAGTCCTTTGCATTAACGCAGCATCACGAAAGGGTTCTACTTGCAATGAGCTTTCTTCCCTTCAGCTCGGGGGCTACAACTTGCACACACTATTCATCGGCTCACACCAACCGCCGACTCTCTGAGAACGCTTCTTGTGCAGTCCTCCCCGTCAAAACCTTTAATATAAAATTTGAATTATTTTATCATATATCAATAATATTGTCAATATAAATTTATATATCAACACCGTAAAAATCAAGCAGCGCAGGATTGATTACCGTTTCTGTATAGTCAAAGCAAGAGCTGTGTCCTCCGCCGATAATCATAAGTTCCTTTGCGCCTTCTATTGAACGGGTTATCTTTTTCGAATGCCAGCACTGAATCATATCATGTTCACCGTAAATATTGAGAACGGGAACTTTTATTGCTGAAATATCTTCAAAAGTAAGACTCGGCTGTCCAACCATCATACCCTTTATATCACGGCGTATTTTGGTTTCTTCATCACCCTTTATAAACGCCTCCACACAAAGAACGATATACTGATATGTTATCTGAATCTGGTCAAAGGTATTTGTTCCCCACGTGTTTATGTTTGTCCCCATAATAGCAAGGGATTCCACCCTGTCCTGATGGGCAAGCGTGAAAACAACGCCGAGATTTCCGCCGTCACTGAATCCGAAAATATGTGTTTTTTCAACTCCGAGATTGTCGAGAAGCTTTACGAGATCTTCAGCCATGGTTTCGAAATTCATTGTTCCTTCTTTCCAACCCGAATTTCCGGTACCTCTCGGTGAAACAGTTATAACTTTAAAATGTTTTGACATTTCGGGAAGAATGCTGCCGTCAAAGCAATGCATGTCTCCACCGTTGGGAGGTAAAAGCAGAAGCGCCTGAGCATTCATGTCACCGTAAATTCCATATTCAATTTTAACATCTCCGCAGTCAACAAAGCCGTATTCTTTCATTTCAGGAACAGCACCTTCTGTTGCAAAAGAAACAGGCGCAACAGTCATAAGCAGAGAAAAAACAATGATAAAAGCTGTAATTCTTATAATATTCTTCAAAATAATCATCTCCTTGGTTTTTATTATAACATATCAAAATTTTCTTGCAAGGTGAAACAATGAAAAAAGAAAATATTATCTTCAGACATACAATAATCATGACAATTGTAAACCTGATAATGCGTTCGGTGAGCGTCGGATTCAACGCATATCTGACAAACAAAATAGGATCATCAGGCATGGGTCTTTTTCAGCTTATCATGAGCGTATATTCCCTTGCAGTTACTTTTTCGAGCGCAGGAATTAAACTTGCAACAACAAGAATAACAGTTGAAATCAACACGCGAAAGAATCATGATATCGAAAAATCTCTTGCGCTTTGCATTACATACGCAGGTTTCACAGGTTCATTAATCGGTCTGTTTCTTCTTGTTTTTTCGGATTTCATATCTTTAACATGGCTTGACAACCCTGAATCTTCTTTTCCGCTTAAAATTCTTTCTGTTAGTTTGCCGTTTGTTTCAATGTCATCTGCACTGGGCGGATATTTTACCGCAATAGAGAAAATCCCTCAGTTTTCAATTGTTCAACTGCTTGAACAAATCGCAAAAATATTAATTACAATCTGGGGAATTAACAACTCAACAAATTCGGTTGCGGCAATAGTTGCCGGAATGACTGCAGCAGAAATATTTTCATATTCTCTTTCAACAATACTTAAAAGAAAAACAATTGAACCAAAAACCGGAAAACATTCGATATTTCTATCAAAGTTTCTACGTATCGCATTACCGGACGGTGCCGGTTCATGCGCCAGAAGTTTCTTACTTACGGTTGAACATATCATGATTCCGAAAGGATTTCAAAAATCAGGCGAAGACAGCAAGTCCGCTCTTGCTGCATACGGAAACATTCACGCCATGGCGCTTCCTGTTATTCTCTATCCGGGCGCAATTATTACATCATTTGCAGCTCTCCTGATACCCGACATAGCAAAAAAGAACGAGTTGGGTTACAAAGACGAAATTGATAATTCAGCATCAAAAACACTAAAAATAACTTTTATTTATTCTTTAGTCTGCGCAGCAATATGCTATATATTTGCACCGACAATTTCAAATCTTGTATACAAATCAGATGAAGCGACGAAATACATAAAGCTGCTTTCACCGCTTCTCCCTATTATGTATCTCGATACAGTAACCGACGGTCTTCTCAAAGGTCTTGACCTTCAGATTTATTCCATGCGTTACAATATCATCGACTCTTTTTTATGCGTTCTGATGGTATATTTTATCCTTCCGCATTATTCAGTCAAAGGATATATTTTCATTCTTTATGCAAGCGAAATCATCAACTTCTTTCTGAGTTTCGGAAAATTGATTTCAGTTTGCAATATCAGAGTTTTTCAAGGACTTTCAGGAGATAATTCCATGTTCTTTCCGTTGAAGAAATACTCAGTTTTTCGCAAGGAGTATGAATATCGAAAATATCCGGTCCGAAAGAAACACAGTCAAGCCCCTTGATTTTTCCGCAGAAAAGTCCGCACTCAAGACCTGCATGAATTGCCGTTACAATCATTTCTTTTCCATATGATTCTTTATATGTTTCAGCCATCATATCACGAAGCAAAGAATCTTTTTTGAACTCCCATGCAGGATATGAACTGTAAAAATTTATCGATGCGGAATGTTTTTTGGCGATTCCTTCAAGCCTTTCACAAAGCTTATCTTTTTCTCCGTCAACACCGCTTCTGACCGAAAAACTGCAGCCGAATCTGCCGTCGGAATGTTTCATTATACCGAGATTGAGCGAAGTTTCAACAAGACCATCAATTTCTTTGCTCATGGAAATAACACCGCTTGGAAGATCATTGAGAAGCGATATAACATCACAAGTCGAAGCATCTGTAATGCACTTATCGATATTTTCAATAATACTTACATTGATTTCTGCATCAGGATCGGTATCTTTTATCTTTTCCTTTATTTCTTCGGCAACGGTTTCAAAAGCGGAAACAATGTCATCATCGGTTGCGACAACGCAAAACGCCGAACGCGTTATTGCATTATCAGCAGTGCCTCCGCCAATATCAATTATACTGAAATCAATCTTTTCTTTTAGATCAGCAAGGACTTCGCCTATTACTTTGTTTGCGTTACGGTAGCCGTTATGAATCTCTGCTCCCGAATGTCCGCCGTGCAGACCCGAAACAGATATTTCGTATACCTGATTGTTATTTTCGGTATATTCAACTGCCAGACCGATATCAGCTCTCACTCCGCCAGCACAGCTTACCCATAATGTACCCTCTGCTTCGGAGTCAAGATTAATCATTCTTTTACCTTTTAAAACTGAACAGTCAATACCGTTTGCACCGGTCATGCCGACTTCTTCATCAGACGTGAACACAATCTCAAGCGGAGGATGAGGAATATCATTACTGTCAAGAAGAGCAAGGCTCATTGATACAGCTATTCCGTCATCACCGCCCAGAGTAGTACCGTTTGCACAGATAAAATCTCCGTCAACAATAAGCTCGAGACCGTCAGTTTCAAAGTTGATATTGCTTTTTTCGTTTTTTTCCCAAACCATATCAAGATGACCTTGAATAATAACTGGCTCGGTACTTTTATTTATAACAGCATTCTTGAAAATAATTATATTTCCGTAATCATCGCAGATGTATTCAAGATTTCTCTGCTTTGCAAAAGCGACACAGTAATCCCTGATTTTATCGGTATTTCCCGATCCTCTCGGAATTGAAGATATAGCTTCAAAATACTCAAAAACCTTTTCCGGTTTCAGTCCTTTAAGAGTAATCAAATCAATCACCTTTACCTAAACATAAACCCGAATTCAACTGAATCCGGGTTTTTATATTATTATTCGCTTACAATGCCTTCAAGGAAATCTGTTTCGGAAACATATCCTTCAGCATTGATTCTGAATGTTTTAATTTCAAACGGATTGAAATCTGACCAGAATCCGGCATCCGCTATATCGCAAACAATTGCGGCCTTAACATACTTGCCGTCAGTTTCGCAAAAACGCATTACGACATCTCCCGAGCCGTCTTCGCAGAATTTGAAAGCGTCAAGGCGTATATTTTCTTTATTAACCTTAACAAAGCCCTTATTCTGCGGAAGATTTCCCTTATGATATCCTACGGGAATTGCAACGGGTTTTGAATTAATCAAAGCAGAAATTCTTTGAACACCGCTGTCTTCAGCTTCGCCTGCATGAGGATAAACCGCATATTCAAAGCGATGAAGACCTTCGTCGGTATAGCTGAAATCCGCATCGGGTCTGTTTGAATAATGATCTGCGAAAATACAGTTGCGAAGCATGGTAAGTCTTAATGTATTATCAGGACAGTCATAACTGTATTTAGCATCGCTGATAACAGCAACACCCTTGCGATTATCAGTTCCGGCGGTAATATCACCCCAGGTAAGAGCGGGCTCTTCTTCACCGTTGCAGGGTCTCTTAATGAAACCTGCAGGAATCTCATAGGTTGAAATCGGATTGTTACCGTCAACCGTAACAGGCATCTTCAGAATTGTCAAAGGCTCCTGCCAAAGAATTCTGCATTTGACTCGGATATACTTGCTTTCTGATTCAAGAATAAAGTCCTGAGTAAGATAAGAACCGTTATAAATATGTTTTACTCTCATAACAGCTCTCGCAGCACCGCATTCCGCAATGTCAATTGACTTGAGCTGCATCTTTGCAAGTTCTTTGTCAAACTTAAAAATGTTATGTGCCCATGTATCAGGCTCGGAATTATCAATAACAGTAGGAATACAGAATTCACCGCCGACATATTCAGTGCCGTCTTCCTTTGATACAAGACTCTTTATGCCGCCTGTTTTATCATCGAAAACAACCTTTAGATACTTGTTTTCAAGAGTCAATCCGTCTGCCGAAACATCACTCTTATTTTGGCTGAGGTCTTCACAATGTTCGGAATCCTCATGCCAGAGCCAATATGTTGCATAACCCATTGCGGGAACTTTTACACGGAAAACTGTATCTTTATGAGAATCATTCGAACGAGAGGAACGTACATTCTGGAAAATAACATCTTTTCCATCTGCATTTTCAACTTTTCTTGAAGGATGATATGTTCTGACATTTGTCTCAACATCAAATGAATTGGGATTGAAAACTATAACAGGTCTGGGGAATGCAAGGTTTCTGCAATGATGACGTACTTCCGAAGAAACGCTGTCCGAAACACCGTCAAGCCAGGTGTCAACCATACCTGCAATTTTAAGCATCGCTTTATTCTCTTCGTTTGCGGCAATCTTCATTGCATAGCCCATGGAATCACGGACATCATCATATGCTTCCATAATCGAGCATCCGCAAAAGATATCGTGGAACTGATTGAAACAAACTTCCTGCCATGCTTTTCCGAATTCTTCGGTTGCCTTTGGAAGATCAGTTATTTTTCCGCAAACCGTATTCCATTTTTCGGCAGCGGCAAGCCAGTACTCAGCTTTTCTGTTAAGCTGTTTAACCATTGAAGTTGCGGAATAACAGCCGCTTGCATGATGCTGAAGCTCATCATTCCAAACAGGAAGATTAAGATTTTTATCTGCACACATCTCTGCAAAATAATCATCGGGCGAAGAATATTCAAGTTCCTCATAGCCGTTTTCTTTAAGCTCGGAAAGATATTCAATATCACCCTTTGTAGGTCCGCCGCCGTGATTTCCGACGCCGAAGAAAAACATCATTCCGTGACCTGTGTTTTCAGTTCTTTCACGCAGGTTGGAAAGTTCATGATCAATGCCGTTCTTACCGTTTACACAGTAACATTCGGGGATTCTGTAAGTCAGAACTCTTGAACCGTCGGGGCTGTCCCACCAGAAAAGATTTTCGGGAATATCAGGGTTTTCATGCATACCAGGACGCATCATAACATAACAACGCATACCGCCCTTATTGAGAAGCTGAGGCATCATTGCATTATGACCGAACGAGTCAACATTATAACCGGTTTTGCAGATTTCACCGAATTTTTCATAGTAATAAAGCTGGCTGTAAAGTGCCTGGCGTGCAAAGCTTTCTGCAGAAGGCATATTGCAGTCGGGCTGAACCCACCAACCGTTAACAGGAACCCATCTGCCTTTCTTTACAAGCTTTTTGATTTCCTGAAAAAGAGCGGGATCAATTTCTTCAACCCATTTATAATATGAGGCGGAAGAACAGGTGAAAACAAGACCTTTATTTTCTTTAAGACGGTCAACCGCACTTCGGAAAGTCTGAAGCACCTCACCGCATCCCTCCTGCCATCTCCAGAGCCAGATGGGGTCAAGGTGGGCATTTCCGATAATATGTATTTTATTATTCATAGTCGCACCTCATTATTCAAAGAATCCGAAAAATCTGCCAATCCAATATGCGAATGTATAAACATAGCAGTTTTCAACACACATTATACCGCCTGAATCTTCATTTTTATATTCTACGGGGTCACGGTCATATTTGGCAATAAACGTTTCGTCAGGAGGAAGCTGAACAGACATTTCCTTTTTGCCGAGTCTGAGGGTCTTAACAGGAACGTCGTGTCTGCCAACTGTGCTGACACCTGCAGCAAGACGACTTGCATTCGTTCTGTAGAA
>JAZSCO010000098.1:0-5140 GCA_045602965.1 Acutalibacteraceae bacterium | reverse complement strand
ATCTGATTTGAAAGCATAAAGCTGCCCACAAAGCTTGCAAGAATAAGAGAATTGATATTCGGCGAATCCCAGCCTTCACCGAGCAAGGATTTTGTGCCGATAAGCATGTTGATAACGCCAAGCTGAAATGCTTTTGTTATGATGCTGACCTTATTTTTATTTGAACCGCTGAAAATAATCTCGGTGTGATTTGTGTTTTCAAGCTTCTTTATTCTGCAAGGCACACCTTCGTTATATGCGATTTCCTGCGCAGTTTCAACGGCTGAATCGGGCAGAATAACAAGCGTACCCGAAAGCACGGCAACCTTTGCATCGGGATTTGTTCTGCGGATTGATTCAAAAACGGGTACCGTGCCGAGAGCATGGATTTCTTCGTCCGTGCCGACAAGCTTCAGCATATCCTTTTTGATGTAGTCGGTAAGAATGAGCATACGCAGAGAGTCCCCGAGATTCTGATATTCGCTTCCAACGATTTTATTTATGCTTTCAAGTTTACCTGTTGAGGAAACAAGCATTTTATTGATTTTATCGCTCGATGCAAGGCGGACTTTTCTTTTCTCGATAAGAGCTTCTTTTGAAAGAATCGCCTTTAATTCTTCGCTGATTTCTTCCGTAAAAACATCAGGCTTATCAATGATAAACTGAAATGCTTTTTCGGCTTCGGCTATTGAGTAAACAGGAGCTTTTCTGCCTTCAAAAACCTTTTCTTCAAGACTTTTTGAAACATTGGCATTCCCTTGTTTTGCAACACAGACAAGTGATTTGAAGCCTGCGAGATTATCATAGAGTATTTCTTCGTTACCTGCCGCATTTGACACCTGCAGAGCCTTTGAAAGCAGATCGCTTCTGATTATTTCATCGGTAACAGCCGATGCTTTTGCTTTGTAATTTGCGAGAATCTGCGATTCTTCTGCGGTGGGATAGCTGAAATATATATAGTCCTGATGAGGACAGAGAGTTTTCTGCATAACAAGCTGAGGAACAAAAATTTCTTCGTCAATATCTCCGCAGAGTGTCTGATATCTGTTCCATTCGGCAGGTGCACTGTCATAGGGCGGAGTTGCGGTGAGAGCGACGATTGTCACACCTTCGCCGAGCATTGCAACGAACTTTTCGAGAGCCTTCTGCCACTCGCTTTTGAGGTGATGCGCCTCGTCAAGGCAGATTGTTTTTATACCCGCCTTTTTGATTTCGGAAAGCAAATCAAAATTGCTGAAATCCTGCGTTTCTTCGGTTGCAAATTCATCTTCATCCGCTTCGGATTCCATAACGGATTTTGTGAAAGCGGCGTGAAGCGCCTGATATGTGATTGAAGTTATCAGCTTCGGACTTGTGAGTGAATATGAAATGTATTCATCGGGATTCTCCGTTTCGGGCAAATATGCCTCAATGAATCTTTCACCCCACTGCTGACGTATTGTGACAGAGGGTGACATAACGAGCGCAGGCGCATTCTGCCTGCGGACAAGCTCCAGACCGAGAATAGTTTTACCGCTGCCGGGTGCGGCAACAATATGTATTCTTTTATCTTTCAGATGCTTCTGCGAATTATCAAGCACTGCCTGCTGATAATCACGGAAGATCCATTTGAATTTTACTTTGCTGAAATCTTTCATAATATCACATCCGTTTGCCGATTTTTACAAATATAATTATATCATATATTTTCGGTTTTTCATCATGCTTTTTTGAATTTTTTAAAAAAGAGGGCAGATTTCTCTGCCGTCCGATAAAGCATTCAATTTTAATGCTCTGCGCCGCATTCGCAGACAAGATTTTTGCCGAAGATCTTTTGGAAGAAAAGAACAATTTTATAGAAGAAACCTTCTATTCCGCCTTTATGGCATTTGCATTCACAATCTTTGTAAACTGCTTCTGCAGTAACATTGAAAACTCCCATTGTGAACGTTGTTTCGGAATCATAATAATCTTCGGGGGTTGCGCCTGTGATATTCCAACAATAAAAAATCTTGCCGTCAATCTGATCTGCCGTGATTGTTACAACATTGCCGATAACTGCACTTGAAACAGACGCCTTTCCGTTTATAACGCTGATATCAGTTCCGGGTGTTTCAAAATCACCGAGTTTGATTCTTATAATGCACATTGCTTTGCCGTTACTGCCATGTTTATAAAGATAATATGCACTGTCGCTGGGCTTATATGAATTGAAATTATAACAGGGAATTTCTTTGCCGTCATATACAACCTTGAATTCATCAGCTGCGGGAAGCTCATAGCCGCCGATATAGAAAGTTGTGAGCACATAATATTCCTTTTCGGGGTCAGCTATCTCGCCGTCGCAACTGGGAACCTCTGTTGACATGATTACCGAGTAATACGGCACCTGATTGTAGTCAAGCGATGGGAAGCAAGGGGTAAGGTTTGAATTTTTGAGAGTTTCTCCGTAATAGATTGAGGGGAACTTGCTGATTTCAATAACCTTTGTTGCAGCTGATGCCGAAGTCATTGATATGCTCATCATTGCAAAAACAGTAATGAGAGCGAGCATAATTGCCGTTATTTTTTTAATCATCTTAAATTATCTCCTTTTTTATCCTGCGTAAAAAATCTCTTCAAAAAGCTCATATTCGGGTGTTCCGTTGATACAGAGCTGATAATCAGTTCTGTTTCTCTCAACATAAATTCTGCATTCTCTGCCGTCATCAAGTTTTGTATCAACGTATGTTTTGCCGTCTGTACGCAGAAGTGTAAACTCTGAACCTGCTTTGACAAGCTCGGTTTTCATATCGGGAAGGATTTTAACGTTGAAAGCCTCTTTTGATGTAAGAACATACGCAAATCTTTCGTCTATGGTATAGAATTCATCGGTCGATTCAGGCATACCCGTTTCGGAATTCACGGTGTAGGTTTTATCGGCAGCGTATGTTCCGAGAATATCAAAGGTTGTTTCAAGAACAAGCTGTGTGGGATTATTGAAAAGAAGCTTCGCCTGATGGGTATCTTCGTTCTCATCCTCCCAGACCAGACTTCCGAAAGCTGTTCTGTCAATTTCACCTGCTTCTTTTATCTCGTTGCCGTTCAGGTCATAAACGAGAATGTTTGTGTAATCGTTATAACCATGGGGCACTAGATAAACAAAATATCTGCCGTTTGAATTGACAAGATAATATTCGGCACTGAAAGCATAAACATCTTCAACCGTAAATTCATTACCGTTGAGGTTAAGACTGATATCTTTATATGAGCCTTCTTCCGTGTAATATGAAAGACCGACGCAGATTGTATCTTTTTTACCGTCAGACGGATTCATATCAAACTCAACGTCGCTCCATTCGGAAAGTGATACGGCATAGGATTCGGGGGCAACTGTATATTTCTTATTGAAAAGCTCGGGATATTCGTCAAAATAAACCGTGGCGGTAATAAGACCTGCGGCAAAGGATGCGATTTCATAGGGACTGAAACAGAAAGTTACTCCCTGATAGCCGATTATCCAGTTAAACTGTTCTGCTGTGTATTCCGAAAGAACTTCTTCCAGATTGCCGAAAAATCCGTCTGCAAATTCATCTTTTGAATTTATCTTTTCCGAAAGAATTGCGGGAAGGGATGAAATGTCGGTCATAACGTCTGTTATAACAAGTTCTTTACCCGTTAGGGTATCGAAGTTATATCCACCATAGCCGTAGTTGGGGTGCGCACCGCCCGAAAATTCATCTGCATCGCTTCTGATACTCAGGACAACGTTATCTGCTCTTTGAAGAAGATATTTGTTGTTTGCGGTGTAAACCGCAGGCTGTTCGCCATCTTCATAATAATAATCGAGCTGTTCCGATGCATAACCATCAAGCTCTTTTGCCTTATCCTTATAGAACTCTGTTTTATCGGTATTGAGAGAATCAAGAGCTTTTGCAAGGCGGGGATATTCTTTTTTGTTTTCTTCGGAAAGATGCAGTTTCTGATAGTTTACCTCTGTCAGATAGTAATAATCTTCAGTGTATGTTTCATACTCACAGGCTTTTTCTGTATAAACAGAAAGAAACTCCACGGCATTTTTCTTTTCGGACGATGTGTTTTTGTCTGCTTCGTCGGCAACGGTTGTTGATTCTGCATCGGGATTTTCGGTCTTATCAACAGAGCAGGATGCAAAACCGAAAAGAACAGCAAAAACGAGCAATAACGAAACGATTTTTTTCATAAAATCACCTTAACTTTTAGATTTTCCGCATTCCGTGCAGAACCTACCTTTATTTCTGTTTCCGCAGGAGCAGACCCAATCTTCAGGCTTTTTTGTTCCGCATTCGGTACAGAACTTGCCCGAATTGTTATTGCCGCAGACACATCGCCAGACAGCGTTACCCTGCGGTGCAGGTGCAGAAGCAACGTTCATAGTCGCAACAGTCGAAAGCAAATTTTCCGTTTTGGGGTCAATTTTGATAAGCACATCATTTATTGCGGTTGCTCTGATGCCTGCTCTTGCTTCCCAACCTGCAATTGCGAAGTCCTGCAAAATCAAATCAGCCTGTGTGTCTGCCTTGTATTTCAGCTCATCAACAGAGCAGCCTTCCGCAAACATTTTTGTGAAGGTCATTTCAGCAACACGAGAAACATCTGTCTTAATAATATCAACGGGAAGCTGACCGCCGAACATAGTATTGAACTTATCAGGGTCCGCAATCTCAATAACGAGAGTTGCTGTAAACTTAACTTCCGTAAACAGTTTATATGTACCCTGCACCACTTCGGTATAAAAACGACCGTCAAATTGAATTCCGTTAAAAGCTTCCATTTGTTTCACCTCCGATTATGCCCAAGGATTTGCTCTTTCGGGCTGACGGATACCGACAAGAATAAACTGCTCCCAGAGATACCATTTGCCGTCCTTTGCCTTGCGCATCTGGACGCTTCGGGGAGCGTCTGCACCGCCCGATGTGATATAAAGCGTTGCATAACCCTCATTCTGATATGAATAGGGACTTTCGCTGACGATTATTGTATAGGGCTCGGCAGGAGTATAATCGTTTGCAGGAGTTGAGCCTTCAAAATAGGAACGGGGAACGTAATCGCTGTCACGGAATCTGTCTGCAATAAAGGATATATCTCCCCCACTCAGAGGTCTGGGGCCTCTGAGGTAATTAACCATCTGCAAAGCAAGGTCTTTGTTCTGCGGATAATAGCA
>JAZSCO010000097.1:0-11681 GCA_045602965.1 Acutalibacteraceae bacterium | reverse complement strand
CTTTCCGACCAGAATGCGGACAAGGGCAAATATTCGCTTATTCTTGCCAATCCGCCTTTCAAAGGCAGCCTTGATTACGATACGGTATCAGCAGATTTGCTTAAGGTTTGCAAAACGAAGAAAACGGAGCTTCTTTTCCTCACTCTGTTCCTCCGTATGCTCAAAATCGGCGGCAGATGCGCCTGCATCGTACCCGACGGCGTACTTTTCGGCTCATCGACTGCACACAAGGCAATCCGCAAGGAGATAATAGAAAACAACCGCCTTGAAGCGATTGTTTCGATGCCTTCGGGTGTATTCAAGCCCTATGCAGGTGTATCGACTGCGATAATGATATTCACCAAAACGGAACACGGCGGCACAGACAAGGTATGGTTTTACGATATGAAAGCCGACGGTTTCAGCCTTGACGATAAGCGCTCGGAAGTTGCAGATAACGATATTCCCGATATTATCTCACGATTCCGCAATCTTGACGGTGAATCGGAAAGAGAACGCACTCAGCAGAGCTTCTTTGTGACCAAGCAGGAAATTATTGATAACGATTATGACCTTTCAATTAACAAATATAAAAAGACGGAATACGTTGCCGTTGAATATCCGCCCACAAGCGAGATAATGGCAAATATCCGTGAACTTGAAATGGAAATCGGGTCAGCGATGGATGAACTTGAAAAACTGCTCGGAATGAACTGATTTTTTGAGTTTCTGTAAAACAAATTCGGATTTGTAGGGATGAATATGAGAGTTAGATTAGGTGATATTTGTGATGTTAGAGACGGAACACACGATTCCCCGCAATATTATAGTAAAGGTTACCCATTAGTCACCTCAAAAAATGTTTCTCTCGGATATATTGATTTCAGTGGCTGTAATTATATATCAGAAGAAGACTACAACAAAATCAATGTTCGCTCAAAGGTTGATATAGGTGATATTATAATGCCGATGATTGGCACAGTTGGTAATCCTGTAATAGTTGATATTGAGCCGCAGTTTGCAATTAAAAATGTTGCATTAATTAAGTTTTATAGTGATACAGTTGTCTCAAATAAATATATTAAATATTTATTGCAGTCTAATTATTTTGACAGAGTTGTAATCAGCAAAATACGTGGCGGTACTCAAAAATTTATATCATTAACTGATATTAGAAATCTTGAAATTGAAGTACCATCTATGCGGATTCAAGAACAAGCTACAATGGCGCTTGACAAGATAAGGCTATTAATTGATTTGCGCAAACAACAACTCACAAAGCTCGATGAACTCGTTAAAGCCCGATTTGTTGAGATGTTTGGTGACTATGATTTATCGCACATACAAGATGAATGGAAATCAATATCACAAATAGGTAAAGTTGTAGGTGGAGCAACACCCAAGACCAATGTTGAAGAATATTGGGATGGTGAATACAGGTGGATAACCCCTGCTGAACTTGATTCAGATAGTGGTTACATTTATGATTCAGTTCGCAAATTGACAAAAGCAGGTGTTGAGAGTTGTTCTTTGCAAGAAATGCCTGTTGATACAGTAATCTTATCTTCAAGAGCGCCTATAGGAAAGGTTGCAATTGCAGGTAACTCTTTTTATTGCAATCAAGGATTTAAAAATATCATTTGCAATGGAGAAATTCTTCCAAGATACTTATATACTGTTTTGTTGCTTAATACAGAATATCTGAACGCTCTTGGCAGAGGTGCAACATTTAAAGAAATATCAAAATCAATTGTAGAGAATATAAAAATTCCTGTACCTTCAATTGAACTTCAAAAACAGTTTACTACTTTCGTCGAACAAGTCGACAAATCAAAAGTTGCCGTGCAGAAAGCTCTTGACGAAGCACAAACCCTGTTCAACAGCTTGATGCAACAATATTTCGGATGAGGTGAAACATGAATAATTTTGGCATTCTGACTCTTTCAAAAGAACTTTTGTGTCAAAAAGAGGTGTTAGGAAAATCTTATAAGACAAAGATTTCGGGACATGATGTTGAATTTTTGTTTCCCACTTTGCCAAACGATTTTGATTCATCGGATTTTATTACGTCGAACAACTTACTTTGTCCGCCTAAAGGTTTTGAATCGTTAAACAGAGGTGGAAAGCCACTGCTATGGGGATTCTGTGTTTCGGACAATGGAAAAGCTATTGTTAAGAAAGTATTGTTTTCCTTTGCGTGCAATAACAAACAAGAAGAAATAATCAATGATATATACAGCTCAATTAATAAATGGGAAAACTCTTTTATTGAGTATTGTGAACTGAGTACAAAAAATATTTATAAAATCAATATTGACTTGCCTTCTGATTGTTGTACACTTGAAATGTTCTCAAATGGTAAGTTTGTATCTGATTTGAATCCGACAGAAATAGAAACTTTACCCGAAGGCGACGATTGTTATTTATCATATAATCAGATATGCAAAGCATTTAAATTCAAATCATCAGGCAAAGATTTATTGTTGGAATATCAGCTTCTTGTTCATGCTTACAAGGCTAAAGACAAAGGCAGAAACAGACAAGCAATAATAGATGCGAGTTCTGCTGTAGAACTTTGTTTGGAAAAAGCTATCAAGAACTGTTTGAATCAAAAACAACTTGATTCTGAATTTTTCCTTAAAAAATACAGGTATCTTGGAGATAAATTTAGTTTGATCGAAAAAATTGACAAATCATTCTCTGTTAAAAATGTTCAAAATAAAATCGTTTCACCACGAAATGATGTTGCACATAACCGTGATGTTTTTCCAGATGATAACAAAACGAATAATTTGATTCGATTAGTAGAAGATTGTTTAAAACTGTATTATTCTGATTTTTATTAATAACAGGTGATTATATGACCAACTTTGATTTTTTAATGCAAGATCCGCAGTTTGACAGTTTTTCGTCTGTTGCGGTTTCGGCGGAAAAGATTTTACATATCGATGCGGCGGCTGCCGTTATCAACTGCCGCCGTGCTATGGAGTTCGCAGTCAAATGGATGTATTCCATTGATAAAGAGCTTGTTCTCCCGTGGCAGGACAGCCTCGTCAATTTAATGAATACCGATGAGTTCCGTGGCATCGTCAGCGACGACGTATGGCGCAGAATGGAGCTTATCAGAAAGCTCGGCAACAATGCTGCCCATCAGGGCAAAAAGATTTCTGCCGGGCAGGCGGAGCTTTGCCTTGAAAACCTCTTTATCTTTATGGATTTCGTTGCCTGCTGCTACGGTGCCGAATATGAAGAAAGAACCTTCGATGCTTCTCTTATTCAGAAACACACCGAAACTCTCATCGATAATGCGGTTGAAATCAATTTTGAACAGCTCCTTGCCGAAAACAAGGCTCTTAAAGAACAGCTCACCGCCCGCCGTGAGGAGCAACAACAGAATTATGTTCCAAAGCCTCTTGACCTCACCGAATATCAGACACGCAAAATCTATATTGACACAATGCTCGTTGATGCAGGCTGGATTGAAGGCAAAAACTGGCTCAACGAGGTTGAACTCGAAGGTATGCCCAACAATGCAGGCGTAGGTTATGCCGATTACGTGCTTTACGGTGATGACGGCAAGCCTCTTGCTGTTATTGAAGCTAAACGCACCTGCAAAGACGTTGCCGTCGGCAGACAGCAAGCAAAGCTCTATGCCGATATAATCGAAAAGAAATACGGCAGACGCCCTGCAATCTTCCTCACAAACGGCTTTGATACAAGAATCGTTGACGGTCAGTATCCCGAAAGAAAGGTTGCCGCTATCTATTCAAAGCGTGACCTTGAAAAGATGTTTAATCTGCGTTCAATGAGGACAAGCCTTAAGAATATCACCGTTGACCCTGCAATCGCAGGCAGATATTATCAGGAAGGCGCAATCCGTGCGGTATGCGACAGCTTTGACGGCAAGAACCGCCGCAAGGCTCTGCTCGTTATGGCAACGGGCTCGGGCAAAACAAGAACGGTCATTGCTCTCACAAAAGTGCTTCTCAATCACGGCTGGGTCAAGAACGTTCTTTTCCTTGCGGACAGAACTTCGCTCGTCACTCAGGCAAAGCGTGCGTTTGTGAATCTTCTTCCGAATTTCTCCGTCACGAATCTTTGCACCGATAAAGAAAACTACAACGCGCATTGCGTTTTCTCAACATATCAGACGATGTTCAACTGCATTGATAATATCAAAGATGATGAAGGCAAGCTTTTCACCTGCGGTCATTTTGACCTTATCATCTGCGACGAAGCTCACCGTTCAATCTATAACAAATATAAAGATATCTTCAATTATTTCGATGCTCCTCTTGTGGGTCTTACCGCAACCCCCAAGGATGAAATCGAAAAGAATACATATGAAATCTTCAATCTGCAAAGCGGTATTCCCACCTATGCCTATGAGCTTGCACAAGCTGTTGCCGACGGATATCTGGTTGATTTTATGTCCGTTGAAACAAAGCTCAAATTCATCGAAGAAGGCATTGTATATGACGAACTTTCCGATGAAGACAAAGAGGAATACGAAAGCACATTCGAGAATGAAAACGGCGAATTGCCTGATAAAATCAATTCCTCTGCGCTCAACGAATGGGTGTTCAACGAAGATACAATCCGTGAAGTTCTCAACGTTCTTATGACTCACGGACTGAAAATTGATTACGGCAATAAAATCGGTAAGTCAATCATTTTTGCAAAAAGCCATCAGCACGCCGAAAAAATCCTTGAAATATTCAACAAAGAATATCCCCATCTCAACGGCTATGCAATGGTAATTGATAATTACACCAACTATGCGCAGAGTGCAATCGATGATTTCAGCGACCCGAAAAAGCTGCCGCAGATTGCAATTTCCGTTGATATGCTTGACACGGGTATTGACGTACCCGAAGTGTTGAATCTCGTATTCTTCAAGAAGGTAATGAGTAAAGCGAAGTTCTGGCAGATGGTCGGCAGAGGCACCCGTCTTTGTCCGAATCTCATTGACGGCGAAGACAAAAGGATATTCTATATCTTCGATTTCTGCGGAAACTTCGAATTCTTCAGAATGGGCGGCAAAGGCAAGACAACAAGTGCCGTTGCGTTGCAGAGTGCAATATTCAATCTCAAAGCACAGATTGCGTATAAGCTGCAGGATATGGATTATCAGACCAACGAGCTTATCGCATTCAGAAAACTGCTTGTTGAAGATATGGTCCGCAAAGTCAGAGAGCTTAACAGAGAAAGCTTTTCTGTAAAACAGCATCTTCGTTTTGTTGAGCTTTATTCAAACCCTGATAACTACAATGCGCTCACATATGAGAACACGCTTGAAATAAAAGATGAAATCGCACCTCTTGTTGTTCCCGATGAAGACGATGCGAAGGCTTTGCGATTCGATGCTCTTATCTACGGAATTGAGCTCGCATATCTTGTGGGCAAGAAGTATGCAAAGGCGAGAAATGACCTCGTCAAAAAGGTCAATGCTCTTGCAAACACAGCGAATATTCCCGAAATCATGTCACAGCACGATCTGATAAATAAGATTCTGCATACGGATTACGTTGAAACCGCAGGTATCAATGAATTTGAAAATATCAGAGAAAACCTGCGAGATCTGATAAAATATATTATTGTTTCACACCCAACCTATACCACAACCTTTGATGATGAAATTCTGTCAATAGATTGGAACGAATCCGAGCTTGAGAACGATGATTTGCAAGATTACAAGGCAAAGGCAGAGTTTTATATCCGTCAGCATCAGGATAATGAGGTTATAGCAAAGCTAAGAAGCAACGTTCCTCTTAACGCAGACGATGTAAAGGCTCTCGAAGAAATCCTCTGGATCGAAGTCGGCTCAAAAGAAGATTATGAAGCAAACTACGGTGCAGTTCCTCTCGGTGAATTTGTCAGAGGAATTGTTGGACTTGATATGAATGCCGCAAAAGAAGCATTTGCAGAGTATCTCAACAGTTCAAGCCTTGACAGCAGACAGATTTATTTCGTCAATCAGATTGTTGAGTATATTGTTCACAACGGCATGATGAAAGACCTTTCGGTGCTTAAAGAAACACCGTTCTCTGATCAAGGCAGTATTGTTGACATCTTTACCGATGTTTCTGTATGGCTTGGCATAAAGAGAATTATTGACCAAATTAACGCTAATGCGGCGGCGTGATATGAGGAGGTAAAGTATTATGAAAAAAACAATAAGAAAGACTGTTTCACTACTGCTTGTGACAGTGATGCTGATTTGTACGGCACCGCTTAGTGGGTTTGTTGGATTGGATTGGTTTGGCTTCGGTGCAAGCGCTGTTGAAGAAACTGACACGACTATATCCGGCACAATCGGTACAAAGCTCAGTTGGTCAATTGACAAGATAATCAGGGTGCTGACGATTGATAATGACGGAGCGATGGTTTCGTTTGCATCCGATGATGCACCATGGAGAACTTATACAGGATATTTTGATTTCGTTGTTATAAATGAAGGCTGTACCAACATAAGCCAGAACGCTTTTTACGAGTGTGACAATATTGTTTCGGTTGATTTGCCTGATACGATTGAAAAGATTGATGATTATGCTTTTTATTATTGTAAATCCTTGCAAAGCATTAATATTCCTGACAGCGTAATATCAATAGGCGACTCCACTTTTAGTAATTGTATTTTACTCGAAGAATGTTTTGAGTTTTCCAATCTCGCTTCAATAGGATTCTGGGCGTTTTACAATTGTGACAAATTAACTGCAGTATCAATTGAATGCACAAAGCTTTATATATTCAATTATGCATTTCGTGACTGTGATGCGCTAACATCTGTTTTGATTAACTGCAGTGTTTCTGATGAAAACAACTTTTTAGGTATTGGAGCTTTCTGTGGTTGCGATAATCTTGAGTCTGTAATTGTTTCTGTGGGTGTTGATACGATTTATGGCGAAGCTTTTGCGGATTGCCCAAAACTTGAAAAGGTAACGATTTATAACAGGAATTGTTCAATTGAAGAAGCTGCAATTTCAATCTACTCAACAATTTACGGTTTTACAGGCTCAACTGCTGAAACATTTGCCAATACCTATGGTTATAATTTTGTTTCTATTGATACTCCTTGTGAGCACGCATATAGCAATGATTGTGACACATCGTGTAACGTTTGCGGTGAGAAAAGAGAAACAGGTGCTCATAGTTACAGCGATTGGACTATATCCAAAGAAGCTTCTTGCAATAAAACAGGACTCAAAGAACGCACTTGCTCAATCTGCGGTGACGTTGATAAAGAAATCATGGAGATGCTTCCTCACACAGACGAAAATGAAGACGGTATCTGTGAAGTCTGCAAAAAGCAATTTGAAATCAAATATCCTATGCACGGAGTTTGTGGTGACAATCTTACTTGGAAACTCGATGATGAAGGTGTGCTCACCATTGAAGGCGCAGGTGCGATGTATGATTTTAATGAGAGTAACTATATTATGATTTCGGATGGTACAGGAAGTGTTGTAACAACAACAGGTCATGATGTCGTTGTTACACGTGTACCGGGAATCACAGTTATTGATGAAGGAACAACGAAGGTTTCGAAACCTACAACGAACTGGTATCCGACTACAGCTGCTCCGACAACAACAAGAAATCACGATGGTAATAAACCTTCAATAACACATCCCAATGGCGATAATTATTATGAAGGAACAACACGGAGAGAAACAACAACCAGAAGAGCGCCCACAACCAAGGTGCCTACCACAACAAGACCTGCAGAAACAACAACTGCAAGATATGAGGAATACACAACCGTTCCCGCAACAACACGTCCGGAAAGCACAACAGCTCCTGCTGCAACAAGGTCAGCAAATGTTGAAATGTATGTTGTGATTACTAACCCAAGTGATAGCAGATTGGACCCCACAACAACTTCACCCGATTTTAATGATGAGTATGTGAAAATTTTTCGTTGGAATCTTCATTTTGATAAAATAAAAAAGGTTGTTATTAGTGAGGGTGTAACATCCATCGGCGATTATGCGTTTGCAAACTGCACTCAGATAACAGATGTTGAAATGCCGGATTCCATTGAAAGAATAGGCTACAGAGCGTTCTTTAATTGTAATTCGATTAAGGAAATTGAGATTACCAAGAAGGTTGAAACAATTGAATCCTGTGCGTTTGACAATTGTTTGCTGTTAGAGACGGTTGATTTCAACGCAGAATCATGGAACAACTACTATGGTAACTATGGTATTCCGTTTAATAATACACCGATAAAAACACTTAATGTCGGTCCGAATGTCAGTTACATACCCATTTTCTATAATTTGGAAACAGCTGATTTTGCAGAAGGTGCAACACTTGTTCCGGAAAATGCATTTTCTAATTGTAAATATTTAAAATCGGTAACTCTTCCTGATACTATAGAAACTATAGGTGAAAACGCATTTTATAATTGCACAAGTCTTGAAAGCATTAGTATTCCTGATTCAGTAACCTATATTGGTCGGCGGGCATTCCAAAATTGTGAGGGCCTTACTGTAATCACAACACCAAGCAATGATTGCTATATAGATTACAGAGCATTTTATAACTGCATTAATTTAACCACAGTTAATTATAATTCTTATAATGGTAGCATAAATTATAATGTATTTGAAAACTGTCCTGTAAAAACACTTAATGTTGGTCTTGGTGCAAACAACTTTCCTAAATTTAGCGACACAATTGAAACGGTGTCTTTTGCCGAAGGAACAACAATTATATCGAACGATGCTCTTTCATATTGCCCATACCTGAAAACAGTCAACATGCCTGACAGCATAATAAGAATTGGTAACTACGCTTTCTATTATTGTTATTCGCTTGTTGATTTTGAAATGCCGAATGGAGTTACATATATTGGTAACAATGCATTTGTGGGATGTGATTCTCTTTCTGAAATTGCCATACCTGAAAATGTTGAAGAAATAGGTTGGAATGCTTTTGCATATTGTGATAACATTTCAACACTTAATTTCAATGCCAAAGATTGTTATGTTTACAGTGATGCATTTTATCAGAGCCCAATAGAAATATTGAATGTTGGTTCAAATGTTAATGTGTTGCCCAATATTCGCTCTGTTAAAAAAGCGACTTTTGCAGACGGAGCAAAGATTGTTCCTGACTATACATTCTCAAATTGCACAGAGCTTACATCTGTAACTCTTCCCGATTCAATCGAAACTATCGGATTCCGTGCGTTTGATTTTTGTTCAAGTCTTGAAAGCATAAAACATCCGAAGAATCTAATAACTGTTGGCGAAAGAGCTTTCTATGCCTGCTATAATCTCAAGTCTGCAGACTTGCCCGATTCGGTTATAAGAATCGAAAAAATGGCTTTTGATAACTGTACAAGTCTTGAAAAAATTGACATTCCCGATACGGTTGAATATATCGGACAGTATGCATTCTATGGTTGTACATCAATTCCGTCAATAACAATTCCCGAGAATGTTTTACAAATCGGATATGCGGCATTCGGAAGTTGTTATGCACTTGAATCCGCAGAGTTCAATGCGATTGACTGTGCAATAAACAGTAAGGATATTTTCTACGGATGCATTAATATTTCAACTGTAAAAATCGGCCCAAAGGTTACTAAAATTCCTGCACTGTTTATGAAGGATAAAGAAAGACTCACATCAGTTTCGATTCCTTCATCTGTCAAAGAAATAGGAGCTGCGGCGTTCAACGGCACATCTCTTTCGATTGTTAATATTACAAATGGTGTTGAAATAATTGGCGAAAACTCGTTTGCAAATATTGAATCGGCAAAAGAAATTTCTATCCCCGAAACGGTTATAACCATTGATCCTCATGCTTTTGCAAATTTGACAAATCTTGAGAAGATTAATTTCAACGCAGTTAATGCCAATGTAAACAGAACTTATTATTGGTGTTACGGTGATTTGTTTGCAAATTGCGGTACTGACGGAAACGGAATAACTGTTGTGTTCGGAGATAAGGTTGAAATAATTCCTGCATATTTATTTGAGGTCGGAAGTGAAACGGCGTTCCCGAATATCAAAAATGTTGTTATCGGTTCAAATGTTACATCAATTGGCGATTATGCTTTCTATCATTGCTGCTCAATTGAGAATGTGGTTTTCGGTGAAAAAGTTGAAACAATCGGCGAAAGAGCGTTTGACAGTTGTATTAACATTAAAGAGCTTAATCTTCCCTATAGTTTGAAAAACATCTTAAACGATGCATTCTATTCGTGCAACAGTCTGAACGAGATTACCATTCCCAAAAATGTTGAAAATATCGGAATTAATGCATTCGGAAGATGCGCATCTCTTGAAAAAATCAACTATAATGCTGCAAACTGTATTGTTGATTATAACAACTCTCAATATGCATTTGATAATTGCAAGAGTGTTAAGACAGTCAATATCGGCAACAATGTGCAGGTACTTCCGCCTTATGCGTTTACAGGATGCAGTAATCTTGAAAAAGCATATATTCCTGATATCGTGATTAACATTGATCCGCTTGCATTCTTTGGTTGCGGTAATGTTGCAATTGTTTGTAAAAACGGTTCATATGCAAATGTTTATGCTGTTCAGAATAACATAAAGTATATCCTTGAAGATAACATAAAAGGTACGGCGTTTGAAATCAAAAACGATATGCTTATTGGTTACAGCGGTTCAGCGCAGAATGTTGTTTTGCCGTCCAAAATTGATTCGGTTGGAATTGACGCATTCAATGGCAACAGTACCGTCAGATCTATCGAAATACCCTATAATGTTTCAATGATTTACTCGGGAGCATTTGCGGATTGTCCGAATCTTGACAGAGTTATAATTCCGTTTACTGTTACAGATATCAGCAGTTCTGCATTTGACGGAACAGATGCAACGATTTATTGTTATTACAATTCATATGCTTATAACTATGCAGTAGCAAACAATATCAAATATGAGCTTATAACTGTTACACTCAGCACGGACAGTGTTAACATAAGCGAAGGTGAAACAGTTGAAGTTTATGCCGTCCCGTCTGTTACTCTCGCAAGCGGAGTTCCTCTTGTGTGGAAGTCAAATAATCCTTCGGTTGCATCTGTTGATTCCACCGGAAAGATTGTCGGAAATACAGTGGGCGATACAACGGTAGGTGTTTATTCTCTTGACGGCAATCTTCTTGATGAATGTTCTGTTAATGTAGGTGAAAAAACTGAAATCAAGCTTGAAGATGTGTCAACAGATACGCTTAAATACGGAGAGAAGATTATTCTTCATGTCAATACAGCAAATCTTCCCGAAGGTGCATCCGTAAAATGGACAACGTCAGACGGAAGCATTCTGAAGATAAGCAACGAAAATGCAGTCTGTACCAATCATTCAGATTGCAAAACCTGCACGGTTGAATCAGTCGGTAACGGCTCCGCTGAAATCAGGGCAACTGTTGTTGATAAAGACGGTAAGCCGATTGTTCAGAACGGTGAAGAAGTTTCAGCTTCATATAAGATGAATTCAAAGGTCGGTATATGGCAGAGGATTATCGCTTTTTTCAAGAAACTCTTCGGTCTTACAAAAACTTATCCCGATATTTTCGGAATCTGATTGTGTCGGTGTTTGATAGGTGATCGAAGCATAAAATCCAAATAACTAAACAAGACCTTCGGGTAGGAAATATTCCTTGCTTGAAGGTCTTTTGAGTTAATATTGACTATAACGCTTTGGGGTGAATTTTTTACATAG
>JAZSCO010000096.1:0-18473 GCA_045602965.1 Acutalibacteraceae bacterium | reverse complement strand
TGTCGGCGTCGACCTATCTTCCCGGGCCGCTTCCAGCCAAGTATTTTCGGCACTGTTGAGCTTAACTACCGTGTTCGGGATGGGAACGGGTGGACCCTCAACGTCATCAACACCGACTAAAAAACGCAACGGCGTTTTTTGAATGCTTGATGATTATATACCGAAAGATTCTGTTTGTCAAGTCTTTTTTAAGATTTTTTTGAATTTTTTTGATTTTTATCGTTTTCTGTCGCATTTCTTCTTATTATAATTACATTATAGACAAACCTCAAGTTTTGTGATATGATATAAAATGTATAAATGTGCAGTTGAAAGGATGATAAAAATGACTGAACTCAAATACTGGGAAAATCCTTATATCATCAAAGAAAACAAAGAAGACGGACATAATACTGCCCTCCCCAGACTTTCCGTTAAAGACGCCCTTGACGGTGCAGACGCTCCTCTGCGCTTCACGCTCAACGGCAACTGGAAATTCTGCTGGCAGCTCGGCACAGACAACGCCAGAACGGATTATTATGCCGATAACTATGACGATTCTTCATGGGACGATATGCCCGTACCCTCACTCTGGCAGCTCAAGGGCTACGGCAAACCCATTTATCTTTGCAGCTCACTTCCCGCTGCCGTTTCGTCAGTGAAGAGCGAAATCCCCAAAATCAATCACGACCTCAACGAAATCGGTGTTTACCGCCGCAGTTTTGATATCCCCGAAAACTTTGACGGCAAGGAAATCTTCATTCACTTCGGTGCAGTCAAGGCCGGTTTCTTCATCTATATCAACGGCAGACGTGTCGGATATTCTCAGGGTTCAATGACTCCTGCCGAATTCAGAATCACCGATTATGTCAAAATCGGCGAAAACCAGATAACCGTTGAAGTTTTCCGCTATACCGACGGAACATATCTTGAGGACCAGGATATGTGGTTCCTCAGCGGTATCTACAGAGAGGTCTATGTTTACGCCGAAGAAAAGCTCTGCATCAGAGATTTCTTTGCCGACGCAACCCTCGACGATACATACAAAAACGGCGTTCTCAATCTTGAGGTAACGCTCAACAACTATAACGCAGAAGCTCAGAACTGCACACTTGAAGCTGCTCTTATCGTTGACGACAAGCCTCATAAGATTGCGGTTGAAAAACTCAGGGTCGAAAACGGTAAAACCGTTTATAACTACAGCCTTGTTGAAGAAAATGTCCGTGCATGGTCTGCGGAAGAACCCAATCTCTATAAGCTCATTCTTGCTCTTCGCACAGGCAGAAACATTCTTTCCGTCAAGTGCATCAGAATCGGCTTCAAGAGAGTTGAAATCAAAGAAGGCGTTCTCTATATGAACGGCAAAAGGGTTATCATCAAGGGCGTTAACCGCCACGATTTTGACCCCGACAACGGCTGGGCAGTTCCCCTTGAGAGATATTATCAGGATTTGCATCTGATGAAGCAGGCAAACATCAATGCCATCAGAACAAGTCACTACCCCAACGCAGAAATTTTCTATGATATGTGCGACGAACTCGGTTTCTACGTTATGGACGAAGCCGACGTTGAAAGCCACGGCGTACGCCGCAAGAATTGCCCCGGCGACAATCTTGAATTCAAGGAAGCCGTTGAGGACAGAGCAGAAAGAATGGTGCTGCGTGACAGAAGCCATGCCTGCGTATGCTTCTGGTCGCTCGGTAACGAAGCAGGCGACGGCGAAAACTTCGTTCACGAGAAAAATGCAATTCTCGCTCTCGATAAGTCAAGACCCGTTCACTATGAAGGCGACTTCGACTTTACAAAGAGTGATTTCATCAGCAGAATGTACCCTGTTGAATATGTTGTTGAAGCAATGCGTCAGAAGAAGGAGCTGAAAATCAGTCCCTACGAAAACGTTGCAAACGCTCTTGCCGCAGACAACAAACCCATCCCTGAAGAAACATACAGAACTCATCCCGTCATGTACTGCGAATATGCCCATGCTATGGAAAACAGTCTGGGCAATTTCAAGGAATATGTTGACGATTTCGAAAAATACGACCATATGTGCGGCGGATTTATCTGGGACTATGTTGACCAGTCAATCCGCAAGGTTGAAGACGGTCAGGAAAAATGGCTCTACGGCGGCGACTTCGGCGAAGGCGCAACAAGCTATTATTTCTGCGCAAACGGCATTATCAGCGCCGACAGAAAACCTCAGCCCTCATACTATGAGGTAAAGAAAGTTTATTCGAATCTTGAAGCTTGCGACAGCGACTGCAAGAACGGCAAGATTATAATCAAAAACAAGAATCTCTTCATTTCCACCGAGGACTACAGAATTCACTGGAGTCTTACCGTTGACGGAAACGAGGTTAAAAACGGCAATATTGACGAAGTTCTTGAACCTCTTACCGAAAAGGAATTCGCTCTTCCCGTAAACCTTTCCGATTATCCCGACGGCGAAGTTATCATCACCGTTTCATTCATTCTCAACAAGGATAAAGCATGGGCAAAGGAAGGCTTTGAGCACAACTTCTGCCAGATTATTCTGCGTGAGCAGACCGCCTCAAAGAAGAATCCCGCAAGAGGCGATCTCAAATATTCGCAGAAAGGCAGAACCGTTAAGATTATCGGTGACAACTTCACCGCACAAATCAAAAACGGTGCACTTGCATCGCTTAAATACGGCGAAAAAGAAATTATCGAAGAAAAATCACCTCTTCGTCCCGATTTCTTCAGAGCGCTCACCGATAACGACAGAGAATATCTCAACTTTGCCGCACCGATAGCCGGAATCCATCCCCTCTATCAGTGGAAACGCTCAACCGCACAGACCGTTGCCGCTTCCGTCAAAGCTCAGTCAACTCCCTCCGGCGTTGAAGTCAGAGTCAAGTGGGTTGCTCCGTTTGTTTCGGGCGTTGAAACAGTTTATCTTTTCTCTCCCGCAGGCGAAGTTACCGTTAAACACAGCGCAATGGGACTTCTTCTTCCGATGCTCAAGGTCGGCATGAGAATGGGTATCAACTCCGCATTCGAAAACGCCGAATGGTACGGCAGAGGTCCTCACGAAACATATCTTGACAGAAAAACAGGCGGCAAGATTGCAAAGCACGCAATGACCGTTGCCGAGCTTGAACACAGATATATGCGTCCGCAGGAAAACGGACACCGCACCGATGTCAGAACTCTTTCCGTGAGCGATAATTCGGGATTCGGAATTAAGATTGACGCAATGGATATCCCCTTCGGCTTCAATCTCAACTACTATACTCCCGAAAAACTTGACAAAGCAGAGCATCTCTATGAGCTTGTGAAGGATGATTCGATCACCCTCTGCCTTGACGCTGCAATGAGAGGCGTCGGCGGCGATATGCCCGGCTGCGCACATCTTCATAAGGAATACAGACTTAACAGCCACAAGAAGATTGAGTTCACATTCAGAATTTCCAAAAAATAATATAACGGGAACTGCGACTGCCGTCCCCTGCTTTTTCAAAGAAGTGATTTTATGACCAAAACAAATGCCATGCGACTTCTCGAAGCCGCAAAAATTCCGTTTGAATTGATGGAATATCCCGTTGACGAAAACGACCTTTCGGGAGAGAATATTGCACGAAAAACAGGCAAAGACCCCACGCAGGTTTTCAAAACACTCGTTTTCTTCGGAGAAAAAAACGGTCACGGCGTTTGCTGCATCCCCGCCTGCGATGAGCTTGACCTGAAAAAAGTTGCAAAAGCCTTCGGTGAAAAGAAGGTCGAGATGATTCCCGTCAAGGATTTGCTCAAAACAACGGGTTAT
The DNA here is from genome assembly GCA_045602965.1 of Acutalibacteraceae bacterium. Classification (GTDB taxonomy): domain Bacteria; phylum Bacillota; class Clostridia; order Oscillospirales; family Acutalibacteraceae; genus CAG-177. The sequence continues at coordinate 14,710 of JAZSCO010000096.1, read as the reverse complement.
ATCCGCGGCGGATGCTCACCTGTCGGCATGAAAAAACTGTTTCCGACCGTCATCGACGAAACGGCAATTCTTTTTGATAAAATTTATGTAAGCGCAGGCGTCAGAGGCGCAATGCTCGGCATTGCCCCCTCCTCCCTAGCCGATTACGTCGGCGCAAAGTTTATTGATGTCACAGAATAAAAAACGGACTGCCTTTTGTGAGGCAGTCCGCATTTTTTATTCTGTTCTGAGCGCTTCGACAGGGTCTTTGCGTGATGCGATTTTTGAGGGAACAAGTCCTGCAACCAATGTAAGCGCCATGCTGATAACAACAAGTGCAATCGCACCGTTAACGGGAAGCTGCGCAACATGGGGAAGTGCGGTGAGATGTTCGATTACCGCATTTATCGGGAGAATCAGCAGCAGCGTTAAGCCGATACCGAGTGCGCCCGAAACAAATCCCACAATGAGCGTTTCCGCATTGAACACTCTGGAAATATCCTTCTTCGATGCACCGATTGCACGGAGAATACCGATTTCTTTTGTTCTTTCAAGAACGGAAATATAGGTGATGATACCTATCATGATTGATGAAACAACAAGCGAAATTGCAACAAACGCAATAAGAACATAAGAAATAATGTTGATAATCGTTGTTACGGATGAAAGAAGAAGTCCGATATAGTCGGTATACTTAATCTCATTCTTCTCGTTGCCGGCTTCTGCCGAAGCCTTGTTATATTTCTCAATCTCATCCGAAATCAAATCCTTAGACTCGAAATCGTTGGGATAAATATATATTGACTGAGGATTATTGAGGTCTGCAACGCCGAGAACCGCAAGCGCTTCTTCATAGCTCGTTGTCAGAGGCTGGGGTTCAGGTTCAGGTTCGGGTTCAGGTTCGGGCTCGGGTTCGGGTTCAACCGCCTCGGGAGTTTTATCCTCGGAAGGCTTTTCCTCTGAAGGTTTGTCTTCGCCCGGAGTTTCTTCTTCCCCGTCAACAGGAGGAGGTGTTACTCCGCCGAATTCGCCCGACATAATTGCATTGAGCATCTTGAGCTTCGTCTGCTTATCCATCATCTGAAGGAACGAAAGAGCCTGTGCACCGTCTATCTGACCCATTCCCTCGATTTCCTGACCCGCAAGCATTTCGTCAAGATAACCGATAAGCTCGTTTCTCTCCGAAAGAGTAAGCATACTCTTAAGCATAAGCTCAACCGTACGCTTCATTTTTTCAGCTTCTTCACCGCTGTATTCTTCGTCAATCTTTGCATAGATTTCTTCTTCGGAAACTGCAGGGAACTGGCTGAAATCAGGCATTCCTGCAACAGCTGTGGGAGTTGCCTTGGGTGCGTTGCCCGTAAACTTCATCGAACTTGCGGAAGGTGCATTGTCTGCAACCGCCTCAATTGATGAATCAATCTGCGGATCGAGCGATACACCGGAAACTGCAGGTGCGGGAGTCTGTGCGTTTGTCTGAGCTTCCGCCTTGAGCTTGTTTATCTGAGCATTTGCAAAAGGAATTCCCGTGAAAACATCAACTTCGGGATTTGCTTTCTGCTGCTTAACGATTTCACATTCGTTCGTTTTATTGATAACATACTCGGTAAGCTCGGAAGTATAACCGATTGCGCCCATGGTTGTTACCATAATCGAATCGTCTGCAGGTCTGACAATACCGACAATTCTGATTTCCTCGCCGTTGTTGATAAGATTCTGAACATAGAGGTCATCGCCGTGCATATCGTCCCATGTTTTTGTTTCTTCGTTATATGAATAGTAATCGGGTTCAAGCACAAGCCTGAATGTCATACCGAGAATTTCATCATACTCAATTTCGTATGTCTTGGGGGTATATTCTTCACCGCTCTGCATCGCCATGAATGCCTGCATCATGTCCTGACTCGTTGCAAGTCCGAGACCCTGAATGGCGATATCGCTGATTTCGTTATTCTTATCGATGATAAGAACAACTTCGTTATATGACTCGGGCCATCCGCCCTTAACGATTTCAAACTGATCCTTAAGCATCTCACGGTTATCGATAAGCTCCTGCCACGAATTCATCATCGTCTGCATGGATGCCATCGCAGAATTATCAATCTGCATTCCTCCCATGTTGATGCTGCCCATCATTGTGTCCATCATGCCGATTATGGGACTGGGGAAAACCTGATTGATTCCGTTGGTTGTGTCCGAAGCGAAGATATTGAGAGTGCCGCCGTAAGTGTACTTTATGCTGCTTGACAAATCGTCAATGGTGCATTCTTCGCTTTCAAGATATTTCTTGAATTCGCCGAGATTATTCTGCCAGATTTCCGATGAAAAAGATTCCATCATACTCGACGACATCGAATTCGAATAAACTTTATCAAAGCCGTGGTTGACTTCGCCCGAAACCGTACCCGTCATGCTGCCGAGCATGGCATTCATATCCATAGCTGTTTTTTCTATCATCATGGGGTATGATGTGAGCGTTTCCTGCTGAATCGAATCAATATATGCCTGGAAGCCGTTTGAAAGTGCAAGGATAAGCGCGATACCGATAATACCGATACTGCCTGCAAAGGAAGTGAGGAAAGTTCTCATCTTCTTTGTCATGAGGTTATTGAGCGAAAGCGAAAGCGCTGTGAAGAATGACATCGAAGGCTTCTTGGGCATCTGCTTTGCTGCTTTTTTCTCCGATTTCTTTTCTGCTCTTGTTTTTTCCCTGCGTTCAACATCCTCTGTTGTGTAAGGATTGGTGTCGTCAACGATATTACCGTCAACAAGTCGGATTATTCTGGTCGAATATTCCTCGGCAAGCTCAGGGTTATGAGTAACCATGATAACAAGCTTCTCTTTCGAAATCTCCTTGAGGAGGTCCATAATCTGAACGCTCGTTTCGGTATCAAGTGCGCCCGTCGGCTCATCGGCAAGAAGAATCTCAGGGTCATTGACAAGAGCTCTTGCAATCGCAACTCTCTGCATCTGACCGCCCGACATCTGATTGGGCTTCTTTGAAAGCTGGTCGCCCAGACCAACCTTTTCAAGAGCCGTCTTCGCCTTCTCTCTGCGTTCACTCTTGGAAACACCCGAAAGAGTCAGCGCCAGCTCAACATTTGAAAGCACGCTCTGATGAGGAATAAGATTATAATTCTGGAAAACAAATCCGATTGAATGATTGCGGTAGCTGTCCCAGTCGCCGTCCTTGAAATCCTTGGTCGATTTGCCTTCGATAATCAAATCGCCCGTTGTATACTGGTCGAGTCCGCCTATAATATTAAGAAGTGTTGTTTTACCGCAGCCCGAATGACCGAGAATGGAAACAAATTCGCTCTTGCGGAATTCGATATTGACGCCTTTGAGGGCAGTAACCTTACTGTCGCCCGCAACGTACTCCTTAACGATATTTTTCAGTTTCAGCATAAAAATCCCCTTGACAAATAGTTTGCTAACTGTTACACTTGTAACAGTTGTAAGTTTAACATTAGTTTATGAATAAATCATTAATAAAATCCTATTAATTTTATAAAGATTTACCAAATGTTACAGTATAGGGGAAAGTGTAATGCAAAAGAAGAACGATATAAACACTTTGACAAAGGAATGCATCGTAACAGCATTGCTTCGTCTCATGCAGGCAAAGAGCTACGACAGTATTTCAATAACAGATATAACAAATCTCGCAGGCGTTTCAAGAATGGCATACTACCGCAATTATAAAAGCAAGGATGATATCCTCATAAACCACCTTACCGACATGGAAAAAATCCTTCTGAGTGAAATCGGCGGTGAAAAAGCTGAAACATTCAGAGGCGCAATCGGATATGTTTCGGGATTTTTTCAGGAAAACGCAGATGTTATAAAAGCTATTTACGACGCAGGTCTTGCCCATCTTCTGACCAAAATGCTTGAAGAAAGAATCTACAGCTATTTTCCCATTGCCGCATCCGCAAGCGAAGGCAGATACGCCGTTCACTATTATGTCGGTGCAATTCTCTCGGTTTTCAAGCTCTGGTTTGACAACGGAATGGTTGAATCCGTTGACGAAATTTCCGATATTATTTATAATCTTATCAACAACGAAAGCGCTCTCAAATATATTGTTATGCCGATTAAAGACGTTACAAATTTCAGATAACAAAAACCCGCCGAAGGTTAGTCCTTTGACGGGTTTTTTATGTTTATTGAGCCATATGTCCGAATGTTTTCAAAACATATTCCACGGCTGAGCAGTCATATCGGGTTTATCTGAAAAAACAAGATTTTCACCGCTGACAGGGTGTCTGAACTCAAGCGTATGGGCAAAAAGAGCAAGGTTTCCTCCGCCTCCGCCGTATCTTCCGTCGCCGTAAAGAGGCATTTTTCTGCTCGAAAACTGAACCCTTATCTGATGAGTTCTTCCCGTATGCAAAAGAATATCAACCATCGAAAAGCCGCCGTTTTCACCGATAACCTCATATTCAAGAGATGCTTCACGCACTCCCTTGCGCATTCTTTTGACGGTATAGGACTTGTTTTTTTGTTTATCCCTGAAAAGCAAATCTTTCATAACACCGTTTTTTTCTTCGGGTACTCCCTTGACAACGGCATAATAATGCTTCTTAACCGCATTCTGTTCGATTTGCTTTGACAGAGCCGCTGCAGATTTTGAGTTTTTGGCATAGACCATAACTCCCGCCGTTTCTCTGTCAAGACGGTGAACGGGAAAAGCTTCGGCATTCTCTCCGTTTTGCATAAAATGTCCGTTGAGCATTGAAATCATATCTTTGCCTTCCCCGCTCTGACTCAGAATTCCTGCAGGCTTAAGACAGACGACAATATTCTTATCTTCAAACAATATCTTCATTTTCAATCCTGCTCTGAAGTCTTTTTTTGCTCTTTTCGAGCGCGGTTTTCATGTTGTCAACAACGAGCCAGAGCTGCGATGCAAGCTGGAGAGGCTCTTCTCTCATTCCCGTTTTGAACCACTCGGAAATAACTCCGACAAAGCCGTATTCATAGAATGATGCGATAAATTCAATATCTTCGTCGGGTAAATTCATGCCGTCAGCAAGGTTTTTGACAACGTCAACAACTATTTCGTTGCACGCTCTGTACATATAGTTTTCAAGATAGTCGTAGCTTCGTGAGGAGCATATGTTATAAATCATTTTCTTGTTTTCATATGCCTCGTATGCCACCTTCATAAACGCCGTTACCCATGAGCTGCCGCCTTTATGCGACTCAAGCATTTCAGTGATTTTCTTTGTGAAAACTTCCTCAAGCAAATCATAGATATCGCTGTAGTAATAATAGAAAGTGTTTCTGTTGATATCACACGCTTCAACGAGGTCACGCACCGTTATTTTGTCAAACGGCTTCGCACTTAAAAGGTCGATAAATGTGTAATAAATAAGCTTTTTTGTATCCGTCGCCATTTTGTCCCTCCGTTAATTTTTTTGTCCCGTTTTATACCTTTTATAAGGTTGTTTTATTTATTATAGCATAATTTTGTATTGTTTTCAACTGACAATTCAATTTAAGTGTTGCATAAACGTTGAATTTGTTACGTATTTTTCCTTTTTGAGATTTTTCCGATTTCGCCGATTATGAGCGTTACAAACGAAAAAACAAGAACAATTCCCCACTGGTTTACCGTCATGGGGACTGTGCAGAAAATCTTCGAAAGCATCGGAATGAGCATGACTGCCGCCTGCACTCCCGCGCAGACAACAACGGCGATATTCATCATTTTATTGCTGAAAATCCCGATTTTATAAAGCGGCTGAGTTGACCTCATATTGACTGCGTGGGCGATTTCGCTGAAACTCAGAGTTGCAAATGCCATAGTTCTTCCCAGGTCGATGTTTCCGTAGATCAGGCTGCCGATTGAAAATGCAAGCAAGGTCAGAATGCCTATAAGCAAGCCCTCAAGCATTATGTCAAGCCATAATCCGTCGGAGAAAAATCCTTTTTGTGGTGATATCGGCTTCCTGTCCATGATATCTTTTTCGGTTTTTTCCGTACCGAGTGCCATTGCAGGCAAGGAATCGGTAACCAGATTTATCCACAGAAGCTGAATTGGAATAAGCGGCTGAGAAAATCCGAGAAGCGATGCCGCAAAAACCGCAACGATTTCACCTATATTTGTGCCGGACAGAAAATGCACGGCTTTTTTTATGTTGTCATATATTCCTCTGCCTTGCTCAACAGCCTTTACGATAGTTGCAAAATTATCGTCGGTCAGAATCATGTCGGCGGCATTTTTGGCAACCTCCGTACCGTTTTTGCCCATGGCGCAGCCGATATCCGCCGCTTTGAGTGCAGGCGCATCGTTGACACCGTCGCCCGTCATCGCCGCAATCTCTCCTCTTGAACGAAACGCCTTGACAATCCTCACCTTATGATTGGGTGTCACCCTTGCAAAAACACGGCATTTTTCCGTCGCTTTCATAAGCTGAGCATCGCTCATTCTTTCAATCTCAGCTCCCGTAACAGCTCCCTCACCGTTATAAATTCCAAGCTTTTTAGCAACCGCACAAGCCGTCACCGCATGGTCGCCCGTTATCATCACGGGAGTTATGCCTGCTCTTTTGCACTTCTCAACCGCTTTCGCAGCTTCGGGTCTTGGCGGGTCCGTCATTCCTATAAGGCCTGCAAAAATCAGGTTTTCTTCTGCGTTATCACCGTTATATTTTCTGTAAGCAACGGCAATTACCCTCAATGCACTCTCCGCCATGAGAGTATTCTGCTCTGCGATTTTTCTTTTTTTCACCGCCGTCATCATCGAAATTCTGCCGTCGGTATCAACAGACACACATCTGTTTAATACAACATCGGGTGCTCCCTTGACGTAAATATATTTTTCACCGTCAAGCGAATTCACCGTTGACATCATCTTTCTTTCCCCCGAAAACGGATTTTCATAAAATCTCGGATAACTCTGCCGTAAAGATAAAATATCTATTCCCGTCTCTGACGCTGCCGACATTATTGCCGCCTCCGTCGGGTCGCCTGAAATACAAAGTTTCCTCCCCTTTTTCTCCGCCTGAGAATTATTGCAAAGTGCTCCCATCAGAAGAATTTTTGACGCCCGACTGCTTTTCATATCCAGCTCACCGAGCGCATTTTCAACTCTCACAACGCTCATCTTATTCTGTGTTAACGTGCCTGTTTTGTCGGAGCAAATCACAGTTGCCGCACCGAGAGTTTCCACCGCAGGAAGATGTCTGATGATGGCGTTACTCTTTGCCATTCTCTGCACACCCATTGACAAAACTATCGTCACAATCGCCGGCAGTCCCTCAGGAATTGCCGCAACCGCAAGACTCACTGACAGCATAAACGACGGCAGTATTCCGCTTTTTCTGACTATTCCGAGAATAAACACAACCGCACAAATCACCAACGCACCGATTCCGAGCGCTTTTCCGATTTTTTCAAGCCTTTTCTGCAAGGGAGTCTGCGGCGCTTCTTCGCTCTGAAGCATATCCGCTATTTTCCCGACCTGCGTATCCATTCCCGTCTGCGTCACAACCGCAACAGCATTACCCGAAATCACGTTTGTTGACGCAAATACCGTGTTTTTCCTCTCTGCAAGCGGACAGTTTTCGGCACAAATCATATCCGCATTTTTTTCGCACGCCTCCGATTCTCCTGTCAAAGCACTCTCCTGAATTTTCAGAGAGTTTGAGGATATCAGCCTTGCATCCGCAGGCACCATATCTCCGCTTTCAAGCATGATAATATCTCCCGTCACAAGCTGTGACGAGGGGATTTTTTTGGTTTTGCCCGAGCGTCTGACGCTCGCTGACGGTGCAGACATTTTTTTGAGAGCTTCTATCGCTTTTTCCGCTCGGCTCTCCTGATAAACTCCGATGACTGCATTGAAAATAACAATCGCCAGAATCACAATCGGCTCAACATAATCACCCTTGCCCTCAATAATTCCCGTTGCAAAAGAAATGATACACGCTACAAAAAGTATGATAACGCAAAAATCCGAAAACTGGGCAACGAATCTCCTGAAAAGCGACGCTTTTTTCTTTTCGGTCAGCTTGTTTTCGCCTTCCTTTTCAAGGCGTTTCTTTGCCTGACCCTCGCTCAATCCGTTCATTTTATCCGAACCGAGTTTTTTAATCACTGCTTCCGCAGACAAAAAATGACCGTCCATATTTTTCTCCTTTATGAATTGATATAAATATATATATTCATTCATAAATAAAAAAATCCCCGAATGAACAATGTCATCCGGGAGATGGAGAGGCGATTATTCGGTTATTGCTTTAAGCTTATCAACGCAAGCCTTGCAGATGAATTTGCCGTCAAACTCAACAAGATCGCTTTCCGACTTGCAGAATGCACAGTCAGCAACAGCCTTTCTGCAGATAATCTGCTTTCCGTCCGAAAACATTTCAACCTTGCTGCCTGTTGCGGTAAGTCCGAGCTCCTTTCTGAGCTGCATGGGAACAACGATTCTGCCGACGCTGTCGATTTCTCTGATAAAACCTGTAAACATACTTTTTTACCTCCGTTATTATACTTTTTTATCTTTTGTCGGCATAATTATACCAATTTATGGGAAATTTGTCAATATATAAATGGAGATTTATGGTATTTTTTTACAGAATTTGTAATTTAATGGCAATATTATTTGCAAAAGAAAATCCCCTCATTCCGATTGGAATGGGGGGATTATAAATTATGCTATCTTATAATCAAACAAGCTCGATGATGCACATCTCAGCTGCGTCACCTCTACGGGGACCTGTCTTGATTATACGGCAATAACCGCCGTTAACTTCCTTATATTTGGGGGCAATCTCGTCAAAGAGCTTCTTGACAACGTCTTCTTTTGTAACGTATGCAAGGACCTTGCGCTTTGAGTGGAGAGAGTCGTCCTTAGCAATGGTGATCATCTTTTCAGCCATTGCGCGAACTTCCTGAGCCCTTGTAACGGTTGTTTCGATTCTGCCGTTTTCGAGCAGATAGGTAACAAGGCCTCTGAGCATTGACTTACGATGGTCACTTGCTCTGCCAAGCTTTCTGGTACCGGGCATTTAGTTCACACTCCTTTACCGATATGGATCATTCGTCATCCCTGCGAAGGTCGAAGCCAAGTGAATTGAGCTTTGCAACAACTTCGTCGAGGGACTTTCTTCCGAGGTTGCGGACCTTCATCATGTCCTCCTCGGTTCTGTTGATCAAATCTTCAACCGTATTAATCTGCGCTCTCTTCAAGCAGTTAAAGGAACGAACAGAAAGGTCAAGCTCCTCAATGGTCATCTCAAGGACCTTTTCCTTGCCATTGTCGCTCTTTACGACCATAACCTCTGTATCGTATGCCTCACCTGAGAGGTCACCGAAGAGGTTGAGATGCTCGTTGAGGATCTTGGCTCCGAGAGAAACGGCTTCCATCGCGCTGATAGTACCGTTTGTCCATACCTCTAATGTCAGCTTATCGTAGTCGGTAATCTGACCAACACGGGTATTTTCGACTGTGTAGTTAACCTTTAATACGGGTGTATAGATTGAATCTATTGCAATAACGCCGATAATGGGCTGCATCATCTGCTTATTTCTCTCAGCAGATACATATCCTCTGCCCTTATCGCAGGTAAGCTCCATGTTTACGTGCGCATCGGAATTGAGAGTAGCGATGTGAAGCTCGGGGTTGAGAATTTCAACCTCTGAATCGGTCTTGATGCTGCCTGCGGTGATTTCATCATCGCCGTTTGCATCGATATAGATTGTTTTGGGACCGTCACCGTGAATCTTGAGGATAACGTTCTTGAGGTTGAGAACAATCTCAGTAACGTCTTCCTTAACACCGGGGATGGTGCTGAATTCATGCAGAATTCCGTCGATTTTAACGGATGTGATAGCATAGCCGGGGAGAGAAGAAAGAAGAACTCTTCTCAGGCTGTTGCCCAAAGTTGTGCCGTAGCCTCTTTCGAGAGGTTCAACAACAAACTTACCGTATCTTCCGTCCTCAGAAAACTCTGCAGTTTCAATTCTGGGCTTTTCAATACCAATCATTCAAAACCCTCCTTTAAAGACGCAGGGAATGATTCCTGCTTAAAAATGCATTCAAAAACGTACGCTGCAATGCGCAGCCAAAATGCCTTAAAAGGCATTTCAGGCAAGGCATTATTTTGAATAAAGTTCAACGATGAGATGCTCTTCAACGGGAACCATGATCTGCTCACGAGTGGGAAGAGCGAGAACTTTACCTGTAAGAGCTTCTGCGTTGAGGTCAAGCCACTGAGGAACAGGTCTGGAAGCGTTAGCTTCAACTGTTGCCTTAATCTTTGTGCTTTCCTTGCTCTTATCTCTGATAGCAACTTCGTCGCCAGCTTTGATAAGGTATGAAGGAACGTTGACCTTCTTGCCGTTTACTTTATAATGACCGTGAGTAACAAGCTGTCTTGCTTCTGCTCTGGAGTTAGCCCAGCCGAGAAGATAAACAACGTTGTCAAGTCTGCTTTCGCAGATACGGAGCAGGTTTTCACCTGTTACGCCCTGCTTACGCTCAGCCATAAGGAAATACTTGTAGAACTGGCCTTCCTGAATACCGTAGTAACGCTTAGCCTGCTGCTTCGCACGAAGCTGAAGACCGTATTCAGTTGCCTTCTTGCGGCTCTGGCCGTGCTGACCGGGAGCATATGCTCTGCGCTCGATTGCACACTTGCCTGTGTAGCAACGCTCACCCTTGAGGTAGAGCTTCTTGCCTTCACGACGGCAAAGCTTGCATACAGCACCTGTATATCTTGCCATATTGGTTACACCTCCAAATAATTCTGGTTACACGCGCCTTCTCTTGGGCGGGCGGCATCCGTTGTGAGGAATGGGAGTAACATCCTTAATCATGTTAACTTCCAGACCTGCTGTCTGTAAAGCTCTGATAGCCGCTTCACGACCCTGGCCGGGGCCCTTAACATAAACTTCAACTGTCTTCATGCCGTGGTCAATAGCAATCTTTGCTGCTGTTTCGGCTGCAGTCTGAGCTGCGAAGGGAGTTGATTTCTTGGAGCCACGGAAGCCCATTTCACCGGCACTTGCCCATGAAACTGCATTACCCTGGGTGTCTGTGATTGTAACAATAGTGTTGTTAAAGGTGGATTGGATATGGGCTGCGCCACGCTCGATATTCTTGCGTTCACGGCGTCTGCGGGTACCTGTTGTCTTTTTTGCTGCTTTAGCCATAATATCCCTCCTCGACTTACTTCTTCTTATTAGCAATGGTCTTCTTGGGACCCTTGCGTGTACGTGCGTTTGTCTTTGATCTCTGTCCTCTTACGGGGAGACCCTTGCGGTGACGAACGCCACGATAGCATCCGATTTCGATGAGTCTCTTAATGTCGAATGCAGTTTCTCTGCGAAGATCACCTTCTACAGTAAGGTTATGCTCGATATAATCACGAAGCTTTGAAACGTCGTCTTCGGTCATGTCCTTAACTCTAAGGTCGGGATCTACGCCGGTTGCTGCGATAATGTCGCTAGCTGTTTTACGACCGATGCCGTAGATATAAGTAAGAGCGATTTCTACTCTCTTTTCTCTGGGCAGGTCAACACCTGAAATACGCGCCATTTGTCAGTTGCACCTCCAAATTAACATTGGTTTTCGCCGGGAATTAACCCTGACGCTGCTTGTGCTTGGGATTTTCACAGATAACCATTACTTTTCCCTTGCGCTTAATAACTTTGCACTTTTCGCAAATTTTCTTGACAGAAGGTCTGACTTTCATATTAGAATACCTCCTTGAACTTACTTAGAACGCCATGTGATGCGGCCCTTTGTGAGGTCGTATGGCGACATTTCGACCGTCACTTTATCTCCGGGAAGAATCTTGATATAGTTCATACGAAGCTTTCCTGAGATGTGAGCCAATATCTTGTGTCCGTTTTCCAACTCAACCTGGAAGGTTGCGTTGGGTAATGATTCTACTACCGTACCTTCAATCTCGATCATGTCCTGCTTAGACATAGTAACCTCCTAAGTGTTGCCGTTAATTTCTGCATCTAATCTCGCCAACGCTTTTTTAAGCATTCTGTTGGTTGCCATTTCAGCCTCCGTTATCGAAGCTCCGACATACTCAACATGGCGAATATTCTTGCTTTTCGGTCTATCAACAGGCCGTTCTTTTCCGTCGCAGACAGTCACAAGCTTTTCACTCACCTGCATTACTGCAAGGAGTCTGCCCTTATCTCTGCCCGCCAACGACCTTACCACATTTCCTCTTTCAAGCATTTCTCTCACCTTATATCTTCGTGAGAATCACGGGGCCGTCAGAAGTGATTGCTACCGTGTGTTCGAAATGTGCGGAAAGTGAGCCGTCCTTTGTTTTGATAGTCCAACCGTCAGGCAACTGCCTGATACCTGCACCGCCCATATTTATCATGGGTTCAATGGCAATTGTCATGCCGGGGAGCAGGCGCACACCTCGTCCGGGTGTGCCGAAATTCGGTACGCTGGGGTCTTCATGCATCTGCTTTCCGACACCGTGACCCGTGAATTCACGAACCACCGAAAAGCCTCTTTCCCCACAATACTTTTGGATTGTTGAGCCGATGTCACCGATTCTGCCGCCTGCGACAGCCGCTTTGATGCCTTCATAGAGACTCTCGCGGGTTGTGTCGCACAGCCGCTGAGCTTCGGGTGTAATATCACCCGCCGCAAAAGTGGCGGCATTATCGCCGACATAGCCGTTGAAGGTTGCGCCGACATCAATGCTGACGATATCGCCCGCTTTGATTATGCGCTTCTTGTTCGGAATGCCGTGAATGACCTCATCGTTTATGGAAATGCATGTGGCAGCAGGATAACCGCTATATCCTTTGAAAGTCGGGATTGCTCCGTTCTTTGTTATGAAGTTATGGGCAATTCTGTTGATTTCCTCGGTTGAGATACCGGGCTCAACTGCCTCACCCGCTGCCTTTAATGCTCCTGCAGCGATAACACATGCCTCTTTCATCAGGCCGAGTTCTCTTGTTGTTTTGAGCACTATCATGCTAATCCTCCGTTAAGTGCAGGTCTGAAACCTGCGAAGGGCTTATTAATCAAGGAAGCCCTTATAGTGTCTCATCATCATCTGGCTTTCGAGCTGCTTAACTGTTTCAAGTGCAACACCTACAAGAATGATGATTGAAGTACCGCCGAGTGAAACGTTCATTGATGCGCCTTCCTGCCACATATTGAGGAAGAAGGATGTTACCTGTGAGAAGATAACCGGGAAGAGAGCAACAACGCTGAGAAGCAATGCACCGAGAAGGGTGAGTCTGTTGATAACTTTACCGATATATCTTGAGGTGGGTTCACCGGGACGAATGCCGGGGATTGAACCGCCGTTATCACGGATATTCTTGGACATTTCAATGGGATTGTACTGAATGCTTGCATAGAAATATGCGAAAGCAATAATAAATACGAAATAAATGATTGAGTATGCCCAGTGTTCATAGGAGAAGATTCCGAAGAAACCGTCCCAGAAACCGCCTTCCTTAATCTTTGATGAAACGAACATCTGGATTGTGGGAGGAAGAGAAAGAATTGATGAAGCGAAGATAACGGGCATAACACCTGACATATTAACCTTGATGGGAATATGAGTGGTCTGGCCGCCGTACATCTTTCTGCCAACAACTCTCTTAGCATACTGTACGGGAATTCTTCTCTCGGAGTTATCCATCCATACGATGAAAGCAATCATGAGTACGAGGATAACAGCAACGAGGGGTGAAAGGAAGTAGTAGGGTCCGCCGTGGCTGAAATAACCTGTGCTTCCGAAGAGTGTTGCTGCGAGAGTGGGAATTCTTGAAACGATACCGGCAAAGAGGATAATTGAAATACCGTTGCCGATACCCTTTTCGTTGATGCGTTCACCGAGCCACATGATAAGTGCGGTACCGGCGGTGAAGCAAAGGATGATTACGAATGCTGCGAATACAGCTGCAAAACCTTTGCCTGCTGCGCTTTCAACAAGATAACCCTGTGAGCGAAGGTAGAAGTAATAAGCAGTACTCTGGAGAACACCGAGACCGATTGTTACGAAGCGAGTGATGGAAGCAATCTTCTTGCGTCCTTCTTCGCCTTCCTTCTGGAGTCTTTCAAGGGCGGGAATTGCAACTGCGAGGAGCTGCATAATAATCGAGCTGTTGATGTAAGGTGTGATTGACATAGCGAAAATTGTTCCGTATGTGAATGCGTCACCTGTCATCATAGCAAGATAGTTCATGAATGTACCGGCGTTGGGGTCAGAGATAATGCCTGACTCGCCGATATCTGTGAAAGGTACGGGGATAGCTGAACCGATTCTGAAAACAAGAACGATTAATGCAGTGAAGATAATCTTCTTGCGAAGGTCAGCGATTTTCCATGCATTAACAATTGTCTGAAGCATGTTAGATCACCTCTGCCTTTCCTCCGGCAGCTTCGATCTTTGATTTAGCGCTATCTGAAAAAGCATTTGCCTGAACGGTGAGCTTCTTCGAAATTTCGCCATTACCCAAAATCTTTACGCCGTCCAAAGTCTTTTTAACGATGCCTTTCTCAATAAGAGCGTCGATAGTAACGGTTGCACCGTCTTCGAAATACTTATCAAGTGTAGCAATGTTTGTGATTGCCATTTCTGTTGCAAAGATGTTGTTGAATCCTCTCTTGGGGATTCTTCTCTGAAGGGGCATCTGACCGCCTTCAAAGCCGGCACGCATACCTCTGCCTGCACGTGCCTTCTGACCTTTATGACCCTTACCGGCTGTTTTACCCTGA
>JAZSCO010000095.1:0-11160 GCA_045602965.1 Acutalibacteraceae bacterium | reverse complement strand
AATGGCAGAGGTCAGTTTTTCATTGTTTGTGTCAACAACTGTTATGCTGTGGCCTTCGGAAACAAGCTGTTTTGTGAGAGTAAGACCAAGCTTTCCGAGACCGACAATAATGATATTCATAGTTTTACCTTCTTCAGATAGAAATTATTTGCTTGTCTGTGATTTTTTGAATTCCCTTGCAAGGAAGATAAGAGGGATGAAAATGGTAACGGCTATTCCTGCAGCTGCAAGGTAGATGTGAGGAACGGGGATATTAACCGCATTCTGGTATTCATTGATATAGGTGTCAACAGCAAAATGGTCAATAACGGTTGCTGCAATTCTGGGACCGATAACCATGGGAAGAAGAACAGAGAAAATCATTCTGATGCCCTGAAGCTGACCTGCTTTGTCTTCGGGAGTAAAGTCGCGGATTGCTGCATTGAGCAATATCATAAGAAGGGCATATCCTGCAAGACCAAGAAGAACTGAAACGGCAAAGAACCAGAAATTTTTGCCTGCAAAATAAACAAGAGTAAGACCTATAACAAAGATTGCAGAGCAGGGAAAAGCGATTTTTGCTTTGCCGACCTTATCGATTGATGTTAAGAGCTTAACAAGAAGCACGACAACGCCGATAAGAGCAATAACGCAGGGGATAATCAGATAAATGGGAGTTGAGGTTAATGTTCCCATGTCAACAGAGTGCTGGATATAAATGAAAAGGTAGGGGAAGAACACCTGGCTTGCGATTGAGAAAATTCCCATGCAGACAAGAGCAATATAAAGGCTCTTGTTGTTTTTGATAACGGAAGGCTTGAAGCCGTAAGTAAGACATTCTACGAAACTTGCGGTTGTTTTAATACCGTTTCGGGAATCCTTGATTGTGAAAATACCGATGATACCGCAAACAGTAACAAGCAGACCCAGACCGATGAAGCACGGACCGTAACCGAATATGCCGGAAAGTGAACCGAATGCTGCGGTAACAACAACCAAGGCAACAACGGGAACAATAGCAAGGATTGTTTCTGTTATGGTTCTGTTTGAGGGATTTGTAACGTCTGTTACCCATGCGTTGAATGCGGCATCGTTGCTGGTTGAACCCATAAATGTCATAACGCAGTCCATGATAATAACGAGTAAAACCGTCATGGGAATGCAGGCAACAACGGGATTGCCGGTGATTTTTGAAACATTTTCAGGGGTGATGAAGGCAAATGACATAACAGTTACACCCCAGAGAATATAACCTGCACATATAAATATTTTTCTTCTGTTGAGTTTATCGCTCAGACTGCCCATAAAGAGCGAAGAGAGCATTGCTGTTGCAGCACTTGCGGCAACCATGTTTGCAATGTCATATTCAGTGCCGCCGATGCGGTTGTAGAGATACATATTAAAAAAATTGTTTTCAACTGCCCACGCAACCTGACCCATAAATCCGAAAAGGATAATATTAAGAAGCAACGATTTGCTGAGTTTGGATTCTTTTTTCATTTTATTTACCTCCAAAGTATTCAAGAAGTTTTACAGCTCCGAATGCCAATGCGCCTGTGCCTGCAAGACCTGCGGCAATATAGCCGAGTATGTGAAGAGTTATGCTCTGTCTGTCCGACAGAGTTCTCATGATGGGACCGAGAGATTCGCTTTTAAGCCCGAACTGTTTGAAACGTTTGAGCTCCTGAGTAAACTCGCCCGGTTTGTTTTCGTCCAATGTAACGAGTCTTACGCATGAACGGCATCCGTCTGTGTATGCACGGAAGCCTGCGGTTTTATGCTGCGCGATAAATATTCCGTCGTGGTAACCTGAAAAGTCATTGAGATGGTCGTGGCCGAAGAAAGCTCCGAGAATACCTCCGACTTTTTTCCAGCTTGCAAACTGACCGCTGTTGACGTCCGGAGAGCAAGGTCCTTCGCCAACATAGTCCATGGTGTCTTTTTTGCCTACATAAAAGGTTTTTCTTTTTGTGTTGTAGCCTCTTACGGCAACGGGAAGCTCCCAGAAATGAGCTTTTCTGAGCAACTCATATTCTTCGGGCACGGGTGTGTGCTGAAACACAAAAGAGGGTATGGGTTTTCCGCCATTCATTTCTTTGAGTTTTTCGCATTCTTTTTCGAACCATTCTATCTGATCGGGATGAACGTAATCATAGTGGGAAATGCTTCTGTCCTCAAAGCAGTTATTCGAGTCGATAAACCAGAGGCAGAAGACGGGCTTTTCTCCGTCGGATGAATAAATAAGTTCCTTGAAATTGGCGTTGCCTGTTATTTCTGCGGGTGCATCGTTGCGCATAATAACGTTTTGCATGCTGTTGTATATTGCAACAACCTCATCCTCATGTCCGTGGTCATGCTCGTGATTTCCGAGCACTGATGCAACGGGAATCCCTCTGCTTGTTATAGGCTTTACAAGGTCTGCCACCATTTCTCTGAATGCTTCGGGGTCTTCTTCGATTTTATCGGTGTTGCAGTTGTCGCCAAGAAAAACACATAAATCCGGTTTGTACTCATCAAGAGCAGCATTCATGAGCTTCTGCATATCCTTGAATCTCGGATTTGTTTTGTAGTCATAATGCTCGTGGATATCTCCGAAAAGCAAAATTTTAAATTTACCGTCTGTATTAAATTTCAATTTCATAATTTTCACCTTACTGGTAATTGATTGCAATAGAAAGCAGCATGAGTACAACGGAAACAATGCCTTCAAGTGCGAAAAGTTTCCATGAGAATCTGAGCCACTTGCCGTAGGTTATGTTGACAATACCGATTGCAACTATCATGATTCCGCTTGTGGGATAAAGAAGATTTGTGAATCCGTCGCCGAGACAGAATGCAAGAGTAACCGCCTGTCTGCTGACGTTAACCATGTCGGCAAGAGGAAGAACGATGGGCATAATGAGAAAAGCTTTTGCAGTGCCGCTGCCGACAAAGAATTCGAGAATAACGATGAATACAAAGAGCATGAGTATCGCCGCATAGGGTGAAACTCCCTGAAGAAGATTATAAACGAAATTAAGAATTGTGGGGATTATGTTGCCCTGGTCAAGAATATATGTAATTGAAAGAATGATAACGATAATGGGGATGATGGGGGCAACGGTTTTGATTCCTTCGCCGAAGCTTTTGAGAAGACCTTTACCGCGAAGACCCGAAAAGAAGCCTGCGAGAACACCGCCAACAGTAAAAAGAATTGCCATGCAGGGGAGGGAAATCATGCCTTCGGCGCTGAGAACAAAATCGAGAATTATTCCGACAATAACGCCGAGAAGACAGAAAAGAAAAGCTTTTGCTCCTTTTTTAATTTTGGGGTCATAGATAATTTCCATGCTGTCGCTCAGACTGAATTTTTCACGCAGAGCAATATCTGTTTCGTAACAGAGCGATTTTTTGGGATTCTTTTCAATTCTCTTTGCGTAAACAGTCATGAATCCCGCAAGAACGGCATAAACAACAATGAAAACGAGAACCCTGTATCCTATGCCGGAGAAAATGGGAATATCTGCCATTTTCTGAACTGTAACAACGTTGAACGGATTGAAGGTTGCAGCGGTAAAACCGAATGCAACCGCTATAAGACTCATTCCGAGTCCGACAAAGGAGTCCCAGCCAAGAGCAAGAGCGATTGCAACCGAAATGGGAACGAGGGTTACCGATTCTTCCAGAATTCCCGCCGTTGAGCTCAACAGCATGCACGCGAGAATCATGGTGTTAAGAAGCAGGTATTTCTTCGCACCGAATTTTTCAATGATGATTGCCATTATATATTTCAGGATATTGCATTTATCAAGAATAAGAAATGTTCCGCCGATGAGAGTTATCATCA
Source organism: Acutalibacteraceae bacterium (assembly GCA_045602965.1). Classification (GTDB taxonomy): domain Bacteria; phylum Bacillota; class Clostridia; order Oscillospirales; family Acutalibacteraceae; genus CAG-177. The sequence goes on along the minus strand of JAZSCO010000095.1, from coordinate 7,355 downwards.
GAATTATTCCTGCGCCCGTCAGAGCAGTGTCCGTACCGAAAACAAGAATCGGAGCGAGGATGATTTTCCATATAGGGAGCTTGTCTTCGATTTCGGTGTAAGTGCCGTTAATAATTGTTCCGTCAGTGTTTGTTTCATAAACACCTCGGGGCAAAACCTGAGTGAGTACACCTGCAAATGCCATTATTGCGACAAGAAGTATGCAGATGAGGGCAACAGTCTTTTTGTTTATGGAAAGACCCGACTGTTTATTCTGGGTTTCATTCATTTTTTATCATTCCCTAATATTTAACTTTGCGATATTGTAACATAATTATATATATATTTGCAATATTATTTATTAACAAAACATATATAAATATGAAAATTATGGTTGAGTATTTGAATAAACTGTGATAAAATTAATGTGAATTTAAAACGAAAGGTTGATTTTGTGAAAAAGTTAATTGCTGTTATTCTTTCTGTAACCGTGATTTTTTCGGTTCTTGCACCTGCGGCATCAGCTGTAAGCGGCAAATGCAACTGCGGAACGCTGCCTACCATATATGTAGGCCCTCTCGGTAATACGGATATCTACGAAAATCCCGGCGAGGAAAACGAGAGAACAATTTTCAGACCCACAACCGAATCCATTATCAAAATAGTATTCAAGGTGCTTCCTTCACTTCTTCCTGCTGTGTTCATGAGAGATTTCACGGCTCTCGGGGATGCACTTATTGAGTCTGTAAACGAAGCTTTCGGAGCAATGGCTCTTGACGGTGAAGGAAATTCAGCAGAAAATGTTGATGTTATCATTGATCTTCCCACGGAAACAGATCACAGCAAAGGAAACCAGTATTATTTCCATTATGACTGGCGTCTTGACCCCGTTGAGGTTGCGGGTCAGCTTGATGATTTCGTTGCTCACGTAAAGGAACTCACAGGTCATGATATGGTTAATTTCCGTGCGTCGTCAATGGGCGGCGTTGTTACCCTTGCGTATTTCAACGAATACGGTCACGACGATGTTGATGCCTGCATTTTCCAGAGCTGTCCTCTTCTCGGCACAGATGTTGCAGGTGATTTGCTTTCAAGAAAACTCAAACTTGATGCAAGAGCGCTTCTTGATTATGCAACCGACGGTTATCCTCCTTTTACAGCTGAAGACACCCTTCTTTGGGGACTTTTCAATGCTCTTTATTATAGCGGACTTGTTGACGTTGTTCTTTTCGGCGGCGAGCTTATTCTTGACCAGCTTCAGACAAGAGTTTTTGATGAACTTCTGACTCCTGTTTTCGGAACTCTTCTCGGTCTTTGGGCATTCGTGCCTGACCGTGCATATGAAGAAGCAAAGAAGATTAACCTTGACCCCGAAACCCAGGCAGGTCTTATTAAAAAAGCAGATTACTATCATTATCAGATTCAGCAGAGAGCTGATGAAATTCTCAACGGCGCAATCGATGACGGCGTACGCATCATGATTGTTGCGGGATATAATATTCAGAGAACTCCTCTTGTTGAGAATATGAATAACAACAGCGATGCAACCGTTGACACAAAATATGCGTCTGCAGGCGCAACAGTTGCTCTTCTGGGCGAAACTCTCGGCGATGATTATAAGCAGGCTTGCACAGACTGCGGACATAACCATCTCTCACCCGACGGAGTTATCGATGCTTCAACCTGCATTCTTCCTGAACATACATGGTTTATCAAGGATATGCTCCATTCAAATGCACATGACGGCATTATGGAAATGTATTATTGGTTTATGTATTCCGATGAATACTATGATGTTTGGTCAAATCCTCTTTATACACAGTTCCTTCAGAATGATAAACCAAATCTCCGTATGATTCCTATGGGCAACTTTGCAGAAGGTGACAAAGCTCCCGAATTTGAGGAAGGCGATTCTTACTATAATAAGCTTGAAAAATTTGTTCTTCCGGTAACAGATAAGATTTTCTCTTTCCTTGATGATTGCAGAAAGTTTGTCGGTTTATCATAAAAAACTCATAAATTACAAAAAAACACAAAAAATAATCGGGGAGCAATCGGCTCTCCGATTATTTTTTTGTGGTGATAATGTGCATTCACGGATAAAACTTTCAGCAAGACTTGCTCTCAGCGGAGCGTATCTGAAAACGCTTCCGCTTTTAACGCTGATAATTTTCAGTGTGTTTATATTTGCGCTCTGCAACCCTCTTGTTAATTTTTATGTTGATACCAAGTATTTTTCTGTCTCTTTTACCGTTATATCGTTGGTTGCGTTTATTTTGATATCTTCTCCCGCAAGGCTGAGGCTCGAAACAAATTATTTCATGTTTGCAAGAGGTATGAAGAATATCTCTGTCAAAACAGGTTTTTCGGGATTTAAAAAATCATTGATGTTTTACACTGCTGTTTTTTGCCTGAAATCATTCTGGTTTGCAGTTTTTGAAGCTATACCTGTTTCGGCAGCAACAATGTTTTATTTCTATCTGAACAATAATTCTTTGAGCTTAAAAGCAACAATCGTTTTTTGTGTGTGCATAGCAATTCTGGCGCTGGTCGGAATCGGTTTTTATCTTTTGTTTATTCAGCGTTATTCAAAAGCGGCATTTTATCTTGCCTGTTATGAGGATTTTTCGGCATTTGATGCAATAGGGGAAAGTGTGAGAAAAACAAAGGATACCCTTGCCGATATTTTGTTTTTCAAGCTTGGATTTTTGCCGTGGTTCATGCTTTGCATCGGTATAGTGCCCATGCTTTTTGTAATACCGTATTATAAGCAGAGTCTGACAATATATTTCCTGAGATAAAAACAAGGTGCAGATTTGTTTCTGCACCTTATCTCCTTTAATTAATCATTTCTGTTTCGCAAAGGTTGTTGTTTTTATATACAAAAGTCTTGATTTCGAATAAAGAGAAATCAATTTCAAATTTTTGCTTTTCAATTTCAAAAACAGTTTTTTGCGGTTTACACGAAGAATTGAAAAGCCTGATAATTATGCCGTTATTTTTTTTGCATAATCTTGAAAGAATGATTTCGGGGTTGTCAATTTCAACCTTTGTTTCTTTCTTATCTTTTGAGCCTGAAGGGAAGAAAGAAAGTGCAATGCATGGCTGGTTGTAAATTTCCGCATCCGTGTCAAGATGTGCGGTGTTTGCTGTAAGCCTGTATTCAAATTCACGCTCGCCTATATCGATTCGGTCATGGCATCTGTCGGAATCGGCAAGAGGTCGGTTGCCGATGGGGTGCGCAGAATAAACGGGAGTGCGCATAAGTGAAATGTTAAGAATGCTTCCGTTGACGCTGCCGCCGTAAGTGCCTTTGTTGAGCACTGCAAGACCTTTTTCGTTTTCAAATATTCCGCACCATTTCTGATAAACCGCTTCATTTCCGTCTGCACGAAGTTTCTCTTTTCCGAATGCAGTCTGACCGTAAAATTCGGGAGATACAAATCCGGTGTCAAATGAAAGTTTATAGAATCTGCTGCTGTTATTGGAGAGCATTTTGATTTTAATATCAATGTAGTCTCCGTTTTTAGGCAGGGTGTAGGTCACAACCGCAAATGAATCCGAATAACCGAATGTTGCCTGAATCTTGAGACGTACATCACCGTTTTCGATAACCCTTACATTGTCAAGAGTCTCATTCGGATAACCGTTGAAGGCATTGGCTTTTGCGTTGTCGAGAAGGCTGAACTCACCGATGAATTCATTGAAACCGTCAACCGTCATGCCCCAAGGGTCTTCGTTATCGGCAAAAGCCGTGATTTTAGCGCTTCCGGGATTGAGCATATCGTTTCCGTTGACGCAGTATTTATCAATAAGACCCGTGTGTTTATTAATGAGAACCTGCATTTTTCCGTTATCAAAGGCAAAACAGTCTGCGGTCTCATCACAAGGGAGAATTCGGCGTTTCGGATAGTTTTCGATGTGAAGTTCGCAGTCGAATCGGTTGATGCTCATAGGTTCAAGCTCTGCTCTGAAGCAAACACGTTTTCTCCAGTCAAGGCTGAAAGTACAGGCTTCCTTTTCGTTTTGTGACGGAAGATAATTTCCTTTGCTGTCACGCACGGTAACCATTGTTACCTCATTATCGTTCCAATTCTGGTCCTGAAGCTGGAATTCAACCTCAATATCCCGGGTGATTTTATATGGATTGGGATTAAAAACAAGAACGGGAATCTCACCATCTTTTGCTTTTTTCTGACCCTCGCAAAGCTTGAAAAATGCCTTCGTTTTATATTTGTTTGCTATTTCGCTGCCGTATGAAAAAAGACGAAGGCAGTCATCTTCCGCAGCCTTTATGCTTGAACCGGGAAGAATATCGTGAAATTCACAGAAAAGCAGGGCTTTTTCGGCTTTTTCAAGTTCTTTTTCATCGTAAGAAACACCGCTTAACGCAAGCATCTTTTCGCAAGCATTCAAATCGTTTTCAAGTTTTCTGTGAGCCTGCTTTATACGTGCCATGGAGGTATAGCATCCTACCATTGTGTAGTTGAGCGATTCATCGAATATCTGAAGATTTGATTTGTCGATTCTGTCGAAATAATTTTCACACCATGAATGCATGAGTCCGTTTTCGGGATGGCCTTTCATATATGCATCAATGGTTTCAAGGTCTTCTCTAGAAGGACCGCCGCCGTGATTTCCGATTCCCCAGAACATCATATTTATACCGTCGCCGTACTCTCTTTCGAGTATGCGGTTGATTTTTTCTGCGATTTTTCCTTTGCCTGAATTATAGCCGCAATTCATTTTGTGCGCAATTATTTCGCTTCCGTCAAAGCCTTTCCAGATAAAATCGTGTTCGGTTTCTACCCATGAGGGTCGCATAAAAACATATGAGTGATAACCGCATTTTTTGAGAATCTGAACAAGTCCTCTTGTGTGACCGAACGGGTCAAAATTGATTGCCGTAAGAGGTCTTACTCCGAATTTTTCGAGAAAATATTTTGTTCCCGTTTCAATTTGACGGATGAAGGATTCTCCGCATGGCATAACACAGTCAGGCTGAAGATACCAGCCGCCCATGATTCGCCATTTTCCTTCTTTGACAAGCTTACGGATTCTCTCAAAAAGCTCGGGTTCGTTTTCTTCAACCCATTCATAAAGTACGGATTCATTATGATTGAATATGAATCCGTCAAACTTTTCGCAGAAATCAGCTGCAACCCGGAATGTTGAAATTGCTTCGGCGATTCCTTCGGGTTTCTGCCAAAGCCATACAGGGTCAAGATGAGCGTTGCAAATCATATGTAATTCTTTCATGTTTATCACCGTTTCTTACAGGTATAGATTAATTGATAAAGAACAGATAGTTATCTGCGTTCACAAACGGCACAAATATATCCTTTTTCTATGTTTAAAAAGGAGAAATCAAATCCGTTTTCGGAGCATGAAATGCCGCTTTCGGATATTTCAAAGCTTACATTTTTTATGTCTGCGCCGAGTCCTGTACCTATGCATTTGAAATATGCTTCTTTTAAAGTCCAAATTTCAAAGAAACCGTTCTGATGCGTTTCTGTATATTTCAGTTCGTTTTCGCTTGCAAATCTTTTTGCTGTATCGGGATTTATTTCTCTGATTTTTTCAATGTCAATTCCTGTTTCCTTATCCGAAACTGCACAGATAACCAAATCTCCGCTGTGGCTGATACTGAAATGCACGTCAAGGTTTTTGGCATACGGTTTTCCGTGCTCAGAAACAGAAAATCCGATTTTGTCGGGGTCGGCTGAACAGAATTCCGAAATTGCTTTACGGCATATATGATCAGCTGCAATTTTCAGCTTTTGTTTTTGAGGGACTTTAATTCTTTTGACAGCTTCTTTGCGTTCAGAACTCATTGCATCAAACCATTCCGAAAAATCAGCATCGGATGCGTCTGAAATGTTATAAGAATAAACTTTCATTTTTTCACCTTTAAAAATAAAATGCCGCCGGATATACCGTCGGCATAAAAATTAAAACAGTCCTGAAAATTTAACCATGAAAAATGAAACGCATATGCCGACAATAAAGCCGCCGATGATTTCGGGAATAGTATGACCTTCAACCTTCTTGACATCTTTTGCTTCATTTCCGCAAACCTTGCCCTGAAGACGGTTGAAAGCATCTGTAAGTCTGCTGATGGGAAGTCTGACTTTGAAAGCGTCGAACATAACTATAAACGCAAAAACACCGCAGGCTGCAAAAATATTTGAGTCAAAGCCTTCAAGCAGACCGATGCAACCGCAAAGGGAGATAACGGTTGCTGTATGTGAGCTGGGCATTCCGCCGAGCTTGAATAACGTTGAAACAGTAACCTTATTGCGGGCGATTCCCTTTCTTTTTCCGTTATAATATTTGACAAGATTTATGATAACTTTTATAAGCTGAGCTATAAACCATGCTATGAGACATACGATAATAATTCTCATTTATATCCTCCTTGAAGACAATATTTATTATATTTTACAATAAATTGTAAAAAAAAGCAAGAGTTTTTTAAATTGCAATTATTATCGGTTCAATTCCGAGGGAGGGGATGAGAATATCGGTAACATCTGAGGTTCTGATTTTCAAAGTGGCGGTGCAATCGCACGGATGACAGCAGATGAATTCTTCGTTAAGAATATCGCTGTCAATTGCGAGAGAAACGGTTTTTTCTTTGTCGAAAATAAGGCTTGTTATGCTTAATGATCCGGGCGAGGTACAGAGGATTTCTTCCATTTTTTCTCCGCTTGCAAAAGAAAGTCTTGAAGAGCCGATTGCTTTCGAAACCTCTTTTGTAACAAATTTCTTTTCGCCGTCCATCATAAGAAGATAAAGTGAAGAACCGTTGGTTGTTTGCAGAAAGAGATTTTTGCATATTTTTCCGCCGATAATTTTTTCGATTTCAGCACATTTTTCCAGAGTTTCAGCGCTTTCATGAGTTATAGCAGAGAAATTAATACCGAGATTTTTAAGATAATTATATACAAGATCGGTCTTTGAACTAAGCAAAACATATCCTCCAAACAAAAAGCTGCATCAAACCGAAGTTCAAAGCAGCTTAATATGCATTTGATGCGGCGTTGCAGTCATCTTGTTATTGATGATAGTTGCCGTAAAAAGCGGATTCATAATCCTTTTCGTTGATTTTTATGGATTTCCACGGTCCGCTGCTGCAATCTTCGTGAGTCAGCATTCCGTCTTCAAAGGTATGGATATTTGAAAACTGTGCTTTGCCGTTTGATAAAACCCAGCTTTTTCCGACAGATAACGAAGGTGACGGGAAAATGCTGTCTTCAACCGTGAATTCGCCGTTTCTGAGTTCTCCGCAACAGAAGCTCACGATTTTATTTTCATTATCAAACTCAATATAACAGCGTGTTGTTTTGCTTTGAACGGCATATGAATTCTTATCG
>JAZSCO010000094.1:0-3653 GCA_045602965.1 Acutalibacteraceae bacterium | reverse complement strand
GTTCCTTATGAAAGATCATTTACTCATCTATATTTTAATCCTATTTTAAATTTTTGTCAAACTTTTTCACCGTTGTAAATCGACTGATTTTTTTACTTGAAATTCAGCTTTTGGAACAATAGAACCGCAAAATTGAGGTTATAGGTCAAACTATACGCACCCCTCAATTACCGCACTCTGAGACCGTTGATATACAACGGTTTCAGAAGCTCTATTTGGTTAATTTTTTACTGTAATGAAAGTGTTTTTATCACTTGATTTTTGCAACTCAAAAAGTTCATCATGTGGAAAAAGTAAACGCAAAATCGGGGAAACAGGTCAAACTATACGTACCCCTCGCTTACCGCACTTTCAATCCCTTATATATCAACGTTTTCAGACTCTACTTTTTCTACGTTTTTCAAACTATTAAAAGGAGTTTTTAATTTATGATTAACAACATTATTTCTTGTGAATTTAATATCGATACCGCCTGCGTTGAAGTCAAACTCGCCGACGGTTCAATGGTGTCAATCGACTGCATCGCCGTTGAAAACGAATATGCAAACAATATGTACGAAACATCCGAACTTGATTATCTCATCTACAACGAGCCTATAAGCTATGTCAGATTACTTTTAAGTGGAAAGATGGAAGAATATCTGCGAAGCAGCACAGATTACACTCCACTGTCTGATAACAGATAAAAATCAGCAGGCGACATCCTGAAAATGGTTGTTGCCTGCTTTGATTTTATATCATATTTTCAACAAACTGCTTTGCGGCTCTTGCGGAGCGTGAGCCTTTTTCAAGTGCAAATTGTTCTGCCGTAAGGTCAAGCTCATCTTTGTCACATTTTACGCCTTTTTTATTTGCAAGGCTGCGAACGATATCAAGATATGTTTCTTTGTTCGGCTTGTTGAAGGTGATATGAATTCCGAATCTGTCCGAGAGGGAGATAATTTCCTGAACGGTATCGTTGAAATGAACGTCGTCGCCCTCACGGTCGCTGAATTTTTCTTTGACAAGATGACGGCGGTTGCTTGTTGCATAGATTACAACGTTCTTTGATTTTGCGGAAACCGAGCCTTCAAGAACAGCTTTGAGTGCACTGAAATTATCATCATCCTTTTGGAAAGACAAGTCATCAATAAACAGAATGAATTTCAATGGATTTTCCGACAACTCATCAAGAATTGACGGTATATCGTGAAGCTGCTCTTTACGCACTTCGATTATACGAAGCCCATCTTTGTAAAGCTCGTTTACGACGGCTTTTACCGTTGAGGATTTACCCGTTCCCGCATCACCCGTCAGAAGAATATTTGCCGCTGCTCTGCCTTCAAGCAGAGCTTTTGTGTTATCAAGAATAATTTTCTTTTCACGCTCGTATCCGATAAGGTCGGAAAGCGTGATTTCATCTGGATGCAGAACGGGAACAATTCTTCCGCCGTCAATGCGGAGCATATGATTCCTTGCATAAATGCCGTAGCCGTATTTACCGATATTTCTTGTCCTCTTTGCGTAATCGTTTGCCAAATCAACCTTTTCAGCTTTGAACACGGGAAGAAATCCGTTCCATTCAATCGCACTCTGAATCTCTGCGGGAGTTAAATCTGCAACGGATTGCAAAATTTCAATCTCTGCATCAACGCATTTTTTCATCGTGGGCGAGCCTGCTTTTCCGCTGCCGATGATTTTAACATAAGCATTTTCATTGTTTCCGACAACGGTGTGTATGTGCCTTGCAAGGCTTATCTTGTTATTTTCATATAATGCGGAAACAAATTCGGAATAAAGGCTGATTTTTTCGGCGGTATCTGCATTTTCAACAGATTTCAGATATTTCAACAGCCTGCTTATAACCGAATCGGAAAGCAAGGCTCTGAAAATGCAGAGGGAATTCAGTTTTAAATATAACTCATTTAATTTTTCATTCTTCATTTCAGAATCGCACCCTCCGCTCCGCTTGAAACAAGTGCAGCGTATCTTTTAAGGTAACCCGAAAGCTCTTTTTTCTTGGGGACAAAGTTTTTCATTCGTTCTTCAAGGACTTTTTTATCAACCTTGAGTTCAAGCTTGTTTTCGGGGATGTTGATGCTGATAATGTCGCCCTCTTCGACAACGCCTATCATACCGCCGCTTGCAGCTTCAGGTGAAACGTGACCGATGCACGCACCTCTTGTTGCACCGCTGAATCTGCCGTCTGTGACAAGCGCAACGCTGCTGCCCAGACCCATTCCCATAATAGCAGACGTGGGATTGAGCATTTCACGCATTCCGGGTCCGCCTTTTGGACCCTCGTAGCGGATAACAACAACATCACCCGATTTGATTTTGCCTGCGTTGATTGCCGCCTGAGCATCTTCTTCACAGTCAAAAACTCTTGCAGGTCCTTCGTGAACAAGCATTTCGGGTAGGACGGCGGAACGCTTGACAACGCTGCCATCAGGTGCAAGATTACCTCTCAAGACAGCGATTCCGCCTGTTTCGCTGTAGGGATTATCAACGGGTCTTATTACATAATGGTTGAGATTTATACATCCTTCTATGTTTTCACCGACGGTTTTACCCGTTACGGTGATACAATCGAGGTTCAGAAGATTTTTCTTTGAAAGCTCGTTCATAACCGCATAAACGCCGCCTGCTTCGTCAAGATCTTCAATGTATGTTCTGCCTGCGGGTGCAAGGTGACAGAGATTGGGAGTTTTTTCGCTTATCTTGTTTGCAATATCAAGATCGATTTCTATTCCGCATTCATGTGCGATTGCGGGAAGATGAAGCATGCTGTTTGTTGAACAGCCGAGAGCCATATCAACCGTCAGAGCGTTCATAAATGCTTTTTCGGTCATTACATCACGGGGACGGATGTTCTTCTTAACCATATCCATAACTGCCATACCTGCGTGCTTTGCAAGCTCAATTCTTGCGGAGTAAACGGCAGGAATCGTTCCGTTGCCTTTGAGACCCATACCGAGAGCTTCGGTCAGGCAGTTCATTGAATTTGCGGTATACATACCTGAACACGAGCCGCAGGTTGGGCAGGTTTTGCACTCATATTCATGCAGTTTTTCTTCGGTGATTTTGCCTGCGCCGTATTCGCCGACAGCTTCAAACATCGAAGAAAGGCTTGTTTTTGCACCGTTCACTCTGCCTGCAAGCATCGGTCCGCCGCTGACAAAAACCGTGGGTATATTCAGCCTTGCCGCCGCCATAAGCAGACCGGGTACGTTCTTATCGCAGTTAGGCACCATAACGAGAGCGTCAAAGCCGTGAGCAAGAGCCATTGCTTCGGTTGAATCGGCAATTAAATCACGGGTGACAAGCGAATATTTCATGCCTGTGTGACCCATTGCAATGCCATCGCAGACCGCTATTGCAGGGAAAACAATCGGTGTTCCGCCTGTCATTGCAACGCCGAGCTTGACGGCATCAACGATTTTGTCTATGTTCATATGACCGGGCACGATTTCGTTATACGAGCTGACTATTCCGACAAGCGGTCTTTCCATTTCTTCGTCAGTCAGACCGAGTGCGTGATATAAAGCTCTGTGGGGAGCATTATGTGTTCCGAATTTCAGAGAATCACTTTTCATAAAAATCAATCCTTATCAGTTATTGATGAGTTTATCTTCGCCGTTCCAGCTGTAAAGCTTTCTTATATCCTCGCCGAC
>JAZSCO010000093.1:0-15439 GCA_045602965.1 Acutalibacteraceae bacterium | reverse complement strand
AGGAACGAGACTGTCATGCCTGCAAGCAAATCTCCGCTTCCGCCTCTCGCGAGCCCTGAATTGCCTGTTGCGTTGATATAAATTTCGTTGCTGTCATGGCTGCAGACGATGGTGTTTGCGCCCTTTAAAACAACGGTAACTTTATATTTCTTGGCAAATTCATATGCGGTAACAATCGGATTCTCAATGATTTCCGCAATGCTTTTTCCGCATATACGGCTCATTTCTCCGGGATGCGGTGTCAACACAATCGGTGCCTGAGCATCTTTTAATATATCTATATTGGTGCTCAGCGCATTTATTCCGTCTGCGTCGATAATTAACGGTTTATTTATTTCTTTTAAAAGTGAATGAACAAGGTTGGTTGTATCTTTGTTAAATCCGATTCCGCAGCCGATTAATATGGCGTTTGCTCTTTTAACCGCCTCTGTTATTCCGCCTTTGGCAGAGAATGAAAATGTTCCTTCAAAATTGGAATCAAGGGGTAACAAAAGAGGCTCAACAAATTTGGGAGCAATTACGGAATAAGCGCTCTGAGGAAAAGCTGCTGTAACAAGTCCCGTACCGCATCTTAGTGCACCGCTTACAGAAAGATAAGCTGCGCCGGTCATTCTCATGCTTCCGCAGACGCAGAGAGCGTGACCGTAAGTACCTTTATTTGAGACGGGTTTTCTTTTCGGAAGCATGTTTTTTATATCCTGTGAATTAAGCGTGAAGCAGGTTACACTGTCAATTTTTTTGAAATCGTCTTTTGTTATTCCTATGTCTGCAATAACAGTTCTGCCGCAGTATTTATTACAAGGTTTCATAACATGAATAGGTTTATAAGCAGAGATTGCGATTGTTATTTCTGCTTTGAAAACAGTACCGTGAATTTTTGCGCTGTCGCAGTCGGCACCGGCGGGAACATCAATTGAAATGACCGTTCCTTTTGCAGCGTTAACAGCCTGCGCAAGAACGCTTAACGAATGGTTCAGCGAGCCTGAAAAACCTGTCCCGAATATTGCCTCAACAATTATTTCGGCATTGTCGATATAAGGTTTGAGAACAGTAAGGTTATTGTCGTATTCAATAATGTTGATTCCCGTTGCTTCGACAAGAGAATACATATCAATTGCATCTTTTGCTTTAGGCATTCCACAAGTGAGCATAACGGTTACATCGCAGCCGTATTCCCACATTTTTCGTGCTATAACAAATCCGTCTCCGCCGTTTTTTCCTTTGCCGCATAATACAAGAATTTTTCTTGGATTGCTTTTGCTGATGCAGAAGTGATTTTTAATTATTTTTGCACAGGACTGACCTGCATTTTCCATAAGTTGAGGAAATGAAATTCCTCTTTTTACGGCATTACATTCAGCCTGATACATCTGATTGCTGGTAACAACAAACATATTTACACCTCAAATTATGTTTATTATTTATTATAACATAATAAAATTACTAATAAAAGTGTATTTTAAAATATTTATTTTTTTAAAATATAGTTGATACTGTTAATTAATAATGTTATAATAATCAATAGAAAAATTTCGGAGGACTACTATGGAAGAATATATCAACGGTTATATTCGCGAGCGTCTTCAGGGCGATGGCGGTGAAATTACTTTTATCAAACGTGAAAATGATGAAGTTACCGTGCTTCTTCAGGGAGAATGTTCTAAATGTTTGATTCTTGACCGTTGTCTTTCGTGGATTGAAGAAAGAATAGCTGTTGACATTGGTGAAACGGTAAAGGTTATCGGCGTTCGCAAAAAGCCCTATTTTCAGGATGTGTGAGGTGAACTGAATGGCTCATATTAAAGTTGTCAGACGAAGCATGCGTCCCGAAGAATGGATTTATTTGCGATTTGGATGGCTTAAAAGGCTGATTTATAAAGAGAAATATGAAATTGATACCTTCGTGATAAGGGAAGCACGTCAGGTTTCGGAGATGAATTTTGAATTCTATGACGAAACGCCGAAACCGCTAAAAAGAGGAGATATGTATTTTACTCCTGACGGCACAGCTTTCATTGAAGCTGATTATGATATTCCTGATAGTTTGGAAGGTAAGAAGTATTGCTTTTCTCTCAAAACCGCCGCAGAGATGATTGTTAAGGTTAACGGTGTTTATGCAGGCGGAATTGACCCTAATCGTGAGCGTTTTGATCTTTCCGATTATGTTACTGATAAACATCTTCACTTTGAGATTGTCGGATATAACCGTTCAAAACCTGATGATGAGAGAAATCCTGAAAGTCTCAGTGTCAGAGGATGCAGACAAATTTTTGAAGGCGGATATATTGCTGTTGTCAATGAAGCGGTTCAGTCCCTAGTTTATGATATTGAACTTCTTCACGATGTTGCAATGAGCGAGGTTTTCAATGAAGACTTTGCTTCACTGATTATCCGTGAACTCGATTGTGCGCTCAATCTTATTGATTTTGATGACGTCAGAGAAGAAGATATAATTTCTGCATCCCGGTATATTGATGAACATATTTTCTCAAATAATGATTATAAAGGCACCGGTAAAGTTGCGCTTATTGCTCATTCACATCTTGACATTGCTTATTATTGGCGAAGAATTCATGCTGTTCAAAAGAATCTGAGAACAGTTCTTATTCAGCTTCGTCTTATGGATAAGTATCCTGATTTTAAATATGCTCATACTCAGGCGTATACTTACGAAACGGTTGAAAAATATTATCCTGAAATATTTGAGGAACTGAAAGAAAGAATTGCAGAAGGCAGATTTGAGCCTGTCGGTGCAATGTATGTTGAGCCCGACTGCAATGTTCCTTCTTGTGAAAGCCTTATCCGTCAATGTCTTTACGGGCAAAAGTATTTCAGAGATAAATTCGGTATGACCATTAATAATTGTTGGCTTCCCGATGTCTTCGGCAACAGCTGGATTTTACCGCAGATTCTTAAAAAAAGCTGTGTCGATTATTTTGTATCAAACAAAATGTCAACATGGAACGATACCAACAGATTCCCTCATAATAATTTCATCTGGAAGGGAATTGACGGCAGTGAGGTTTACGCTTGTGTACCTCCGACTCATTTTATTTCGTGGAATATGCCTTCTCAGATTCAGGAGAATTGGGATGCTTATCAGGATAAAAATGAAGGCGGACAAACACTTCAGATGTTTGGCTACGGCGACGGCGGAAGCGGCGCTACAGAAGAAATGGTTGAGCTTATGCACCGATTTGAAAAGCTCAGCATTATGCCTGAAACCGAGCATACAACCGCAAAAGAGTTTCTTTCCGGGAATTTTGACGGAAATGATAAGCTTGCAATATGGGATGGCGAGCTTTATCTTGAAATGCACAGAGGAACATTCACAACAAAATCAAAGCTTAAAGCATATAACCGAAAACTCGAATTTATGCTTCGCAACGCTGAAATGCTCAGCGTTTTCAGAATGTTAAAAGGCGAAAAATATCCCGCTGAAAAAATCAGAGAATGTTATAAAAAGCTGATGATAAATCAGTTCCACGATATTCTGCCCGGCAGTCATATCACTCCTGTTTACCGTGATGCTATGGAAGATTATAATCAGATAGAAAAAGAAATTTCGGCAATAATCGGAAACGGTAATAATTATTTTAACACTCTTAATTTTGACCGAAAATGCATTTTGTTTAATCCTGATGATAACGGCAGTATCACACGCAAAGGAATCAAGGGTGAATTTGTTAAACCTGAAACGAAATCTCTTTCATACGGAGAAGTCAGACACATTTCCGATGCAGAAAAAAGAATATATGTTAACGGCAACAAAATCGAAACGCCGTATTATATCGCTGAAATTGCAGCTGACGGCAGTTTTGTTTCGCTTTATGATAAAGAACTTTGCCGTGAATGGGTGAAAGGTGATTTCAATAAATTCAAGATGTATCATGATACCCCCGGTAACTACGATGCATGGGATATCCTTCCGAATTATAAAGACAGACCTTGTGAAATGAATGTTAAAAATCCTCTCGAATTTATCGGAATTAAATCAGGATGCGCTGAGTTCTCAGTAACATTTGCAACAGAGAAAAGCGAATGGAAAGTTTTCATCAGATTCTTTGCCGATTCAAGAGGAATTGAAATTGAAAACAATGTTGACTGGCACGAAAAGCATAAACTTGTCAAAGCTGAATACGGTTGCAATATTCTTAGCCGCGAGCTTGTTTGCGATACTTCGGCAGGCGTTATCCGCAGAGAAACACACCGTAACACTACTTGGCAACAGGCTCGGTTTGAGGTGTGCCACCATAAGTGGTGCGATATGGCAGAGCAGGGCGGAGGAGTTGCGCTGATTAACGAAGGTAAATACGGCGTTTCTGCGGAAAACAATGTTATGGCGCTGTCGCTTTTACGCTCAACAATCAGACCTGATCCTACTTCGGATATGGGACATCATGATTTTTGCTATATGATTTATCCTCACAGCGGTGATTATGCTTTGGCTGAAATAAATAACATTGCTTTGGAATATAATATTCCGCTTATCAAAGCTGATGTTGAATCGACTCTTCCGGATTTCGGTAAACTCTGGCTTCAGGCCGTTAAGCTTTCTGAGGATGAAAAAATGATTGTTGTCCGTCTTTCTGAACAAAACGGTGAGAGGGGAGTTGTTAAACTGCCTGAAACTGTTTTGGTGCTCAATATGCTGGAGGATGAAATCGGCGAAACAGATACGGTTGAATATTCACCGTTTGAAATAATTACTCTTGGAATTAAAATAAAAGGAAGTGTTTAAAATGAACAACTATGAGTATTGGCTTACTTTTGACGAAGAAACAAAAAAAGAACTCGAAAGCATAACCGATAAAGCCGAGATTGAAGACAGATTTTATAAAGAGCTTGAATTCGGTACAGGCGGTCTTCGCGGTATTATGGGTGCCGGAGCAAACAGAATGAACAAGTATACTGTTTCAAAGGCAACAAAGGGTCTTGCCGATTATCTCAACGCAGAGTTCGAAGGCGAGAAATCCGTTGCTGTTGCATTTGACAGCAGAAACAATTCTGCTGAATTTGCAAAGAACGCAGCGAGTGTTCTTTGTGCTGCGGGAATAAAGGTTTATCTCTTTGAAACACTCATGCCTACTCCTGTACTTTCTTTTGCCGTAAGATATCATAATTGTACTGCAGGTATTGTTATCACAGCCAGCCACAATCCCAAGGAATATAACGGTTATAAAGTATATGATGCCAAGGGTTGTCAGCTTGTTCCGCAGTATGCTGACAAGGTTATAGCATATGTTAATGCAGTAACAGACCTTAAGAGTATTCCTTCTGTTTCGCTTGATGAAGCAGAAAAGAACGGTTTGCTTGTTATGATTGGCGATGATACTCTCAACGCATTTCTTGCAGAGGTTAAAAAGCAGAGTCTATACAGTGAAAAATCTGATCTTAAAATCGTTTATACAGCTCTTCACGGTACGGGCAACATTCCCGTTCGCCGTATCCTTGAAGGAAAGAACGTTTCAATTGTAAAAGAACAGGAACTTCCTGACGGTAATTTCTCAACTGTACGTTCACCCAATCCTGAAGAAAAGGATGCTCTTACCCTTGCACTTAAGCAGGCAGAAGAAGAGGGAGCCGATATTGTTATAGGAACTGACCCCGACTGTGACAGAATCGGTGTAGGTGTTCTTCATAACGGTTCATATCAGCTTCTCACAGGTAATCAGACCGGCGCACTTCTTGTTGATTTTGTTCTTAAATTCAGAAAAGATTCAATGCCGGCAAATGCCGCTGTTGTTAAAACAATCGTAACCAGCGGTCTTGGTGCAGCCATTGCCGAAAAGAACGGTGCAAAATCTGTTCAGACCCTTACAGGTTTCAAATATATCGGTGAAAAAATCTGCCTTTGGGAAGAAAACGGCGAGAACACTTTCCTCTTTGGATATGAAGAAAGCTACGGTTATCTTGCCGGTACCCATGCAAGAGATAAAGATGCGGTTTCATCTGCAATGCTCATTGCTGAAATGGCATCATATTATAAAAATAATGGCATGACTCTTGTTGATGCTATGAACGGTATTTATGATGAATACGGTTATTATTTTGATTGCCTTGAAACAATTGTTCTTAAGGGTAAAGAAGGTGCAGAAAAGATTCAGAATGCAATGAAGGACCTTCGTGAAACAGGCGAAACTCTTTTTGATGATTTGGATGTACTTCTTGATTATTCAAAGGGAATCGATGACCTTCCCAAGGAAAATGTTCTTCGTTTCGATTTCAAGGACGGTTCATGGACAGCGGTAAGACCTTCCGGTACAGAACCCAAGCTTAAGATTTACTTCTCTGTTAAGGGTGACGGTAAAGAAACTGCTGAAAAGAGAAAAGAACTTATTTATAATAAACTTATTAATATTATAATGAAATAAAAAGTGAGGAATTTTTATGAAAAAGATTATTGCAATTCTCTTGGCAATCATTATTTCCGTTTCGTGTCTTTCAATTGCAGTTTCGGCTGCGGATGACGCTGCCGTTTCTGCGCTTGCAATCGAATCCGTTTCAGAGCTTGAAGCGGAAGCCGGCAAGGGTGAAGGCGCAGCTGTTAAGACAGAATGGTATGAAATCGAAGGTACATATTATCTTTTTGTTCCTTCGGCAATTGATCTTGCAAATGCAAAAGTAACTTTTGATGCCGATTCAGATGTTTATGCCGGTTCAACAAAGCTTGTCAATGGCGAAACAACAGATATTTTCAACGGTAAGAACGAACTTTCTCTTACTTGTGACGGCGAAATTTTTGATATTGTTATTATTAATGAATCAACCGTTGCTTCAGTATTTATTGAAACAGAATCAGGCAGTCTTGATGCTGTTCATGCTGATAAAGAGCATAAGGAAGAAGGCAATATTACAATTGTAAATGCTGATGGTATCTCAGCAGAATATAAAGGTGTTCTTGAATATATCAAGGGCAGAGGTAACTCAACATGGGAAATGGAAAAGAAGCCTTATAACATCAAGCTTGATAAAAAGGCTGACCTGTTTGATATGGGCAAAAGCAAGAAGTGGAGTCTTATCGCAAATCACAGCGATGAATCTCTCGCCAGAAACGTAGCGGCTTATTATGCAGCAAAAGAAGCCGGTATTCCCTATACACCTCTTTTTGTTCCTTGTGATGTTTATATCAACAATGAATATCAGGGTGCATATATTCTCACAACAAGAGTTGAAGTTGATGAAACAAGAGTGGATATTGATAATCTCGATGATTTGAACGAAGAAATATGCATTGAAAATTACGGCGAAGATTTTGATATGGATACCCTTAAAAAGCGCGGTCATTACGGTAGATGGGCAGGCCTTCTTCAGGGTACACAGAAGTGGGTTGAAATTCCCGAAACAGGTGAAGAAGATGTTACAGGCGGTTATATTCTTGAAATGGAACTTGCCAACAGATATATTGGCGAAATCAGCGGTTTTGTTTCTTCAAGAAGTCAGCCTGTTACAATGAAATCTCCCGAATATGCTTCTGAATCACAGATAAAATACATCAGCGATTATTATCAGAGATTTGAAGATGCTGTTTTTGCAAACGACGGTATTAATAAATTCGGCGAACATTATACAGAACTCGCTGATCTTGATTCTCTTGCAAAGTTCTATGCAATCAATGAATGGGCATCAAATCAGGACTGCGGACTCACAAGTACTTATTTCTATAAGCCTGCAGGTGAAAAACTTTATGCAGGTCCTGTTTGGGATTTTGATATCTGCTTTGCAAATAACGACAGCGGACGTTTCGGATGCGATTATACTAATCCCGAAGAATTCACAGTTTGCTTCGGCAGACAGTACAGAAATACCTTCTTTGGTAAATATGATGTTCACGAAGTTCCTCATATCTATAATGAACTCTGCACAAAAGATGAATTTGTTGCAGCGGTAAAGAGAGTATGGGATGCTGATATCAAGGCTGCCGTTGACAGCACAAACGTTATGCTTGCATCATATGCTGAAGCTAACATGGGTTCAGCTGTTATGAATGCAATTCGTTGGAATATTTTCGGTACATACGACATCGCAGAAATCAAGGCTGCATACAAGGATGCAGTAAAGGAAGTTTATGATTTTGCATCTGTCAGAGCTGATTTCCTTACCGAAAATTTCGGAACAGTTCAGACCCGTGAAACCGAAACCAACTTCTTTATCAAGGGATTGAAGAGATTCGGAACAGACCTTAACAATATGTTTGAATTCCTGGTTCGTTATTTTGATGTTGAAAACATTATTTTCTGAGTTATAATTAATTAACCCCGACAGCTTGAAATTTAAGCTGTCGGGGCTTTTTATATTATGAATTCAGAATGGGGAAACCGTTGTCATCCCATTTGATTTTTCGGATTCTTGCACTTCTGCAAGGGTCATAAAGAGGGTCTTGGTCGGAATAACCGCAGTTACCGTTAAAGCATTTTTCATCTCTCGAATGATAAACAATAATCCAATCTCCGTTTTCATCTTTAACGAATGAGTTGTGTCCGGGTCCGTATTCACCTTCAAGGTCGGAAGATGAAAGAACGGGTTTATCAAGCTTTTTCCAATTGTTTATATCTGTCAGATCTGCGTTTATATCGGAATACATAAGACCGATGCAGTATTCAGGACCTGTTGCTGATGCAGAAAAAGCAAGGAATATTTTGTTGCCGTGAATCATTGCGGCGGGACCTTCGTTGACGGGGATGTTAACCCTTTCCCAATCATATTCGGGTTTTGTAAGAAGAATTGCGGGACAGGTTGTTTTCCACGGTTCATCAGGATTGACTGTTGCAAGATAGACGTTTGAGTTTCCGCCGTTTTGAGCCCATGCAACATAATTCTTACCTCCGCATTCAAAATGCGTCATATCGAGTGAAAAACCGCGGAAAGAAAAATCGTCTCCATCACATGAAGTAAACTTCCCTTTATCAATCCATAAATCATTGTACGGATCTTTTCCCGAACACATGATGATGTGACAGTCGATATCCCAGACATTGTCTGCGCTGCCGCTTGCAGCAAAAAGGATATACCATTTACCGTTTATTTCATGAATTTCAGGTGCCCATATAAATCGGAATGATGAATCGGAATTCTTTTCGTGCCAGACAGTTTTTTCTTCGGCGTTGGCAAGTTCTTTTAAATTTTTTGAACGGCGAAGAATTATTCTGTCATATCCTTCGGAGTCGTTTTTTCCGTACATGGGGTATGAGGCAGTGAAATAATAATAACCGTCACTTCCTTTTGTTATAAATGGGTCAGCTCTGTCTTTGATAAAAATATCTGTCTTATCGCCCATAATTAATTCACCTTAAATGAGTTTGAAAAACATTTCAAGTATTCTCTTGACACAGAGCTCAAGATCGGCTCTAGTTAATTCACCTTTATCATAAGCTGCTTTGAGATCGTCGGGATAACCGCAATGCATTTTCATATCATTGCCCGCCTTGACTTCAAGCACAGGATTATTCTTTACACCCCAGTCTGTAACAACCATTCCTTTGAATCCCCATTCATTTCTGAGAATACAGGTGAGAAGTTCATAGCTTTCGGATGTGTGCTGACCGTTAATTCTGTTGTATGATGACATAACTGTCCAGGGGTCTGCTTCTTTTACACAGATTTCAAATCCTTTGAGGTAAATTTCGCGAAGAGCTCTTTCGGAGATTCTGGCATCTATATCATAACGGTTGGCTTCTTTGTTGTTACAAGCGAAATGTTTGATTGAAACAGCTGCTTTCTTTGATTGGATACCTCTGACTGCTGCGGAAGCACATTTGCCTGCAACAAGCGGATCTTCGGAATAATATTCAAAGTTTCTGCCGCAAAGGGGATCTCTGTGAATATTTAAAGCAGGTGCAAGCCAGATAGCAAGATTGTTTTCGCGAAGTTCTGCACCGCCTGCAGCACCTACTTCGTAAAGAAGATCAGGATCCCAGCAACAAGCAAGAAGTGTTGCGCAAGGCCATGCGGTTGTTGGAATACCGGTTGATGGTTCAAGTCTTAAACCTGCAGGACCGTCAGCTGTTGGGAAATACGGAATGTCAAGTCTTTCGATACCGCCGAATGAACCGGTGTTGCAAACACCTGTTGTTTTCTGTCCGCCGACAAAATACATAAGTTCGTCAAGAGTAAATTGAGCAACGAATTCGTCGAGCGTTATCTCTTCTCCGACTTTATCAAATTTTATAAGATTTTCAGGAGCTTTTGCTCCTGTGGGAAGATTTGTTCCATAATAATAGCTTTCTTCACTCATGGGTAAATTTTCAAAAGTACCGTCGGCAAGCATTCTTTTTTCAAGTTTGAAAGGTTTGCACCAATTACCGAGCTGCTCGGTAACGGTATTTTCTGAAACAATGTATTCATACTCAAGCTTATTTAAATCTCTGACGGATGTACCGAGATAGAATTCGTAATTACCTTTTTCAAGAATATATGCGGACTTCTGAATTTTTCCGAGGTCATCAAAGCTTGCCATGTCATTGACTTTAAAGCTCATAACGACAGTTTCTGATTCGCCGGGGGAGAGAAGTTTAGTCTTTTTGAATGCACAAAGTTCTTTTGAAGGTTTTCCGAGCAACCCCTGAGGAGCACTGTAATAAAGCTGGATAACTTCCTTGCCGGCCATGTTTCCGATATTTTTAACATTTGCAACAGCAACGATTCTTCCTTCGCTTTCGCAGCAAACTCTACCGCTGATTTCAAATTCTGTATAAGAAAGTCCGAATCCGAAGGGATAACGGACATATTCATTTGCGCCCGGAACAGTTTCAAAATATCTGTATCCGACATAGATATCATCGCTGTAATCAATCTTGAGAAAGCTTTCCCAGAATTCTTTTTTACAGGGATAGTAATCGTAGGATTTTGTGATTGTATCTGTAAGTTTGCCTGACGGATTAACGTCGCCGCAAAGGATATCCGCTATTGCTGCACCGCCTTCCATACCGCCTTGCCACGACATGAGTACAGCCTGAATTTTTTTATTTTCTGCAAAATACTCGCAGTCGATGGTTGCACCGGAGTTGATAACAATAACAACTTTTTTAAAAAGTTTGCAGGACTTGTCGATGAGATCTTTTTCAAGGTCAGAGAGATAATAGTCACCGCCTTGAGGTCTGCGGTCAACACCTTCTGCCGAAAATCGGCTCAATGTTATGATTGCTGTGTCAGCCCAATCTGCCGAAGCTTTGATAAGGTCATCCGGTACTTTTGCTTCTTTAACGTGCATTGCAGCAAAGGTATCGTAAGTCATATCGTCACGCTTTGTGCAGAATTCCATGTTATTAACAATATCCCATCTGGCGTTGATTTGTTCCTGGGTAAGTACGTTAACGCTTTCTTTTTCAACATAATCTTTATAGAATTCAACAAGGGGCATGAAAAGGGAAATTTTTCCTTCGTGCACCTTTTCGTTGAATCCTTCGTAAATGTTGCGGATATATGGGCAATGCACGTCACCGCTTCCGCCACCGCCTTTAATGTATTCGATTGTAGCTTTACCGAAAAGGGCAACTTTTTCGCCTCTTGCAAGCGGAAGAGCTTTGCTTTCATTCTTAAGAAGAACCATTCCTTCAGCAGCAGCTTTTCTTGAAAGAGCAATATGCTTTTTTGATGCAGTAACGCATCTGCCGTCTTCTCCGAGAGGTATACACGGTTGGTATCTGAATCTTGCAAATTTATCCATAATAATCTCCGTTTCGTTTTTTTAACATTATATAACACCGCCAGATTAATCGTCAAGTAAATCATTGATGTTTTTGAGTTGTTGTGGTATAATTAAAACAGAAATTTTCGGAGATGAATTAATGACTGTAGAACAAGCTCTTGAAAAACTGAATAAATCGGAATTTCGTTCTTCCTTTCATCTTGATGCTTCGGACAAGAATTATGTTGAAGAAAAAGGGATTGATGTTATAAAACTCCATGCAAGAAATTTTATATCTAAAAGACTCGCGCCTTCAATAATTCTTAACGATGGTAAACAGACGCCGCTGAAAGGTCATCCGGTATTTAAAGCGCAGCATGCATGTGCCTGCTGTTGCCGAGGATGTCTTAATAAATGGTATAAAGTGCCATTGGGAACGGAACTCAACGAAAAACAGATAGAAAAAATTGTTAACCTTCTGATGATATGGATTGAAAAAGAAATGGGGAAATAACCATGAAAACAAAACAACCTTCACCCGAAAAATTAATCAGAATACAAAAAAGAAATCAACGAGAACTTGCCGGATGGGAAAGAGTTAAATCAAAGCCTAAAAACAGGTTCTATCTTTTTTATCTCATATTTATTATTTGTCTGATATATATCACCGATGAAGTTGCATCGCAAATCGGCACACTTATGAAAACTGAAATCGCTAATGACCTTTTTGCAAAATACGGAGACAGTTCTGTCGGTCTTCTTGATATTCTGACAATGGTAGTCGTGCCTTTTCAGGTGCTTGCAATTTTTTATAAACCTCTTGCGGACAGATTCGGCAGAAAAACATTCCTTATCATCAATACATTCGGAATGAGTCTTTCGCTTTTGCTTATTTATCTTTCAGACAGTATCGTAGTTTATGCTTTGGGAGCTTGTGTAGTACAGTTTTTTATTCCTCATGATATGCAAGTTGTTTATATCATGGAATCTGCTCCGTCAAAACACAGAGCGAGAATATATTCTTCTATAAAATTTGTTGCGAACATGGGCGTTATGCTTATCCCTCTTTTAAGAAGACTTCTTATGAATGAAGCTTCCGAATGGCGTAACGTATATCTTATCCCTTCGCTTATCGGAATTGTTGCTTGCTCAGTGGCATTGTTTTTTGCAAGAGAGACCGATGCGTTTATTGATTCAAGAATTAAATATCTGAAAATGAATGCTGATGAAAGAGCGAGAGAAAACGAACTGAAAAAAGAGGAGAATGCTCAGGGTGGAGTTATTCCTGCGCTGAAGTTCGCTTTCAAACATAAACAGCTCAGATGGCTTTATATCGTTGGGGCTCTTGCGAATATCGGATTTGTTACAACCTTGAATTATCAGGTAATTCTTTCTTACGGTTACGCCGAGAATTATGTTGCAAACGGTCTTTTTGCATCGTTGAGCGATGAAGTAATGAACGCTGTCAGTATAGGACCTGTCACAGATGCATTATTTATGTTTCCGGTAGGTTGTGCTTTTTCGCAGGTTATAATGGGATTCATTTCTGATTCGAAAGGAAGAAAGACAGCTGCCATAACAACCGTTGTCAATTGTCTTATAGCGTTTATCGGTTTCAGTGTCGGTTCAAAGCTTGCGTGGAATCCGTATATTGTAGGTTTCCTTTGCGGTGCATGTATAGGCAGTTATTATTCAACAAATGATGTTATTATCATGATGATAGGTGAATCTGCTCCGACAAATCTTCGTTCATCAATTATGTCTGCTGAATTTGTTGTTGTTGCGGCAGGAGTTATTATTTCTTACGGCGTGAGCTTGCCGCTTATAACTCTTCTTGGAAATTCAGTGACCGGTGTGGTGGCTTTTTGTCTAACCGTTCCCGGTTTTGTTGCTGCACTTGTTGCCATGGCTGCTAAAACGCATGACACAAAAGGTGTTAACCTTGATACTGTTACAGGAAGCGAATGGGACTGAATAAATTTTTTGAAATTAGACTTGATTTTTAACTGATTATATGGTAATATATTCAAGCAATCTTTTGGGGGTGTAGCTCACTTGGGAGCCCAAAATACTCAGAAACGCACCCCACAAAAAACTTAATAAATAAATTACTTAGTGTCCTCAAATATGGGGGTGTAGCTCACTTGGGAGAGCGCTTGAATGGCATTCAAGAGGTAAGGGGTTCGATCCCCCTCATCTCCACCATCGGACACTAAGTAATATTTTTTTGTCCATTTTTAAGATGGCGTTTTTGTTTTAATTGGTTTGTTGATGTCAGTTACTAAAATGAATGTGAAGTATATAATTCTTACTGTAATCTTGGAGGCTCATTTGAAACAACAGCGGTTCTTGTTGATGCCGACGGAAATATTATCACCGATTCAGACGGTAATGAATATCTGATTCCGAAACCCTTAATGTTCAGTCGAATTTCTTTATGATTATCATTGCATTCTTCAAGCGCATTTTCGGACTTGAAAACATTATTGTTCAAAGAGTCTCAAAAGGATTTTTTAATTCTGTTGACAATTGTCATATTAATTGATATAATTATAAATTAATAATTCATGAAAAGGGGAGAGTTATGCAAGAAATTTTTGATTCTTTATATACTGATTTCTCTGAAAGCGTATTTTTTCTTGTCAGAATGGTTCTTGCGGGTTTTTGCGGAGTAATAATCGGTTACGAACGAAGCAGACGCCAGAAAGATGCCGGTATAAGAACTCATATGATTGTTGCTCTCGGTGCAGCGCTTGCAATGATTGTTTCAAAATACGGTTTTTTTGATTTGTTGCAATTTGAAGGCCTTCGTGCGGATGCATCAAGAATTGCTTCAAATGTAATTACCGGTGTTGGTTTCCTTGGAGCCGGTGTTATATTTGTAAAGGATGTTTCCATCAAAGGACTCACAACTGCTGCAGGTATCTGGACAACTGCAAGTGTCGGTCTTGCAATTGGTGCGGGAATGTATTCTGTTGCATTAGGCGCAACGCTTCTTATGGTATTGTTTCAGCTTGTGTTTCACAAATTTTTCACTCGCCTCGAAAATACTGTTAATGAATTTACGGTTACACTTTCTGACAGCGTAAATGCTGTAAAAGATTTCAGAACATTACTTGAGAAAAATAAGATTTTGATTGAAAAATGCAAGATGTCGAGAAATGACGATTCAACCGTAACTCTTGATATCACAATCAAAAAAGCGAGAACAACATCCATGGATGAAATTCTTCTTATCGCCGAACAGAATGAACATATAATTTCTGTTGAGATATAAAAATAAGCTCTGCAATCAGTTTTGCAGAGCTTTGTTTTTTATTTTTGTTTTTGTGTTTTTGTCTTTTTTACTTTGGGAGTTTTAGTCTTCTTGGCTTTAGGTTCCTTTGCTGCAGCATCGGTTTTTGAGCTTTTACCCATAAGAACAAGCATGAGACACCAGAACGCTGCGAGAAGTACAAAAAGAATGCATACAAGAATTGCATTGTCCATTGCAAAGGAAAGAATGCCGCCGAGAACTGGAACATAGTAGTTAACAACACCGTAGCAAGAAGAGAACGGAACAGTATACGGATATCCGGCTGAGGAAATAGGTGCAACCGTAAATGAAGCATTATCTTCCGAATAAACTGTTATTGAAGTTATTCTCTGAATATCGCAGCCTGAAAGACCTGATGAGGGAACAGCGATAAAATTGTTGTTGGCATATTCAGTTGCTGCAAGCTTCTTTGAAATAACAAGATCGCCTTCGGAAATGCCGAGAGCTTCAATGTCATGGCTGAGAGTGTTGAAGCATAAGCCACCAATATCCGAACC
>JAZSCO010000092.1:0-4869 GCA_045602965.1 Acutalibacteraceae bacterium | reverse complement strand
CGTCAAGACCGAGTCTGTATGCTGTGTGGTAATCTGTGGGTGTGGTACAGCCTGCATAGATGGGAACGTGTTTGCTCTGACAGTATTTAACGATTTCCTCGTCAAGACCGGGAGTAACGATAAACTTTGCGCCTGCCTCGATTGCCTCGTCAACCTGCTCGGTTGAGAGCACTGTGCCTGCACCGACAAGCATTTCGGGAACGTTTTCGCTCATAAGCTTGATTGCTGTTGCCGCACCTGCTGCTCTGAAAGTTACCTCGGCAACAGGAACTCCGCCTTCAACAAGAGCCTTTGCAAGAGCAACCGAATCTCTTTCGGGATTATTGAGTTTAATAACCGGCACAACGCCGATTGACATAATTTTTTCTGAAATAGCGTTCATGGTTTTCTCCTTTATTTAACTGCTTTTTCGCAAGCTTCGAAAAGTCCGTTGATATAAGCCGCACCGAGTGCACGGTCATAGAGTCCGTAGCCGGGTTTACCGGTTTCGCCCCAAATCATTCTGCCGTGGTCGGGTCTTACATAGCCGTCAAAGCCTGTTTCAACAAGTGCCTTTGTAATATCGTACATATCAAGGCTTCCGCAGTCGGAAAGATGTCCGCTTTCTTCAAAGCTGCCGTCGGGCATGATAAGAATATTTCTCATATGCATGAATGCGATTCTGTCCATTGCGCTGTATTTACGCACCATGGCAACCACATCATTTGAAGATGCACAGCCGAGTGAGCCTGTGCAAAGACAAAGACTGTTGGCAGGACTGTCAACGATTGCAAGCATTCTGTCAAGATTCTCTTCGTTTGTTATAATTCTGGGAAGTCCGAAAATGGGATACGGGGGGTCGTCGGGATGGATAGCCATTCTTACTCCACATTCCTCTGCAACGGGAATTACCTTCTTGAGGAATCTCTCAAGATTTGCCCAGAGTCCCTCTGCGCCGATTTCGCCGTAAGCCGAGATAAGCTCTCTGACTTCATCCTGAGTATAGCTTGAATCCCAGCCGGGAAGATGAATGTCATCTTTAAGAGGGTCGAGACCCTTCATCTGCTCCCAATACATAACAAGACTTGTTGAACCGTCGGGAGCTTCTTTATCGAGCTGAGTGCGTGTCCAGTCGAAAACAGGCATAAAATTATAAGTTACGCACTTCACGCCGTATTTTGCACAGCGGCGGATATTTTCGCAGTAAACTTCAATAAGATTATCAACCTCTCCTCTGCCGAGCTTTATATCCTCATGCACGGGGATTGATTCAACAACATCAAAAACAAGTCCGTTATCGTCACACTGTTTTTTTATCTTTGCAAGGCTTTCTTCAGGCCATACTTCGCCCGGTTTAACATCGTAAACAGCACTTACAATGCTTTTCATGTTTGGAATCTGGCGGATATACTGAAGTGAAACGGAGTCTGATTCACCGTACCAACGGAACGACATTTTCATTTTGGATTTCCTCCGATTATTTTTTATTTATCTTTATGATGTAACTGAATGCTTCAAGCACTGCAACAACGGAAATGAAACCGCAGGCAAGAATTATCGACCATTTGATATCAACAGCGCCTGTTAACCAGTTATCAAGCGTTGCCTCAAGGCAAACCAGAAAAGCCGCACATTCAAGAGAAAGAAGCGAAAGAATATGCAAACCTTTGATTTTCTTTGCGCCTATGACCGAAACGTCAATCGAAATAAGAGCTGCCGTTAATATGAACATCGGTAAAACAAATTTCGAAAGCCACATATGCTCTCCCGTCTTATGAACAATGAAAAACATATATGCTATTATCGAACCGAAGCAAATTATTGCGGTTACGGCAGGTCGTGTTATCCTGAGAACGGGAAGCACCGAAAGCACCCATGTGACAGCAAGTGCGCCTACGACATAGCCGAACCAATAGTCGTATCTGTCAAAGGCAAAGTCAATTGCCGTGCAGACGGTTGCAGGGAAAACAAGGAGAGCCGTGAAAATTGCGGCATAACTTTTTGAAAACTTTGACGGTGCTTTGATGAAAGGCTTACCCGAAGAATTTTCAGCAGGACTGCAGGCAGGACAAATTCCGGTTTCTTCGGGAATCTGATTTCCGCATTTTGAACAGTACATTAATCATTCCTCCTATATAGAAATTTGAATATTGTTCAAAAAATATTGCATTATAATTATACTATTATTAAAAATAAAAATCAATATTCTCACAATAAATTGACAAACAATTCATATTAATGTAATATATAGAAAAAATAAATTCAAGGTGATAAATATGGCAGTTTTCAGACCTTTCAAAGCAATAAGACCTGTTCCCGAATATGCAGACAAGGTTGCGGCGCTTCCCTATGATGTTATGAACAGCAAGGAAGCTGCGGAAATGGTTAAAGGAAATCCTTATTCCTTCCTCCACGTTGACAAGGCAGAAATAGATTTGCCCGAGGGTACAGACCTTTATTCCGAAACCGTTTATCTCAAAGCGAGAGAAAATCTTGACAAGCTTGTTTCCGACGGAATATGCAAGCAGGACGAAGAAAACAAATTCTATATTTACCGCCAGATTATGAACGGCAGAAGTCAGACAGGACTTGTCGGCTGTGTTTCGATTGACGACTATATCAATTCCGTTATCAAGAAGCACGAACTGACAAGAGCCGACAAGGAAGCCGACAGAATAAATCACGTTGACTATTGCGATGCAAACACGGGTCCGATTTTTCTCACATACCGTCCTCAGACGGAAATTGCAAAAACCGTTTCCGACTGGAAAGAAAGTCACGCTCCTGTTTATGATTTCGTAACCGACGACGGCATTGCAAACACCGTATGGGTTATCGACTGCCCCGAAACAGCCTCAAAAATCTCGAAGCTTTTTGCGGCTGTTGATTATCTTTATATTGCCGACGGTCACCACAGAGCCGCTTCGGCGGTCAAGGTCGGTCTCAAACGCAGAGAACAGTATCCAGACTATAACGGAAATGAGGAATTCAATTATTTCCTTGCCGTGCTTTTTGACTGCGATGAGCTTGAAATCATGGACTACAACCGTGTTATCAAGGACTTGAACGGCAACAGCGAAGAAGAGTTCATTGAAAAAATCAGCGAGAAATTCTCCGTTGAGCTTGTCGGCGAAAACGCATACAAACCCGAATCTGCTCATACTTTCGGAATGCTTCTCGGCGGAAAATGGTATAAACTCACCGCAAAAGCAGGCTCATTCAATGCCGCCGACCCCGTTGATGCTCTTGACGTTTCCATTCTTCAGAGCAATCTCATCTCACCCATTCTCGGAATCGATGACCCCAGAACAGACAAACGCATCGACTTCGTTGGCGGAATCAGAGGTCTCGGCGAGCTTGAACGCAGAGTTAACGAGGATATGTGCCTTGCATTTTCGATGTACCCCACAACGCTCAAAGAGCTTATGGATATCGCGGACGCAGGTCAGATTATGCCTCCGAAATCAACATGGTTTGAACCAAAACTCCTCAGCGGTTTATTTATCCATAAATTGAAATAATAAATTATTCCTTTCAGGGGTAAACTACTCCTGAAAGGATATCTTTATGTTGAAGGATGATTTTTTTATGATAAGAATTGCATTTTTTGATACAAAACCATACGATAAGATTTATTTTGATGCGCTGAAAGAAAATTACGGAATTGAAATAGAATATTTCGAGTCCAAGTTGAGTCCACGCACCGCAGTTATGGCAAAGGGATTCAAAGCAGTCTGCGCCTTTGTCAATGACGATATCGGCAAAGAAACCATAAATGTTCTTAAAGAAAACGGCGTTGAGATTATTGCCATGCGCTGCGCAGGTTATAACAACGTTGACCTCTCTGCCGCAAAAGACGTTATGCCGGTTGTGCGTGTTCCCGAATATTCACCCCATGCGGTTGCGGAGCATACTCTTGCACTTTTGCTCACTCTCGTGCGAAAAACTCACAAAGCATATATCCGTACAAGAGATTTCAATTTCAGCCTTAACGGTTTTGTCGGTTTTGATCTTCACGGCAAAACTCTCGGCGCAATCGGTACGGGCAAAATCGGCATGGCTTTCATCGATATCTGCAGAGGCATCGGCATGAACGTTATCGCCTATGACCCCTATCCTTCACAGGGTTATCTTGAATATGTTCCTCTTGAGGAACTTTTTGCAAGGGCTGATGTCATTTCGCTCCACTGTCCTCTCACAAGCGAAACCTATCATATGATAAACGATTATTCCATAAAAATGATGAAGGAAAAAGTTTTCATTCTCAACACCTCAAGAGGCGCACTCATTGATACCGAATCCCTCATAAACGGCATAAAGAGCGGAAAAATCGGCGGTGCAGGTCTTGATGTTTATGAGGAAGAAAGCGAATTCTTCTATGAAGATTTATCCGAAAGCATCTTAAAAGACGATGTCCTTTCAAGGCTTATTATGATGCCCAATGTGCTTGTCACCTCGCATCAGGCATTCCTCACCCATGAGGCGCTGAAAAGAATTGCCGAAATAACTCTCGGCAACATCAAAAGCTTTTTCGACGGAGAAAAGCTTGAAAACGAAATTGTTGCAAAGAAAAAAATTATCGTATAATATATCATATTGCACAAACCGAATCTGTGCTCGGTCAATTATTGCATAATATTGACAAAATACGCGTGATTATGCAGAATCAACTTGACTTTATGCAATAATTTATGTATAATTATGCGTATCTTAATCTCCAGAGGTATACTGTTATGAAAAAGACAAAGATTTTTATAGACGGAAAAGAAGGAACAACGGGTCTGCGCATTTTTCATCGAATTTCATCCCGTGAAGATATTGAACTTATCACCTTAAGCGAAGAAAAAAGAAAAGATGCCGAGGCAAGAAAAGAGGCTCTCAATTCCTGCG
>JAZSCO010000091.1:0-13380 GCA_045602965.1 Acutalibacteraceae bacterium | reverse complement strand
GGCGGCGGCAGAGACAATGTCATAACCAATAATATCATAGTCAATCCGGGTAACAATGCTCTGAGATTTGACGACAGAGCAAGGGAAGGCGCTCTTGAAAACGGATGGTTTACTCACGCTTACGTCGGCAGCGGCGATATGTGGGAAGCACTGTATAATTCACCCTGGCAGAGTGAAATCTGGCAAAATGCATTTCCCGAATACAAGAACTGTACAGACGATATTTCAAAATCAGATTCGCCCGATTATATTCCAAACCCTGCAAGCACCTTCAAAAATAATATTATCATTAATAAAAACATGGGCTACGGCGAAGTTTACAGCTCCGTTTGGAGGTTCAGCGATATAAGTGAAAATGCAATATATAATGTATGTAAATGCGATGAAATCTTTGTTGATATCGATAACGGAGATTATAATATCAAAGACATTGATGAAATCAGAAAAGACGCTCCTGATTTTACAGAAATCCCTCTTGATATGATAGGTAGGGTAAACTGACAAATTCCAATTTGCATAACAGACATTAAAGCGGAAAACATGACACAAATCATTTCATTTTTGCTGTCCGTTATGTTTGCAATTGATATGTTTTTCATTGGATTATTTCCTGAAAAGACTGTTATCTCGCAGACTCAAACCGAAGCTGAATACTATAAAAACGGTGAAAGCGATAAAACCACGTTTCGGCGTTGTAGGCACACGACGCAACATCGTTGGACCGCTTCACTATGCACCGCGTTTTTATGAAGCCTACTGCCCGGAAAGTTTTGTTACCGAAGGCGATGACCGGACCGACAGCGGCCTGCACGGATTTACGCTTACAAAATATCGCACATATAATAAATGATACACTTGAAATTGTGAATAATACCTGCAATCGAAACCGTTTGCAGGTATTTTCATTTTGCAAAAAATCCGATATATCTAAGACGGCAATAAATATAATCATTTGAATTCATCTTAAAATACGATTGCAATATTACCATACTATATAGTTTTAAATGACATCAATATTTACATTATGCCGTGCTTATGTTATGATTGTGTAAATGATATTATGATAATCTTTATGACATAACAAAAAGATTAAAGGTGAACACACATGAAAACATACGGTACATATTTTCAGAACGATAAAGAAAAACCTGTAAAATACGGAGAAATCAATCTTATCAACCCCGAAAGACAAAGACTCCGTGGCGAACCCTTACATAAAGGCACAGAGGTTTATCCCGTTTTCCAGGGCTTTTGCGGAACAGATTTTGAGCTTATGAAAATGGGCAGAGACGGTAAACTTTCCGCAAAATTTCCTGAGGGTGAAAACAGATTGATAAACGGTCACGAAGGCGTTGTATGGGTACCGGACGAAAACAGGTTTGCTATTGTTCTTATCCGCGGCGGTGACAGTTATGATCCCACTCGCTACACCGAGGACGAAACTTATTTCGAATACGGCTGCGACAAGGCAGACGGTCTTTTCTGCGATAAGAATTATTTCATTCCTGATATGCTTCTGCACTTGCCCGAAAAATATGAAAATATGACAAAACTGCCCCTTTCCGTGGCAAAAAGACTCTCTTTTGCAGATCCCTATGCCTGTGCAATATTCCAGCTTGAACGAATGGAGGATTTGGGTGAGGCGCAGAATTTCAGAGTTGAAATGGCAAAAAACAAACGCTCTGAAGCCGAAGCGAGAAAACTCGCAAAATGCAACATCTTCAAAAGAACTGTTGTTTTCGGTCTCGGTATGACAGGACTTTTTATTGCCGATCAGATCAGACGACATTATCCGGATGCAAATATTTTATTCGTCGGCAGAAGTGACGAAAACTGCAAAAAGGTTATTTTCTCAAAAGAAATCGCAAAAGCTGACTATCTTTCAACAGCAGGTCTTTCGGAAAAAGAAACCGCTGAAAAGATTACAGAAATGCTCGGTGGCAGAGCAACTATGTTTATCGGCACAAGTGGCAGTAACGTTGAGCACAGAATTGCTTTTGAGCATAAGGTTCTCGGCTGTAACGGAGTTTACAACAGTTTTTCATTAGGTCCTGTTGTGTCCTATGATACAATGCCCTTCGGTTTTGAAAATCACCTTATTTTTGCATCTATAAACTTCCGTCAGGAACATATGGAAAAGGCGATAAATGTTCTTGTTGACAGCAGATATGACGAGGTTGTGGAGCTTATTGATAAAGAAGATTTCATAAGTGATCCCCTTGATGCTTACGAAAACAAAATATTCTGCAAAGGTGCACCCTTAAAAACAGGCATTATCTGGAATAAAGAATATATAGAGGAAGGCAAGTAAAATGAAAGCGATAGTAATAGCTAAGCCAAACGAAATTGAAATAAGAGAAGTACCGATGCCCGAAGTCAAAGAAGGCGAAGCGCTTCTCAAGGTTAAATATGTAGGCATCTGCGGTGCTGATGTTGCATCCTTTACAGGCAATCAGCCCTTTACAACCTATCCGAGGATACCCGGTCACGAGTTTTCAGCAGAAATCGTGTCAATCCCCGAAAACAATAAAGGGTTAAAGGCTGGCGATATCGTTACCTGCAACCCGTATTTCAACTGCGGCGGTTGTTATTCCTGCGAAAGAGGATTTGTAAACTGCTGTACAGATAATCAGACAATGGGTGTTCAGCGCGACGGTGCATTCTGCGAATATATCTCAATGCCGGTTGAAAGAATTTACGATGGCAAGGGTCTTTCCGCCGAGGAGCTTGCACTCATTGAACCCTTTTCAATATCACAGCACGCAGTTTCAAGAGCAGAAATCAAAGAAAGCGACAGTGTCCTTATAATAGGTGCGGGACCGATAGGTCTTTTTGCCCTTCTTGCCGCAAAGCAGAAATGCAAAAAGATTGTTGTTGCAGATATTCTTGATAACCGCCTTGACCTTGCAAAGGAATACGGTGCCGATGCCGTTATAAACACAAGAACACACTCTCTCGAAGAATTCACAAAAGAATTCACAAACTGCAACGGCTTTGATGTCTGCATTGAAGCCTGCGGTGCTCCGGAAACTTTTTTAGGTTGCATTGAAAATGCCGCCTTTGCTGCAAACATTATACTTATAGGCAACGGAAAAAGAGAAACAAATTTTGTTCACTCTGTTATCCTTAAAAAAGAGCTAAATATTCACGGCAGCCGTAATGCATTAAAAAATGATTTTCTCAACAATATCGACAACGTCGCTAACAAAAAAGCAAATGTTATGAAAATGGTCAGCGGTATTTATGATATGGAAAATGCCCTCGATGCTTTTAAAGCACTTGCAAATAACGACGGTACACTTGCAAAACTTTTGATAAAAATCGGTGACTGAAATGAAAGAAACAATAATTCAGTTTGGTGAAGGCAATTTTCTTAGAGGCTTCTTTGATTATTTTCTTGATGTAATGAACAAAGAGCATCTTTATGACGGAAAGGCAGTTATTGTTCAGCCCAGAGAAGGGGGAAAATGCGCCCTGTTAAACGCACAGAACAGCAAATACAACCTTTTTTTAAGAGGTATTGAGAACGGTGAAGTGGTTGAAGAACATCACCTTATTGAATCAATTTCAAGATGCATTGATCCGTATAAAAATTATGATGATTATATTTCTCTTGCAGACAATACGGATTTCAGATTTGTTGTTTCAAACACAACAGAGGCAGGCATTACGTTTGATGACACCTGCAAATTCAACGACTCCCCTTGCAAAGGATTCCCCGCAAAACTCACTCAGCTTCTTTACAGACGCTACAAAAACGGCTTTGACGGCTTTGTTTTTCTCCCCTGTGAACTGATTGATAATAATGGCGATGCATTGAGAAATTGTGTTATCAGATATGCAGAGTTTTGGAATCTTGAGGAAGATTTTGTTTCTTGGATAGAAAATGAAAACACCTTCTGTAACACTCTCGTTGACCGCATTGTTACAGGTTATCCCAATGATGAAACAAAAGACACTCATCCCGATGATAAATTCCTTGATACGGCTGAAATATTCCATCTCTGGGTTATTGAGGGCGACTTCGAAGAAGAACTGCCTCTTAAAAAAGCAAGTTTCAACGTCATCTGGACAGACGACGCAAAACCCTATAAAAAAATCAAGGTGAGAATTCTAAACGGCGCTCATACATCTCTTGTGGCAGGTGCTTTGCTTTCAGGTATAGATACTGTAGGCGAAGCAATGAATGATGAAGTTGCATCTGCATTTCTAAATAAATGTATGAAAGAAGAAATTCTGCCTGCAATCGGCGAGAACAAAGAAAGTATTGCATTTGCAAACAGTGTTTTTGACCGTTTCAGAAATCCTTTCATTCAGCATAAATGGCGTTCTATTGCTCTTAATTCCGTGAGCAAATTTTCTGTACGTGTTCTTCCGACCTTATCAGAATATAAAGAACAAAAAGGAAAATATCCCGAAGGACTTACTTTTTCTCTTGCAAACCTTATTTATTTCTATAAAAACGATACTCCGGAAGATAACGAAAATATTATTGAAATAATGAAGAATGACAGCATAGCTGATATTCTTAAAAATACCGTATTGTGGCACGCAGACCTTTCGGATATGACGGAAATTGTTACGCAATACTACAATAAAATTGATGCACTCGGTGCAAAGGATGCAATGAAATGGATACTATCAAAATAAACGAAAAGGATAATGTTTGCGTAAATCTTGAAACAGGGCATAAAATTGCACTGTGTGACATTGTGAAAGGCGCAGATGTTATTAAATACGGATATCCTATCGGTTGTGCGACTGAAAATATTCGGGCGGGCGAAACTGTTCACTCCCACAATATGAAAACAAAATTGGGAGATATTCTTTCTTATGAATATAAGCCTGATTTTGCAGAGCTGATACCAAAGGAACCGTTTTACATAAATGCATATATCCGTGAAAACGGTGATATAGGTATCAGAAATGATATTTGGATAGTACCGACAGTAGGTTGCGTAAACAGTATTGCAAAGCAAATTTCCGAAAAAACAGGGGCAATCTGTTTTTTGCATCCTTACGGCTGCAGTCAGTTGGGTGATGATATGAAAGTTACTCAGCTTATTCTTCGCGGACTTATCAATCACCCTAACGCAGGCGGTGTGCTTGTTCTCGGGCTTGGTTGCGAGAACAACAATATTCAAGAAATGCAAAAAGTTTTAGGCTCCCTGAACGAAAAAAGAGTAAAATTCCTTTCAGTTCAGGATTGCAAGAACGAACTTGAACAAGGTATTAAAATTATAGAAGAATTAAAAGAAATTGCTTCAACCGATAAACGTGAAAAAGTTCCTGTTTCAAAGCTTAAAGTCGGACTTAAATGCGGTGGCTCTGACGGATTTTCGGGCATTACCGCTAATGCAGTTGTAGGTAAAGTTACCGATAAACTCTGCGCTATGGGCGGAACGGCAGTTCTTACCGAAGTTCCTGAAATGTTTGGCGCAGAAACGGTTCTCTTCGAAAGATGCGTCAGCAAAGAAGTTTTTGATAAAAGTGTTGATCTTATCAATAACTTTAAACAGTATTTCAAAGACCACGGACAGTCCGTTTCGGAGAACCCGTCACCCGGAAATAAAGATGGCGGAATTACCACTCTTGAAGAAAAATCTCTCGGCTGCGTTCAAAAAGGCGGAACCGCACCTGTTGTTGATGTGCTTGACTATGGTGACTCAGTAACAAAACCGGGACTCAATCTTCTGAACGGACCCGGAAACGACATTGTTTCAATTACAAATCTTTCAGCAGTCGGATGCCATTTGGTATTGTTTACAACAGGCAGAGGCACACCACTCGGCGGTGCAGTGCCTACAATTAAAATTGCATCAAATAACACAATAGCTACAAAAAAGCCTCATTGGATTGATTATTCTGCATACGGATTTGATAAGCAACAAAAAGAAGAAGAACTGCTTGATATTATAAAAAGGGTTGCCGACGGAGAACAAACCAAAAATGAAATTCAGGGCAACAGAGAAATTGCAATATTCAAGGACGGTGTTACCTTATGATTATTGATGCACACGCTCATTTATGGAAAAAACAGAACGGAATCGTTAACGGAAATCCTGTTTATGATATTGGCGGCGGAAAAAGTGACTTCGGCGGTGAAATCCGTCAGATGACGCCTCCATACATGACAGACGGAAAAAACTCTGCAGAAAGATTTATAGCCAATATGGACTACGCAGGAGTCAGCGGTGCCGTAATAACTCAGGAGTATATTGACGGCAATCAGGACGGATATCTTCTCACCTGCAAAAGTGACAGAATAAAGATATGCGCTTTGTATGAAGAAAAACCTCTATGTGACATTTCAGAGTTTGACGGCATCAAAATCTGTGCAGGCAGACTCAAGGATAAGAACCTTTTGAATCATCTTGAACCTTTCAGAGTTGCGGATGACAAGGGTAAATTCATTTCAATTGACCTTGCCGACGGTGACGAACAGACTGAAGATATGCAAAGAATCATTGAAATGTACCCGAACATCAGAATTGCAATCGGACACTTCGGAATGGTTACAAGAGCGGGCTGGCACGAACAGATAAAGCTTGCAAGAAATAAAAATGTGTTTATTGAAAGCGGCGGAATAACCTGGCTTTTCAACTCCGAGTTTTATCCGTATCATTCGGCTGTGAAAGCCATTAATGAGGCTGCAGAATTTGCAGGCTTCGAAAAGCTTATGTGGGGCAGCGACTATCCCCGCACCATGACAGCGATCACATACAAAATGAGTCTTGATTTCATTGAGAAAACAACTGAGATTTCTCAGGAAAACAAAAAGCTGTTTTTAGGTGAAAATGCAAGAAAGTTTTACGGCTTTTCTGACCTGACTTCACCACCAAAAGTAAAAAATATGGTTGAAGACTGATAAAGGCACAAATATCACGAAACACAGTTTTCAAAGAAAAAATTCCGGATCATCAGGAAAATATCGCAAAGATTTACGGATTATTAAAAAACATAATAATAAATACAAATATTCAAGCCACTGTGGCGCAGTCCGGAGAGAAGATTTTCAAATTTTCTCTCCGTTTTTTTGATGAGTTCTGGAAAAACATTTCACCGACAAGCGGTATGTGCGACGGGGAATTTTTGAATAGTTGGTCCCCCCGCCCTGCTTACAATCCACAAAAAATGGCATAAAAAAAGCCGAATTCCCTTGGATTTATCTTGGGATTCGGCTCATATATTTATTTCCGTTCTGCTTAAGCCATTGACGGCAACAGTTGTAATTGGGAAAAACTTTTTCGATTTCCGCATAGAATTTTGCAGAATGATTCATCTGTTTTCTGTGGCACAGTTCGTGAACAACAACGCTGTCGATGATTTCCTCGGGCATCAAAACAAGCAGACAGTTGAAGTTGAGATTGCCTTTTGATGAACAGCTTCCCCATCGGGTATGCTGACATCGGATAGTGATTTTATTGTAAGTCACGCCGATTTTATCGGCATAAAACTTAACCTTCGGCGGAATAACTTCTTTTGCCGTTGCAACAAAACTTCTGATTTCTTCTTCGGTATACGGCTCCGTATCCTGAAGAAGTTTTTGTTTTTCAGAAACAGATTGCAGATGCGTTTCAATCCAACTTCTTTTAGATTCAACAAATCTTTCGATATCGTTTTGTCTCATCCTTGTCGGCGCGCGAACAATAACCTCATTGGGTTTTATCTGAATTGAAATTGTTTTCCGTTTGCTTTTTATTACCGTTACTTCGGCATTTCCGAATATCATTCAGTCACTTCCGTCACTTTATAATTTCATATAAACATTTCCGGAATTCGGGCAACCACCATTCTTTATAGCCCGCTTTTGTCGGATGAATATGATCAACAAGATAAATTATTCTTTCCTCATCGGTGATCGAATTTATCTCATCGTTATTCCATAAATCAATTACGGTTATGTTCCATTTCTTCTGAATTTTCAAAAGAAGGTCAACCATTTTCCCGTAATGCTCGCTTTCATATTTAGCCTGTGTATAAAATACAACGGGACAGTTCCACGTTTCTTTTGCATAAGCAATTATGTATTCAATTGCACCTGCAACGGTCTGTGTATCGAATTCATTCACATAGAAACTTTCGGAAATTTCACCGAGTGGCATTTCCTTAGTTGCATCGTTGGTTGAAAGCTGACAGACGAATGCATCGGCATTGATATTCTTATCAATCTTTTTCATTCGCGAAACGTAAGAATTGCTTTTGACGTCAACAAGAGTTGTGCCCGAAACCGCTTCTTTGACAGCGGTGATGCCGTCGGTCTTTTCAAGAAAATCCGCAAAGCTGACGCCAAGCGAGCCGTAGCCAAAGGTTACGGAACTGCCGAGGAATATAACCGTCTTTCCGTTTACCGGACTTTCGGGAACATATGCAGTATCTTTCAAAGAAAATTCACCGTAGTTACCTTCATTAAAAACTCCGAGCATATTGCCGACGTAACCTCCCGCAACAATTACAAGTATCAGAAAAATCGAAAGAACAATTTTAAGTTTTTTCATTTCATCACGCCTTCAGTTTTGTTAATAAAATTATATATCATTATCACGGTCAATTCAAGTGTTGCAAAAACAATCGCAGGAAATTATAATGAGATTGACAAATAATAATTTGTCTTGCAAAGCAATCTTTCATATGGTATAATATTTATAATAAATATTTAACTGCCACCGGGTAGTAAGATGCAACCAATGCATCCGTTTACACATCGTTAGGTCTTTGAAGATGTGTATGCGGATGTTTATTTTTTTAGGAGGGTTTTACTTGAAAAACTATTTTTCAAAAGTAGAAAGATTGCTATGGTTTTCTTCGGTAATTCTGATTATTATTTCTTTCATAATTTTTGACAGAGAGAATTATATCACCTTAACTGCCTCTTTAATCGGAGTAACCTCCCTTATTTCAATGCAAAGGGAAATCCGTTCGGTCAGCTTTTAATGGTAATATTCAGTATTTTATATGGAATTATATCATTTACATTTAATTATTACGGGGAAATGATTACCTATCTCGGTATGACAATGCCTATGTCATTATTTGCATTAATATCATGGCTCAAAAATCCATACAAGGGTAACAAAGCGGAAGTTAAGGTTAACTCAATAAACAGAAAAGAAACTGTTTTTATGTGGGTTATCACTGCGATAGTTACTATAATCTTTTACTTTATCTTGGAACATTTCAATACTGCCAATATTATTCCGAGCACAATTTCAGTTACAACAAGCTTTCTTGCAGTATATCTGACTTTCAGAAGAAACCCTTATTTTGCTTTAGCCTATGCGACAAATGATATTGTACTGATTATTTTATGGGTACTTGCAAGCATAAGTGATATACGATATGTTTCCGTAGTTATGTGTTTTGCAGCATTTTTTGTTAATGATATTTACGGATACATAAACTGGCATAGGATGAAATTAAGACAGAGCGGAGAATAATAAATTCCAATTTGTCGGACGCCTTCGGTAATTCACCGAGGGCATTTTCTTATGC
Organism: Acutalibacteraceae bacterium; assembly: GCA_045602965.1. Lineage (GTDB taxonomy): Bacteria > Bacillota > Clostridia > Oscillospirales > Acutalibacteraceae > CAG-177. The sequence goes on along the minus strand of JAZSCO010000091.1, from coordinate 3,888 downwards.
AAAACGCTGAAATTAAAATCTAAATAAGCAGATAAAAATTTATAGACAATAATAATTTTTTATGATAAAATTGAGATGGTTATTTTTTATATTTAAAGGAGAACTGATAATGAAAAACGTTTGCGTAATCACAGGCGGCGGCAGTGGCATGGGTCTTGCTGCAGCGAAATTTATGCCCAAAGAAAAAATTATCGTCATCTCAGGCAGAACCGTTGCAAAGCTTGAAAATGCAGTTAACGAACTCAAAGAATTGGGTTACGAAGCTTATGCTTTTGCCTGTGACACATCAGACCGTGAAAGCGTTAAAAAGCTTGCCGAATATGCGGCTTCACTCGGTGAAATCAAGAACGTAATCAACGCCGCAGGCATTTCACCCGCAATGGGCAGTGCAGGTGTTCAGGAAAAGATTCTTCGCATCAATGCTCTCGGCACGGTTTATGTTAATCAGGAATTTTCAAAGAAAATGAATGCAGGCAGCGTTATCTGCGATATTTCTTCAAACTCCGCTTACTCGCTCCCCTCATTCATTCTCCCCAAGAAGGCTTATCCTCTTGCCGAAACAGATGAAGCGGCTTTCCTTGCAAAACTCATCAAAAGAGCAAACATGGCTAAAACCGATTATGAAAAGAACGGCTTTGCATACGGTCTTTCAAAGAACTTTGTTTGCTGGTATGCCGCAAAGAGTGCATTTGACCTTGGTCCGAAGGGCATCAGAGTTGTTTCGCTCAGCCCCGGTCTTATCGCAACAGATATGGGCAAGATGGAAGAAGAACACGGCGGATACCTTATCAAATTATCCTGTGAAGAGCGTATGGGCAAACCCGAAGAACTCGGTTACGCAATCGCAACTGTAGCTGACGAGCGCAACGGTTACCTTGCAGGTGTTGATATTCTTTGTGACGGCGGCAGCACAAGAGGTCAGAAAGAATTCAAAAAGAAGAAATAATTTTATATCAATATAAAAACCACTTCACTGTGCATCAGGCATAATGGAGTGGTTTTTCAGTTACATTTTCTTGTTATAAAATCCGTTTGTGTCAATTCGCAGCAGCTTTATAGCTTTGTTGACCAGCGATGAAAAATCGTTGCGGGTCAGCTTCATAACGCCTTTGATAAGCGGTGATACTTTGAAGCCTGCCATTGCATTGACTGTTCCGAGATAGAAGTCATCGGGGAAACGGGCATCTTTATCTTTCGGCACGCTGTCTGAAGTTTCAAACAGCCATTCAAGAAGCTTCGAACGCATATCGGCAATTATTCCGGTATATTCGGAATTGTCGATCTCGTTCTTTTCTTCACCTTTTGCAAGGTCGTAGAATTCATCGGTTTCATAAAGGCGCATAACATATTTATAATCCTTGGTGCGGATCATAACCGCCTTTGTGTGCTGACCGTCATTTTTCTGCTGAATACCAATTCTCGGCGCATACTCATCTGCAACAACACCGAAATAGTTTTCGACCTCTTCTGTGCAATGGGATTCGTTCATCAATCTGCCGCCCTCGCTACAGACAAAATCACGCACCGAAATAGTTTTATCGGCAATTGTTTCAACAAGAGAACGACCGAAATGCGTGTAACTTGCATCGGTTTTCGTTATATCAAGAACAGTTGCAAAGAAGTCAACAAGCTCAACGGGATTATCGTTTATGCCGCTGTCGGTCTGCATATATTTCGGCAGTTTTACGATAAGCGGAACGTTCACAAGGCAGTCATCAAACAGATTCTGTGCCTTTTCGGGTATGCCGTAATCAGCGGTAAAATCGCCGTGGTCGGAGAAAAAGAAGATTGCGGCATTATCATATCTGCCCGTATCTTTGAGTGCCTGAATAATTCTGCCCGTCAACTCGTCAATCCTTGCACATTGTGCAAGATAGGTCTTTCGCAGTGCGGTTATATTTTCAGCATCCCAATCCCCTATTCCAAGCGCATCGCAGAGTTCATACTGCATTGACGGCTTTTTATCTTCGGGTTTTGACGGTGCTTTTGCAGGCGGAATTTTTGATTCGTCAATCAAATCAAGAAATCTTTTTTCAGCGTGATACGGCGGATGCGGATTGTTAAGACCTAGAAATGCAAAAATCGGTTCATCGGTTTTCGCTTTTCGGATTAAATCCTCACAGCCTTTTGTCCATACCCAATCATTATCGTGGCACATACCGTCAGCTTCAACATTGGTTATTTCACCTCTGTAAAAACTGAGATATCTCTTATCTCCCTTTTCGCCTCTGCCCTCATCCTTCGGTTTCTTGCCGCATTTGTTAAAGATTTCGCTTGTGCACTCTTTAAGCCACTTTGTCTGCTGACCTGCTAGGCAGTCGCCTCTGCCGCTTGTCCAGACGTAATATCCGCTGTTTTTAAGTATACGGTAGAGATTATCTTCGCCCTGACGGAGAAGATAACTCATTGTTCTGTGACCGTTTGTGTGCGGATAAGTACCCGTCATAAACGAGCATCTCGACGGTACACATACGGGGTTCTGACAGAAAGCGTTGCTGAAGCTGACTCCTTCATCGGCAAGGTTATCAAGATTAGGAGTATATGAAGCAAGGTTACCGAGATGATGCAGAGAATCCGCCCTCATCTGGTCAGGGTTGATTACTATAATATCGGGTCTGCGGTTCATATCCTCACTCCCTTTTTCTTTGCCTGCTCTTCCATTTTTCGTGTATATTCAGCCTCGTCTCGCAATTCTTTTTCAGCTTTTATTCTTGCCTTTTCTTTCTGTTCTCTGAACTTTTTCATATATTTTTCAAGTTCAGCCTCATAGTTAAGTTTACTGCTCTTTGCACACTTTTCTTTGAGTTCGGCTTTAAATGATTCAATCGCCTTGGCGTCAAGCTCTTCCTGAAGAAGTCTTGCTTTTTCTGCAGGCTCAACCCATTCCTCGCCGTTTGCTTTGCATTTGTCAATCTGGCGCTGACGTATAATCTTCTGAATTGCAGGGAGTTTGAGTTCGATGTCAAGAAAACGCAGAAGAATTGCAAGACCTGCGTGAATGAATATATTTATTCCGACAAATGCCCAGACGATTGCTGATATAATATTATCAGGTTGAGTGGTTATGCAGTTGCCCGCCGCATCAAATTCAGGCTGGATATATCCTCTGATAAGAAGATTGAAAACACCGATACTCAAGCCGACGGCAACGGTGTTCATCGAGTTGATAACGCTTGTTGCAACACCGTCACAACGGAAACCGTGTTTATATTCAATCTCATCAAACACACCTGCCATAAGTGCAGGGAAAACATAAGCGGCAGGCACGATGCCCATATTCATAATGAACTGACCGATAAGCACGGTAACAAGATTATCGGGGGCGATAAAAGTGATGATATCGCCGATTACGCAAAGAATGAATCCCGTTGCAGTAACGGTTTTTTTGCCGAATTTCTTTGACAGAGGCCAGACGAGGAATATGCCGATACCCATGGGCAAACCGCCGATAACGTTGAGCAAGGTCTGTGTTATTCCGTCGGCATAAGTGCTGCCGAGCACCCAGTTTGCATAGTAGGTCATGGCATTTGAACGGGTAAGCTGACCTACCCAATAGAAAAGCCAGAATGCAACAAGAATCCACCAGTTTTTGTTTTGCATACAGGCCTTGATTTTTTCTTTAAAGGCTATGTTATCCTCTGACGCTTTTTCAGGGTTTTCAAGGGTTACACGCTCTTTGGTGAAATAATATTCGAGGAGCATAACGGGCAGCATTATTATTGCCGCAACCGTCATAAACGTTACCCATGCATCAATATCGCCCTTGATTTTCGGCAGAACAAGCATCGGAAAAAGAAGAGCAACAAGAATGCCCGTTATTGCAATATTCGCAACGTTATTGAAAACTGCAAGCTGACTTCTCTGCATATCGTTTCTTGTTGAAAGCGG